>JBEBTR010000017.1:0-35393 GCA_040393725.1 Sphingobacterium endophyticum | reverse complement strand
TTTCTGCCGGAAAGAAAAACAGAAGCTTTCCATGAATTTGCAGCATTTGAGAAAAGACTCCTGTCGCATAAATCAAAATATTTCGCCAACCTTCCATTCCCTTACCAAAGACAAACTGATATGTTTTGGGACATGATCGGTCCTTATGATAATAGGGGCGAATTAGCGAAAGAGTTTCCTATAGAAAAGGATCCTTTTGGAGATCAATTCTCAGTTTATAAGAATCAAGTTGGCGGGACCATTGTCTTGAGACATTGGTGGGCTGATATTATTCCGGGGGTGATAGATTCGCCTAAGCCTAATAGTACCTTTTATGCGAGATCTAGGATCTGGAGTGAAAAGGCAGAAGAAAAGCCATTTTGGATAGGTTTTGCGAACCTGTCCCGTTCTTATGCCAGTGATTCACCAGCTGAAGGGACTTGGGATGATCTGCACAGCCAGGTTTTCGTCAATGGCGTGAAGATCCCTGCTCCGAAATGGAAACATCCGGGACAGAAAGGTGGTCTGGAATTGCCGTTGAGCGATGAAGGTTATTCTTTTAGGGAGCCAAGCATGATCCAGCTGAAAGAAGGCTGGAACGATATATTGATCAAATTGCCAGTCGGAGATTTTAAGGGGAAAGATTGGCAGAATCCAACGAAATGGATGTTTACATTTATCCCTTATCATTAGAAATCAATACACACTATATATGAAAAAACTATTTTTATCAGTATTTGCCGCATGCTTAATATCAGCTGTTTCCGCTCAGGAAACGGTGGTTTTCCGTTCAGGGGAGGATGGCTATGCCAGCTATAGGATTCCTGCCATTATCAAGAATAAGAATGGAGACCTGATCGCTTTCTCAGAAGGAAGGGTTGATCATGCGGGAGATTATGGCAATGTGGATATCGTCTATAAGATCAGTCAGGACCAAGGCAAGACCTGGGGGAGATTGAATGTTGCAGCGGATTATGATAAGCTCCAGGCAGGGAACGCTGCCCCGGTAGTGGATCTAATGGATCCGGAATATCCAGCAGGAAGGATATTTCTGTTTTATAATACGGGAAATAACCATGAGGGTGAAGTAAGAAAGGGTAGGGGCTTGCGCGAAATATGGTACATCACTTCTACGGATGGCGCTAAGACTTGGACTGAACCTGTGAACATCACAAGCCAAACGCATAGGCCTAATCAGCCGCAGGTCTATCCAGAATATTCTTTTAAAGAAGATTGGCGAACTTATGCGAATACTCCTGGCCATGGGTTCCAGTTTGCTTCAGGTCCGAATAAAGGACGGATTTACATTGCTGCCAACCATAGTGCCGGCGATCCAAGCGCACAAGGGAAAGATTGGAATGCCCATGCATTCTATACGGATGATCATGGGAAGACTTTTGAATTGAGCCAGAATGTACCCTATCCAGGCACAAATGAATCTTCTGCTGCCCAGGTGGGTGAAAATGAGGTTTACATGAGCTCTAGAAACCAACAGCTGAACCCGAAGAAACGGGTTGTTTCTATTTCGAGGGATGGCGGTGAAACCTGGCAAAGCTCTGCTCCAGACCCCAACCTACCAGACCCGGTCAACCAAGGTTCGGTGTTGTCATGGAAGAAAGGAAAGAATTTTATTCTGGCCCATATTAATGCTGCCGATGAAAAAAATAGGGATAACCTGACCTTGAGACTTTCAAAGGACAAAGGCAGGACCTGGTATTTTTCAAAACTAATCGCTAAAGCTCCTGAAGGGTATAAAGGTGCCTATTCGGCCTATTCGGATGTAGTCCTGATGAAGCCAAAGATGGTCGGTATCCTGTATGAAAAAGATAATTATAAGGACATTGTCTTTCTTACTGAAAAGATCAAGTAATGGAAAGCCCTAAGCCAAAAAAGCTTAGGGTTTTCTTTTTTTATTCCCACGATTTCAGAAAATTCCCGTAAATTGAACTTTATCTAATTGTTTAACCTATTTAAACCCAATCAAGTTATGTTTCTGAAAAGTGTGGCCTATATAAAAAATATGACCAATGTTCCTTCGGTCCGCAATTCAATGCTCATGTCTATTTTGTTGCTGTCGGCTTCTGTTCTGGATTCCTGCTCGAGGAAAAACACTGCAGTTACAGGCACAATGCATGAAACTTATCAGAATCCTGTATTTGAACCGGTGCTCGCTGATCCAACGGTAATCCAGGACCCAAAAACAAAACTATTCTATGCCTATGGTACCCAAGATAATTGGGATGATGGAAAGGGGACGCGTCTGGTACCGATTTTAGAATCCAAGGATATGGTTAATTGGTCCTATGTGGGTCCAGCCTTTGAAGACAAGCCTAATTGGAAAGATGCAGGTGGTATTTGGGCTCCGGACATCAATCTTGTGGATGGGAAATACTATTTATATTATTCCTTTTCAACTTGGGGGGATAAAAATCCAGGTCTTGGATTGGCAATTTCCGACTCTCCAAAGGGACCATTTATAGATCAGGGGAAATTGCTGGATTCAAAATCTGCAAATGTGCCCAATTCCATTGATCCCTTCTTTATGGAGGAAAATGGGAGGAAATATATATTCTGGGGAAGTTTTTCTGATAGCCCAGAACAGGGTAACTACGCACTAGAACTTACCCCTGATGGCAAAAGAATATTGAATGGACAAAAGCATAAAATTGCCGCAGGGGATTTTGAGGCTGTTACCATTTTTAAGAAAAAGGGATATTATTACTTTTTGGGATCCAAAGGGAGCTGTTGTGAGGGTGCGAACAGTAAGTATCATGTAATGGTTGCGCGTTCGAAGAATTTATTAGGTCCATATTTAGATCAGGATGGCCGAGATATTAAAGAGCGGAACCGGGGAAGCCTTGTGTTGGAGGGTTCAAACCGTATTGCGGGTCCAGGTCATACCTCAGGTATCATCACAGATCGGAAGGGGAAAGATTGGATTTTTTATCATGGCATTTCAAAGCAGCAAGGTAAATTAGGGAATGGTACTTCCCGTCGAATGTTGATGTTAGATCCCATCATCTGGAATAATGGTTGGCCAATGATTGGTTCAGGACAACCAAGTGAGGATAAGATTATCAAACCTACTATTTAACTAAATTCTTTTATGCGTATTAGCACTTTATTTTTCGGATTTATTTTCAGTTTATTACAGTTTGTTCATGGTCAGGAATTACCGGGCAATCCATTGTCGGTTGCGTTGGGAGATCCTTTTATTATCTATGATAAGCCTAGTGATACATACTTCCTTTATGGTACAGGAGGGACAAAGAATGGTTTTGTTGTCTATTCATCCAAGGATTTGAAGGATTGGAAAAATGATGGGGTGATTTATTCCAATGAACAGGCTAATTCATGGGGGACTAAGGATTTTTGGGCTCCTGAGGTTTATAACTGGGATAATAAATATTATCTTTTCTACAGTGCACATTGGAAGGAAAACCCAAACAATGAATTGGAGAATTATAAGATTGGGGTTGCAGTATCGGATAGTCCGAGGGGGCCGTTTAAAGATATTTCGGATAAGCCACTTTTTGATCCAGGATATCCGATTATTGATGCAAATGTTTATGTTGCTGAGGATGGCAGTAAATATTTATATTATTCAAGATGTTGTTATAAGCACCCTGTTGAATCGGAGATAGCAGACTGGGCGAAGGAGAAGGGACTTTATAAAGAGATTGAGGAGAGTTGGGTATATGGGATTAGGCTTAAATCAGATTTGAGCGGCGTAATAGGAGAGTCCCAACTGTTATTGCGTCCACCGGTTAGCGTAACAGATAAGCAGGCCGAATGGGAGAGCAGATCCGTAACCCATGGTGAGATCAATAGAAGGTGGACCGAGGGATCCTATTTATTTAAGCACAACAATCTTTATTACATGATGTATTCTGCGAATCATTATGCAGGGCCTTACTATGCGGTGGGTTATGCTACATCAGGGAGTCCTTTGGGACCATTTGTAAAATCAGATCGTAATCCGGTTTTAGAGAAAAACAATGAAAAAGGGGGTGATGTGACTGGTACGGGGCATAATTCTGTATTTACTGGGAAAGACGGGAAGATGTACTGTGTTTATCATGGTCGAACGACCAAAACAGGGAATGAGCGGGTCGTTTTTATAGATCCTTTGGAGATAGATTCGAAAGGTGTGTTAAAAGTACACGGTCCAACTACAATTAATTGATGGAATTTGTATCTTAGGGGGACAAAAGACAGATGAACCTATGCCTAATTTTGAGATTAATGATGTTCCTCATACCCGATTAAACCTGTTGACGGGGGAAAGAATCCTTGTTTCCCCACATCGGAGCAAGCGACCCTGGCAGGGGCAGGTTGAAGATTTACCAACAGATGGGAGACCTGAATACGACCCGACATGCTATTTATGTCCGGGGAATAAAAGAGCGGATGGGAGTGAGAATCCGGATTACCAAGCAAGTTTTGTTTTCGTAAATGATTTTTCAGCACTGTTAAAAGATACAGAGGCTGGAGTAATTAATGAGGAGGGTTTACTAATTGCTGAAACTGAAAGAGGAATCTGCAAGGTTATTGCATTTACTCCACGGCATGACTTAACGCTTCCAGAAATGGAGGTTGAAGAAATAAAAAAAGTCGTAGATGTTTGGCAATCTGAATTTGAATCCTTGGCATTGAACGATTGGATAAAATATATACAGATCTTTGAGAATAAAGGTTCTATTATGGGCTGTAGCAATCCCCATCCACATGGGCAGATCTGGGCGGAGAGTAATCTTCCAATGGAGATTTTGAAGGAAGAGAAGCAACAGCGGGAATATTATTTACAGCACGGCAAAACTCTTTTGTCGGATTATTTAGCCTTAGAACTTAAGAAGCAAGAACGAATTATTATTGACAATGAACATTTTGTTGCCTTGGTACCTTTTTGGGCAGCTTGGCCATTTGAAACCTTGTTGATCAGTAAGCGGCATGTGAAAGATATTACTGAATTTTCGGAAGCGGAGAAGCTTGATTTAGCAAAGACTTTGCAAGAGCTGACTATTCGTTATGACAATATTTTTTCGACCTCTTTTCCGTATTCAGCGGGGATGCATCAAGCACCTGTGAATATTGGGGATCAGGAATTCTGGCATTGGCATATGCACTTCTACCCGCCATTGCTACGTTCAGCAACGGTAAAGAAATTTATGGTTGGCTATGAGATGTTAGCAAACCCTCAACGAGATATTACAGCGGAAAAGGCTGCAGAAATAATTAGAAATCAAGCAACAGTACATTATAAAGTAAAGAACAGATGATTGGAAGAGAACAGATTCGATCAAGATTTAAGGAATTGTATGGTGAAGAACCTACTTTAATTTCGAAGTCGCCGGGGCGAATCAACATTATAGGTGAGCATACTGATTATAATGAAGGCTTTGTATTGCCTACGGCGATTGACAAGGCTGTCTATGTTGCACTACAGAAGCGTGATGATCATGAAATTCATCTCTTTGCGGAAGATTTTAAGGAAAGATTTGAGATAGAATTGGATAATGTTGCTCCTACGGATCGAGGATGGCCAAACTATATATTAGGCGTTGTCAATCAGTTTAAGGAAAGGGGTTATTCATTGTCGGGCTTTAATCTATATATTGACGGGGATATACCAGTAGGTGCGGGGCTTTCGTCATCCGCTGCTGTTGAATGTGCGACGGCATTTGGGCTGAATGAGTTATTTGGATTTGGGATTGATCGGGTTAGCATTGCAAAGATTGGGCAGTTGGCGGAGCATAGCTATGCGGGAGTGATGTGTGGCATAATGGATCAATTTGCTTCGGTATTGAGTAAGGAAAATCATGTCGTTCGCTTAGACTGCCGGGATCTTACCTATACCTATGTGCCCTTGGAATTAGGGGATTACGAAATTGTATTATTAAATACGAACGTGAAGCATTCATTGGCATCATCGGCCTATAATGACAGGCGGAATTCATGTGAAAAGGCGGTGTCCTTGGTTAGGGTTAGCTACCCAGAAGTTAAGAGTTTACGGGATGTTTCTCTTGCTATGCTTGATGAAATGGTAAAGGGGGTGGATTCGGATAGTTACGTGAAGGCAAGATTTGTGATTGAGGAGAATGAGCGTTTGGCGAGGGCATGTGAAGAAATGTCGAAGGGAGATATTCCGGCAATGGGGAAACAAATGTTTCGTGCGCATGAAGGATTGAGCAAAGAATATGAGGTTAGTTGTGCGGAGTTGGATTTTTTGGTTGATCAAGCGAAGGCTTTTGAAGAAGTGGTAGGAGCAAGGATGATGGGGGGCGGGTTTGGAGGTTGTACGATTAATATTGTGAAGAAGGGATTTGGGCAACAACTTGTTGATTCCTTATCTCCGGCCTATAAAGAGAAATTTAATTTAGAGCTAACGCCAATTTTTGTAAAAACTGATAATGGCTCAGAATTAGTATATTAGAATTAATTATAAACTAAAAGATGAATAAATCAATCCTAAAATTAGTGTTTGCGGGCGGGCTATTTGCTGTTTTTGCCTGTCAACAGCCTAGTAAACAAACGGCGGAAAATGTTGCAGATTCAACGGACAGCATTGTTACAAGTTTAGATTCCGCTACTTTTTCAGCAGATATTGATGGTAAGTCAGTCAAGTTATATACATTAAAAAATGCATCGGGAGCGACGGCTTATTTGACCAATTTTGGTGCACGGATTGTGGGGTTGCAGGTTCCTGACAAGAATGGGACCTTGACTGATGTAGTTTTGGGTTTCAATAAAGCCTCAGATTATAATAATCCGGCGGAACCCTATTATGGCCCCATCGTAGGCCCATTTGGTAACCGTATTGCCAATGGAAAATTCACCTTAGATGGAGAAACCTATACCTTACCGACCAATAATGGTCCAAATACCTTACATGGCGGATTAAAAGGGGTTCATTTTGCCAATTGGGATGTGAAGTCAGCGAACGGAAAGGTAATTACCTTTGCCTATACCCTGCCTGATAAACAGGAAGGATTTCCTGGACCAATCCACATGGAAGTGACCTACAGCTTATCCGATAATAATGAATTGTCGATTGCCTATAAAGTTACTACCGATAAAAAGACAGTTGTTAACTTAACAAACCATGCCTATTTTAATTTGAACGGAGAAGGGTCAGGCACGATCACGGAACATACCCTAAAATTAAATGCTGATAAGTTCACACCTGTTGACAGCACTTTAATTCCAACGGGTCAATTACAGGATGTTAAAGGAACTCCTTTTGATTTTACGACGAGTAAAACCATTGGACAAGATATTGAACAAGAAAATGAGCAGTTAAAATTCGGTCAAGGATATGATCATAACTGGGTTTTGAATGGAACAAAGGTTGACGGACTGAACCATGCAGGAACCCTAACTGGAGATAAGACTGGTATCGTGATGGATATCTATACTTCAGAACCGGGGATTCAATTCTACAGTGGTAATTTTATGGCTGACAAAGTTACTTTAAAGAATGGAGCCAAGGATAGTTTTAGAACAGCGTTATGTTTAGAGACCCAACATTTTCCAGATTCTCCAAACCAGCCTACATTTCCTTCGACCACATTAAATCCTGGAGATACCTATACAAGCAAATCAATTTATAAGTTTACGACTAAATAAAATCCATGGAAACCAAAGACTATATTGTATTCCTGTGCTACTTTATCATTGTTGCAGGGTATGGACTTTACATTTATTATAAAAAGAAATCTGCTTCTGGGGATTCGAAGGATTATTTTCTTGCTGAAGGGTCACTGACCTGGTGGGCAATTGGAGCTTCGTTAATTGCTTCAAATATTTCTGCTGAACAGTTTATTGGTATGAGCGGTTCGGGATTTAAGATAGGCTTAGCGATTGCTACTTATGAATGGATGGCTGCGGTTACGCTCGTGGTGGTTGCTGTCTTTTTCCTACCTGTTTATTTGAAGAATAAGATCTTTACAATGCCACAATTCTTGAATCAGCGGTACAATAGTACAGTTGCGATGATTATGGCGGTATTTTGGTTGTTATTATACATTGTTGTTAATTTAACATCCATTTTATTCTTAGGTGCCTTGGCAGTATCGAGTATATCGGGGATTGACTTTCAGGTTTGTATGATCGGATTGGCAGTATTTGCGATTTTTATTACGCTTGGTGGGATGAAAGTGATTGGTTATACAGATGTTATTCAGGTGTTTTTCTTGATTTTAGGTGGTTTAGCGACGACTTATTTGGCATTGAATCTTGTTTCGGATCATTTTGGAGGCACAGGTGTTTTTGATGGTCTTGGCATTGTACATGCCAAAGCGCAGGACCATTTCCATATGATATTAAAACCGGATAATCCGAATTATATTGATCTTCCCGGCCTATCAGTATTAATTGGGGGTATGTGGATTATCAACTTAAATTACTGGGGCTGTAATCAATATATTACCCAGCGAGCTTTGGGAGCGGATTTGCCTACAGCAAGAAACGGATTGTTATTTGCTGCGGTATTGAAGTTATTGATGCCATTGATTGTTGTACTTCCGGGTATAGCGGCCTATGTATTGTATAATGACGGCTTGTTCCAGCAAGAAATGATTGCAGGAGGTGAATTAAATCCTGACAGAGCATATCCGGTCTTATTGAATCTATTGCCAACGGGGCTTAAAGGTTTGTCTTTTGCAGCATTGACTGCTGCAGTTGTGGCATCCTTAGCCGGAAAAGCCAATTCGGTTGCAACCATATTTTCTTTGGACATCTATAAAAAGATTTTTGATAAGGATGCATCCGAGAAGAAATTGGTGAATGTTGGTAAGATTACGATTGTTGTTTCTATGATCTTAGCAATTTTCATAGCTCCATATTTAGGGATAGATAAAAAAGGAGGATTCCAATATATCCAAGAATATACAGGATTTGTGTCTCCGGGTGTATTTGCGATGTTCCTATTAGGATTTTTCTGGAAGAAGACGACTTCAAATGCTGCATTATTTGCAACGATTGTAGGATTCTTACTATCTATTGTTTTAAAATTCTTACCTAATTTCATGGATCTGTCCTTCTTAGCGTCGACAGGTTTTGCAATTCCTGTAAATGGCGTTTATGAAATACCATTTATTGACCGTATCGGATTTGTATTTATCTTCTGTCTGATCGGAATGTATATGATCAGTATGTATGAGAATAAAAAAGGTGTAGTTACCAATGGTCTGGAAATCGATTCCAGTATGTTCAAGACGAAGACAGGTTTTGCTGTTGGAGCATTGATCGTCATCGGTATTACAGCTGCCCTATATACCATTTTCTGGTAATCATAAGGCTGAAGGAGCTTTCCCTCCTTCAGCCTTTTTTTTATAACCTAACCTTAACTTATGAGAAGCTTACTAATCTGTTCGGCTGGTTTGCTATTAACTGCAAATCTTTTTGCACAAACTCCAACCCAAAAAATTTATCCCATTAACTTTTCGAAAGTTGCAATTGAGGATCATTTCTGGTCACCACAATTGGAAAAGGTAGCTACGGCGACTTTGGATGCTTGTGTATCCTATACGGAGGACAAAACGGGGCGTATTCGTAATTTTGAGAAAGCGGCATTGGGTTCAGGCAAGCATGAGGGGATCTATTATGATGATTCTGACGTTTATAAGGCAATTGAAGCGATTGCCTATTCGCTTAAGAATTATCCTGATAAGGAATTGGAGGCTAATACGGACCAATGGATCGACAAGATTGCCGCCGCCCAGCAGCCTGATGGATATTTGAACACCTACTATACATTGACTGGTTTACAGGATCGATGGAAGGACATGGAGCGTCATGAGGATTATTGTGCAGGACATTTGATTGAGGCTGGAATTGCTTATTATAATACTACTGGGAAGGATAAATTGTTAAAGGTTGCAACAAGGTTTGCTGACCATATTGACAATTATTTTAGGATTGCGAATAAGCCTTGGGTTTCAGGTCATCAGGAGATTGAGTTAGCCTTGATGAAGCTATATCACCATACCAAGGAGGATCGATATTTAGCGTTGGCAGACTGGTTTGTTGAGCAGCGGGGTAAAGGTTATGGCGTTGGGAAGATTTGGGATGAATGGAAGGCCCCTGAATATGCACAAGATGATGTTCCTGTCAGGGATCAACGCAAGATTACAGGACATGCCGTGCGTGCGATGTATCTTTATACAGGCATTGCGGATATTGCATCTGAGACTAAGGATGTAGGTTATTTGAAGACTATGGATGCAATCTGGGATGATGTGTTGAATAAGCATTATTACATCACTGGAGGGATTGGAGCATCTGGTTCGAATGAAGGATTTGGGAAGCCTTTTGAATTACCCAACGAAACGGCCTACTGTGAGACCTGTGCTTCGGTAGGGATGGTATTCTGGAATCAAAGGATGAATATGCTTTCGGCTCAATCTAAGTATATTGATGTTTTGGAGCGCACTCTATATAACGCTGCAATAGATGGGATGAGTTTGACAGGTAATCGTTTTTTTTATGGGAATCCATTAGCATCCAATGGAAATTATGAACGCAGTGAATGGTTTGGGACAGCATGTTGCCCATCCAATATTGCGAGATTAGTATCATCCTTGGGATCTTATATTTATAGCCGTTCGGCAACAGATTTGTATGTTAATTTATTTGTCGGTAGTGAAACAACGCTTGATTTAAACAAGAATGAGGTGTTTGTTAAACAAACAGGGAACTATCCATGGAATGGGGAGGTCAGTATTGAAGTCAGTCCGAAGAAATCAAGGGAATTTGCAGTATATGTTCGTATACCGGGTTGGTTAAAGCAGCCGGTTCCAAGTAGCTTATATGCTTATGAGAGTAATAAAGTGAATGAATATACCATTAAAGTCAATGGGAAGCCAATAGTGGGGGTAGAGGAGGATGGATATCTGAAGCTAAACCGTAAGTGGAAGAAAGGGGATAAGATTGATTTAAAGATGAATATGGAAGTTCGTCGCATTGTGTCTTCGGATGAATTAAAAGACAACCATAATAAGGTTGCCTTACAATATGGGCCAATTGTTTATGCGGTAGAGGATATCGACAATCCAAATGCTAAAAACGGCTTGTTTCTGCCAGAAGGAACAGAATTTCAGGTGAACTATAAGGCTGACCTTTTAGGAGGAACGAATGTGATTCAATTTAAGGCGCCAATCGTATCCATTGATCAATCACAGGGAAAGGTTGTTCAAGAGGAAAAGGAGATCACGGCAATTCCGTACTTTTTATGGAACAACAGAGGTAAGAGTGCAATGCAGGTATGGATCCCCGAGAAGTTAACCTCAGTACGGGTTAATTAGGGTTAATCTTATCCTGTTTTTTTTATGATGCTAAATTCTTTGTTGAAAAGGGGTCTATATTTTTTAATATAAATGGATGGAGACATTCCATAAATGCTTTTGAATTTTTCCCTAAAATATTTGATATCATGAATTCCGACCTCGAAAGCAATTTCATTGATCGTGTTTTCGGTACTTAACATGAGAACTGCTGCTTTTTTCAGGCGTATAGCCCTAATAAATGCAGATATGCTCATTCCCGAGATAGATCTCACTTTTTTATATAAATTGGAGTAGCTCATGTTGCTTCTTTTTGCGAGGACTTGCACATTAAAATCTGGATTTGCTAAATTATTTTCTACGATTTCAATACAGCAGTCTAAAAATTGCTTGTTGGCAAGTGATATTTTTTTGATCCTGTCACGCATAAAATGAATGATTGGTGGGGGAGTGCTACGGTCTACGTTATTCGGTATGCAGAAGTTCTGTTGACTTATGCTGAAGCAAAGGCTATGTCTACGGGCGTAGATGCATCTGCCTATGCAGCAGTAAATGAGGTCAGAAAGAGAGCGGGCCTAAAGGATCTTCAAGTCGGATTATCAGCAATTCAATTTCGAGATGCTATTTTGGAAGAGAGGGGTTGGGAGTTTGCTGGTTTTGAGCCTGCGTCGAGGTGGTTTGACTTAATCCGAACAGAAACTGTTGAGAAAGCAAATAGATTGAGACATAGTTCAGAACTACCTTTGGAAGGAAAGCCTAATGATGCAAGCCATGCTTTTTATTGGGCACCATATCCAATTATCAAATAAGAATTCCCACACATAATTAATAATTGATAGTAATACCCATTTGCAAAGGCCCGATTTGGATTCCAAATCGGGCAATGGGTTATTATAGTTTAATATCTTTTAATGCCTGGTCAAAGTCAGCGATTAGATCATCAATATGTTCGATTCCGACAGAGATTCTCAACATCCCCGAGGTAATTCCTGAAGTAGATTTTTGAGCTTTATCGTGGTGGGATCCCCACATACTTGCGGGATGTACGACTAAAGATTCTACACCACCTAAACTTGCTGCATTTGCAAATATTTCAAGCTTATCAAGGATATGCTGCGCATTTTTATAAGCTAAATCTTCAGTGTCCCCAATCACCTCAATACAAAGCATTCCCGTACCTCCACGCATTTGCTTTAGGGCAAGCTTGTTTTGTGGGTGTGATTCCAAACCAATATATCCTGTATATTTTATGGCTGGATGACTTTCAAAGAATTTTGCCAACGCCAATGCATTGCTGTTAATCTGCTTAACGCGCATGGATAGTGTTTTTAAGCCTCTTAATAAGAGCCAAGAGTCAAAAGGGCTTAATGATCCACCAAGAACTAATGATCTTCGCCATACTTTTTGAATGAATTCTTTGCTGCCGCACACCACACCGGCAGTCAAGTCGCTATGTCCTCCTAAATATTTTGTAGCAGAATGTACTACTACATCGATTCCAAAATCAGCTGGTGTTTGATTGATCGGAGAGGCAAACGTATTATCTGCCATCGTTATTATTCCATTCTTTTTAGCTATGCTGGCAACAAATTCCATATCCGTAATGTCGAGATTTGGATTAGAAGGAGTTTCAATATAGATCAGTTTCGTGTTCGGACGGATTGCCTGTTCAATTGCGTTATTATCCTTTTGATCGACATGAGTTACCTCGACACCATATTCTAATAGGAATTCTTTGAAGAACAGCATTGCTCCTGAATAAAGGGAGTTTTGCGTAACGATATGGTCACCAGCCTTAACTACAGCTAATATAGCAGTACTTATGGCTGCCATTCCTGTCGCCAAGACCAATGCATCTTCAGTTTTCTCCAAACTTGATATAACTGCTGCAGCTTGAGAGTTTGTGGGATTACCATGTCTATGGTAAAAGTTGGGATGTTTGGGTTCCGTTGCGGCGATAATGTATTCTTTCAAATCATCATCTGCGTAGTAAGTTGAAGTTTGATAGATTGGCGTAACAACAGCTTTACTGTCGTTAAATTCTCGCCCTTTGTGGATAAGGTCAGTTTCTATATGTGACATCGTAGGTTGTTTAAAAATAAAGGAATGAAAATTAAAAAAATAACTTGTAAATACTTAATTTCAGCTTCGAATTGTTTAAAAATAATTAACCCTAAATTACCTATATAACATGAAAAAAATGCTAGCCATTTTGGCTTGTCTAATTTCTACATTTTCCTTCGCGCAAATAAAATCCCCTGCAGAATATTTGGGCTACCAAGTTGGTTCAAGAATTACTCCGCATTGGAAGGTTCTTGAATATTACCAATATCTAGCAAAACAGGCTCCTAATCAAATAAAGGAGGAGTCATATGGCGAGACTACCGAGGGGCGACCATTAAAAGTTTTTTATGTGTCTTCGGCTCAAAACATTAACAATTTAGAAAAAATTAGGACTAACAATCTGAAGCTGGCACATGCCCAAGAAGGGGAAGGCAGTACGAGTTCACCTGCAATTGTTTGGATCAGTAACAACGTGCATGGTAACGAGACTTCCTCCATTGAAGCTTCCATGATGACCTTATATGAATTGGTAAATCCGAATAACAGTAAGAGTAAAACTTGGTTGGAAAACACACTAGTTATCTTGGATCCGTGCTTAAACCCTGATGGGACGGAGCGCTATAACAATTGGTACAATGGTGTTGTAGGCATTAAATATAACCCAGAATTGTATGCTAGGGAGCATCGTGAGCCTTGGCCAGGAGGAAGGTACAATCATTATTATTTTGATATGAATCGGGATTGGGCATGGCAGACTCAAAAAGAGAGTACGTTGAGAGCCGTAATTTACAATAAATGGTTGCCGCATATCCATGTTGATTTTCATGAACAAGGAATTAATTCTCCATATTACTTCCCACCTGCTGCAGAACCTTTACATGAAGTGATAACTCCATGGCAAAGAGAATTTCAAACAACAATTGGAAAGCATAATGCCAAGTATTTTGATTCAAAAGGTTGGTTGTATTTTACGAAAGAGAGATTTGATTTGTTTTATCCATCCTATGGAGATACTTATCCTATATATTCGGGAGCGATTGGGATGACTTTTGAAAAAGCTGGAAATAGTTCCGCTGGTTTGGGGGTATATACAGATCAAAAAGATACTTTGACTTTGGTTGATCGTGCTATTCAGCATCATGCTTCTGGTTTAAATGTTATTGAAGTAGTTTCTCAAAATGCAGATAAAGTTGTTTCGGAATTCAAGAAATTTGGAGATGATGCTGCCTCTGGCAAACTTTCGTCCTATCAAACCTATGTTATTAAGTTTGATAGCGGTAGGGAAAAATCCATTCGTGCCTTGTTAGAATTACTTGATAAAAATAAGATCAATTACTATTCATCTTCAGGTTCCCTTAAAGGGTTTGATTATTTCAGTAAGAAAGAACAGAATCATAGTTTAAATTCAAAGGATGTCGTGATTCCTGGGAATCAATCAAAAGCAGCATTGATTCGAGTTTTATTCGAACCTGAGGCGAAACTCACTGATTCTGTTACGTATGATATTACAGCATGGTCCTTACCATATGTTTATGGTTTGCCAGCGATTGCTTCTTCTTCAAAAATGGGTAATCTTACTCCTTACCAGCTTGAGAAAATCAGTAATAGCACAGGATCGAGTTTTGGTTATGCGATTAAGTGGGACGGATTTTCTTCGGCACAATTGCTAGCCGCCCTATTGAGAAATAAGATTACTGTTAAGGCATCCGATCAGAGCTTTAAATTAGGGACTGAAGAATTTCCAAAAGGATCCTTATTGATTATGAAAAATGGAAACAAATCGGCGACCATTGAAAAGGTTTTGAAGGAAGAGGCAGATCGATTAAATGTTAGGACCTATGCAATTCAATCAGGTATTGTTGATGGTGCTAAGGATTTAGGTAGTTCAGATGTTAAGACCATCAAAGCACCTAAAGTCCTTATGATGGCTGGAGAGGGGCAAAGAGCAACCAATGTTGGCGAGGTATGGCATTATTTCGACCAGCAGTTACAATATCCAATAATTTTAATTAACCCAGCTGATTTCTCGAGGGTAGAATGGGATGAAATCGATGTTTTCATTATGCCAAATGGTAATTATCCATTTTTAAAGGATAAAGCTCAAAGTGACGAGTTTGCAAGTTGGATAAGAAAAGGAGGAAAGGTAATTGCATTAGAATCTGCTGTAACTCAGTTAGCATCTCAAGGTTGGTCAGAGTTGAAAAGTCTGAAATCAGATACGGCCTCTTCAAAGGTTAAACCTAGCCTGCTTAAAAAATATGGAGATAGAGAACGTGGGGCTTTAGAGAACTATACTGCAGGTGCAATTTTTAAAGTTACTTTTGACCCTACCCATCCCTTAATGTATGGGCTGAAAGATTATTTTACCCTAAAGCAGGATGAGAATCTGTTTCAATATTTTCCAGAAGGAAAGGGGTGGAATGTAGGTTACATAACTGAAAATGCTAAAATGAGCGGTTTTGTCGGACATTCATTGAACAAGAAGTTAAAGAATGGAATGGTGTTCGGTACACAGAATGTTGGACGTGGTTCCGTGGTTTATTTGACGGACAATGTTCTATTTAGAAATTTTTGGGAAAGCGGTAAGCTAATCATGGCTAATGCAACCTTCCAAACCGTAGAATAAAAAAATACCCATCTTTAGGGATTGATTAAGGTCCTAATGTCTTTTATTTTTGAAAGTAAACATTAGGACCTTTTATGATCAGTTATCGCAAAATCAAAAAAATGAAAATATTGCCGATGATATTCCTAAAATTTATTGGCGGATATTTTGTCTTTCTCTATAAAACTGCAATACGACCTTAATTCTAAGTTATTATTGCATTTGTTTCAATAATTCAATAGCATATTCAATGCTATTTACATTATTGATCGCAATGCGAAGTTGTCCTTTTACCTCTTTCATATTAGAATTGCTCGGGTATTTTTGAACAAAGGATAGAACCTTGCCAAAATTATCTGATTGATAATAGCTGGATTTTGGATTGCTTACAAAATACCCTTTCAACACATTCTTTTTATAAGAGATTTTTTCTAATCCAATTTCTTTTCCAAGCCACTGTAATCTTAAGGTATTGAATAGTTCATAAACCTGATCAGGTACTGGACCAAATCTATCTAATAGTTCCTGTTCAAATTTTTGAAGTTGCCCTTCATCCTTGAGCTTCGATATGTCATTGTATAAATTGTATCTCTCGGAAACATTGGTAACATATTCATCTGGGATCATCACTTCTAGATCGGTATCTATCTGGGTGAAAGTGACATATTTTCTATTTTCATCATCTGCAAATAGATCTCCGAACTCATCGTCTTTCAATTCCTGAACAGCTTCATCTAGGATTTTGTTATACATTTCAAATCCTATTTCAGCGATAAATCCTGATTGTTCAGCACCTAAAAGGTTCCCGGAACCACGAATGTCCAGATCCCGCATGGCAACATTAAACCCTGAGCCTAATTCGGAGAATTCTTCAATTGCTGATAATCTTTTGTAGGCCTCACTAGTTAGGGTGGAAAGCGGCGGACTCAGTAAATAACAGAATGCTTTTTTATTGGATCTACCTACCCTTCCTCGCATTTGGTGTAGGTCGCTCAATCCAAACATGTGCGCTTGGTTGATGATGATGGTATTGGCATTCGGAATGTCTAATCCTGCCTCAATAATCGTTGTGGCAATCAGAACGTCAAATTCATGGTTAATGAATTTCAACATCACGTCTTCCAGCTCATCCCCTTCTAATTGTCCATGGGCAATTCCAACCTTAGCACCTGGAACAAGTTTTCTTATCAACATGCCCAACTGAGGAAGGTCGGCCACACGATTATGAATAAAGAATACTTGACCGCCTCGATCGATTTCAAAACTGACGGCATCTTTAATTAAAGTCTCATTGAAGACATGTAGTTCCGTTTGAACAGGCTGCCTATTTGGAGGTGGTGTTGAAATAATACTTAAATCTCTTGCACCCATAAGGGAGAAGTGTAAAGTTCTTGGAATTGGGGTTGCTGTCAGCGTAAGTGAATCCACATTTGCGCGCATAACCTTTAGTTTTTCCTTAACGGATACTCCGAATTTCTGTTCTTCATCTATAATCATAAGACCTAAGTCTTTGAACTTAACGTCCTTGCTAACAAGGCGGTGTGTTCCTATGATGATGTCGACTTTACCCTCTTCCAATTTCTTTAAAGTATCCTTAATCTGTTTACTACTCTTAAAACGATTAATATAATCGATGTTTGCTGGCAATCCTTTCAGTCGTTCGGAGAAAGTACGGAAATGCTGAAGCGCTAAAATGGTTGTAGGAACCAATACAGCGACCTGTTTGCTGTCCGCAACGGCTTTAAATGCTGCCCGAATAGCGACCTCCGTTTTTCCAAAACCTACATCCCCACATACTAACCGATCCATTGGGTGTGGAGATTCCATATCTTTCTTTACGTCTGCGGTAGCCTTTTCTTGATCGGGAGTATCTTCGTAGATAAATGAAGCCTCTAACTCTCTCTGCAGATACGTATCTGGACTAAATGCATTTCCCGTTTGAGCTTTCCGTTTAGCATAAAGTAGGATCAAGTCACGGGCAATATCCTTGACCTTTTTCTTCGTTGTTCTTTTTAATTTCTCCCAGGCATCAGTTCCTAATTTATTCATTTTGGGAACCGTACCTTCTTTACCTGAATATTTCGATATTCGATTTAAGGAGTTGATATTTACATACAGCAAGTCGTTATCGGCATATACCAGCCTAATCATTTCCTGGCTTTTACCATTCACATCCACCTTTTCTAATCCGGCATATTTTCCTACACCATGATCTATATGGGTTATGTAATCCCCCGGCTTTAATTCACTTAATTCTTTAAGTGTTATGGCCTGAGAACGCTCATATCCTTTCCTACGTTTGTATTTATAGTACCTGTCAAAGATTTGGTGATCCGTATAACAAGCGATTTTTAATTTATCATCCCTAAACCCCTCTCTTAGGGCTTTATAAATTGGGGTGAATGTTACAGTTTTATCCAGATCCTCAAGTATGGCATAAATTCTTTCAATCTGTTTTGTAGAGTCTGAAAAAATGTAATTATGAATAGCATGCTTTTCATTCTCTTTAAAATTGTGGATCAATAAATTAAAATCCTTATTGAAGGAAGGTTGAGGATGAATATCAAAGGTGACTACTTCATCTGCTTTATAAAAATATTGTTTTCCAAATTCCACTATGGGATATTCGAACAACATGGCATTGAAATTTTTGTCATCGGTAAAGGTAAATCTTGGATCTACCCAATCTGGATTATCTTTAATATCCTTTTCTGTTAATGCTTTCCAATATTGGGAAGCTTTTTTATAACCTTCTTTAAGGATGTCTAAGGTAAATTGAACATCCTTGATCCAGATAATGGAATCTCTTTCGATATATTCTAAAAGGGAAATATGGTTATTGCTTAAAAACTTGGCTTGAACATTCGGAACGATAGTGACAAAGTTTATTTTATTCACGGAAAGCTGGGACTCGATTTCAAAGGTTCGGATGCTTTCGATTTCATCCCCAAAGAATTCTACTCTGTAGGGGAGGTCGTTTGAAAAAGAAAATATATCCACGATTCCACCTCGTATTGCAAATTGTCCAGGTTCATAGACAAAGTCTACCCGTTCAAAATCATATTCATACAGGAATTCATTGATAAAATCTATACTGAGTTTTGTTCCAACTTTTATTTCAAGCGTATTTTTTTCAAGATCTTGTTTGTTGATGACCTTTTCAGAAATTGCTTCGGGATACGTAACAATTATTTTCGGAAGCTCTGAATTTTTATTGATTGAACTTAATGTTTCAGCTCTTTGTAGAACATTCGCACTGTCAAGAAGCGTAAACTCAAAAGCCTTTCTATAGGAAGCTGGAAAAAATAGAATTTGATTGTCGAATAAGCTTTCTAAATCGCTCAAGAAGAAAGAAGCATCTTCATGAGTAGGAAGTATAAAGACATTTAATTTCTTTTCAATCTGATAGCATGCTGCAGCCAGCATTGCATCTGATGAACCGATCAATCCTTTTAAGTGAATCTTGGGTTTGCCATCTTGAATGATGTTTGCAATTTTCTTGACTGGTTCTGAAAGGCTGAATTTATCTAATAGTTCTTGAACGTTCACGCGGTATTATTTTTGCAAATTTACGAAAATTTAAGCGGGGATTATGAATGGTATCTAGCTATAACTCATTATCTAGTTTATGCTGACTTGCGAATTCAAGTACGTATTCCATCTGATCTTTTAGGTCGAACTGAAGATCTTCATGCAAGTTGTCGTAAATCTTAACAACGTTTTTTATTCTTCCGCTCACGTATTTATGTAACTTAAATGCTGGTGAAAGTGCTGATGGACCAAAAAGAGACGAGTATCTATCAAAAGCTTCCTGTAATATTAATAACCTACATTCGGTAATCGAAAACTTATCTTTCGTTATTTTTTCATGCTCATTTACCATTCCACTTGCCTGCCTTAGGGTGCTGCTTAAGTTTTTGTAGTTTGAATATACCGGTATGTTTTTAACCTTATTTGGGTTTGTCTCAAAGAGGGATTCCAAACGACTTTTTAAGTCAATAATTCGATCTTCAAGGTCCGTTTCATCTTCTAGAAGTTCATAGTGCAATTGCTTTAAAAGCATTTTATCCTTATTAATCAGTCTGACTAATAATTTATCTTTTTCTTTTGTTGGTAGATTTAGAACTGCTTCTTTTAACTCCTGATCCTTGTGTAATGACATGAAATAAAGATAAGTATAGATTCATAATTATACAATGTGGGAAAGATTGAGGTTTAGAATGGTATTAATTCTATTAAAAGTGCAGAAGCTTGTTTTTATAAAAGTAAATAATACCATTGATAGTTGGTTTTATACCATTCCCAGTGGTAGTTATTGTCTACCTTTGTATTGTATGGGCAAGATACCTGTTTTAGAGCAATGTACGGTTTCCTATAAAGAGGATAAAAATTTTTTGGCAGATCGCTTGGATGTGTATTTGAGCAAGAATAATAACCTTGTTTTTCCGCATCGTCATAACTTCTACCAAATGGTATTATTTCTTTCAGGAGAAGGAATGCATGAAATTGATTTCAGGCAATATGCTATTCAGAGAGGTCAAGTTTATTTTATGGGACCCGGACAGGTACATTCTTGGATGTTTGAAGGCAAGATGACGGGTTATATTGTTAATTTTGATATTGATTATTTCAAGTCACTTTTGATTCAGCCGGATTATATCGAGAGTCTAAATTTATTTTCTTCCTTAAATGAGGGGGTATTTGTCTTGGAAGAAGATCAATTAGCTGAGTTTTCTTTCTTATTTGATCAATTGAATGAGTTGAATACGAAACCTGTTGATATTGATCTAAAGCGTTCTTTATTGCTTTATATACTATTAAAATTGGATCAGGCCTATGTTCCCAATTTTCCAACGAAGACGGTGGATTACCATCTAGTTCTAATTAAGAATTTTATATCCTTGGTTGATCTAAATTTTAAGGAACTGCATTTACCGAAGGAATATGCCGAATTATTATTTGTAACACCAAATCATTTAAATTCTGTTTGCAAGGAATATTTAGGAGCACAAGCGGGCGAAGTAATTAGGAATAGGATTATGTTGGAGGCTAAGAGATTGCTGATTTTGCCGGATTGGACAATTTCACAAGTTTCTTACGAGTTGAACTTCAACGACAATTCCTATTTCACCAAATTTTTTAAAAAAGTAGAGGGTAAAACCCCTGAAGAATTCAGAAAATCACAATGGAAGTAAAAATTAATATGGATACACAATATACTATCCCATCCGGATTAAAAAGTGCTATTGAGGGGAAATGCCCTCGATGTAGAACAGGAAATATGTTTGCAGCACCACTTTTAAGTTTTAAATCTCAAAAGATGTTGGAGAGGTGTCCGGCATGTGATTTAAAATTTGAAAAGGAACCAGGTTATTTTTATGTAGCGATGTATGTGAGTTATGCAATGAGTGTTGCTGAATTGGTTACAGCATGCGTAGGTACTTATCTTTTGACAGGTAATCTCGAAAGCCCCTGGCTATATGTTATTGTTGCATTAGCGACCACTATTCTGTTAGCTCCTTTCAATAATAGATATTCTAGGATTATTTTACTTTACCTGATGACACCATCTTTCAAGTTTAATCCAAAGGTTTTTCAAAGGGTAAAGGAGGAAGGTAAATAATCTGATAAGCCATAATTACCTGAAAGCATAAAATCAATAGCGTCCAATTCTTAAAATTGGACGCTTTTTGATGAATCTATAGATATATAATTATCCAATTGGATTTTCTTTTAGATATTTTTCCCATGCCCATGCGGATGACATCATTTCCTCGATGCCTAATTCAGCTTTCCAGCCTAGTTCTTTCGTAGATTTTGTCACATCTCCCCAAACCTTTATAATATCACCTTCGCGGCGGGGGCCAATTTCAAAGTTGAGCTTTTGCCCTGAAGCATTTTCAAATGCTTTGATTGCTTCCAATACGGAATATCCATTTCCAGTACCTATATTGAAAACATCATAATTGCCATTAGGATTACCTTTTTCCAGAAGCTTAATAGCTGCAACGTGTGCCTTGGCTAAATCTACGACATGGATATAATCACGAACTGCAGAACCGTCTGGAGTTTCATAGTCATCACCGAATACAGTTAATTTATCCCTTTTGCCGATGGCGGTTTGTGTGATGAATGGTAACAGGTTTTGTGGTACCCCGATTGGTAATTCTCCAATTAACGCTGATTCATGTGCTCCTACCGGGTTGAAATAACGCAATGCAATAAACTGATAGTTTTTATTTGCATTCGCAGTTTCTTCTAAGATCTCTTCAGCTATTTGTTTGGTGTTTCCGTAGGGAGAAGTTGCTTTTTTCACCGGTGCAGATTCTGTTACAGGCAATGTGTCTGGTTCGCCATAAACAGTACAGCTAGATGAGAATACAAAATTAATAGGTTTCTCACGGTAAGCTTCTAGCAAGTTAATTAAAGAGAAGAAATTATTATGGTAATATTTAAGGGGGTTTTGAACCGATTCGCCTACAGCTTTTGAAGCCGCAAAATGGATAATTCCCGAGATATCTGGATTTGCCGCTACAAATTCATTTACTTTTGCTGTATCACAAAGGTCAAATTGATGAAACTCTGGCTTTTCACCTATGATTTTCTCAATTTGATCTAAAATCTTAATACTAGAATTTGAAAGGTTATCTACCAATACTGGTGTATATCCAGCATTGAAAAGCTCTACAACCGTATGTGACCCTATAAATCCGGTTCCTCCGGTAACTAAAATTTTGCTCATTTTATTCTATTTTATATAGTTGGATGTTCTTTAAATAATGAATTATAATATGCTATTGTTTTTTCAAGCCCTTCTTTTCTAGATACTTTTGGTTCCCAATGAAGGATCTCTCTTGCTCTTTCAATATCTGGACGTCTTTGTTTGGGATCGTCGATCGGTAAGGGCTCATAAATGATTTGAGACTTACTTTTTGTCAGTTCGATGATCTCTTTTGCCATATCAATCAGGGTCATTTCCTCGGGGTTACCAATATTGACAGGTAAATGGTAATCACTAAAAAGGAGTTTGCAGATTCCTTCTATTTGATCGGAGACATAGATAAATGACCGAGTTTGTTTTCCATCACCAAATACCGTTACGTCCTTATTTTGAAGAGCCTGGGAAATAAAAGTAGGCAATGCTCTTCCATCGTGCAGCCTCATTCTTGGGCCGAAGGTGTTGAAGATTCTTGCAATTCGTGTTTCTAAACCATGAAAGTTATGGTAAGCCATGGTCATGGCTTCTTGAAAACGTTTTGCTTCGTCATAAACTCCGCGAGGTCCTACTGGATTAACGTTTCCCCAATATTCTTCATTTTGCGGAGATACCAAAGGATCACCGTATACCTCAGAAGTTGATGCGACCAATATCCTTGCCTGTTTGCTTTTTGCCAATCCTAAAAGGTTATGAGTACCTAGCGACCCTACTTTTAAGGTTTGAATAGGAATTTTAAGGTAGTCAATGGGACTGGCTGGAGATGCGAAATGAAGGATATAATGTAATTCCCCGGGAACATGGACGAATTTAGAAACATCATGATTGTAGAATTCGAAATTAGAAAGCTTGAAAAGATGCTCGATATTTTGAATGTCGCCTGTCACGAGGTTATCCATCCCAATCACATGAAAACCTTCTGAAATGAAGCGGTCACAGAGGTGAGACCCCAAAAATCCTGCTGCTCCAGTGATAAGTATTCGTTTGCGCTTGTTTTCTTGCACAATAGTGAATTTGAAAAGGTTTAAATATCTTTGACGAAGATAAGTAATATTTTAACATGATGCGTTTTCTTTACGATTTAGGGATTTCTATTTATAGCTTACTGATCAAGATTCTGGCCCCTTTTAACGCGAAGGCCAGACTATTGGTCAATGGTCGTAAAGACTTATTGAAACATATTGAGCAAACGGTTGAACAGGGGCAAAAATACATCTGGTTTCATTTTGCTTCCTTAGGCGAATTCGAGCAGGGGAGGTCGGTTATGGAACAGATAAAACAGCGTCATCCTCTAGAAAAAATAATTGTAACATTTTTTTCTCCTTCAGGTTATGAAATAAGAAAAAATACTCCTTTGGCAGATTATGTCTTTTATCTGCCAGCAGATACTTCGAAGAATGCTCGAAAATTCTTAGACATCATTGATCCTAAATTTGCAGTATTTACAAAGTATGAATATTGGTATCATTATTTCAATGAACTAAACAAGCGTAAGATTCGGTTACTTATGATTTCTGCAATCTTTAGGGAGGAACAGGTGTTTTTCAAACAATATGGAGGTTTTTTTAGGTCAATTTTAAAGAAAGTCTCCTATTTCTTCACTCAGAATACGGATAGTGTCAATATGTTGAAGTGGATTGGGATTACAAATGCGGGATTAGCGGGAGATACCCGTTTTGACAGGGTAGTGGAGCTTCCAAAACAACATCAAGAGATTTCTGAAGCAGCTACGTTTTCGCAAAATCACGAAACAATAGTGGCGGGAAGTACTTGGCCTGCAGATGAGGAAATCCTCAAAGTGCTCTTAGAAAACAACAAGAGTTTGAAAGCTATTATTGCGCCGCATGAGATACATGCAGAACATATTGATTCCATTAAAAAGTTATTTCCTAAGGCATTATTGTTCTCAAAATTCAATACCTACACCGATGATCAAATAACATCTTCACAGGTATTGGTCATTGACAATATCGGAATGCTTTCCGCACTGTATTATTATGGTCGAATGGCCTATATTGGTGGTGGTTTTGGTGCGGGAATTCATAATACTTTAGAAGCAGCAACTTACGGGATGCCTGTTATCTTTGGTCCTAAATATGAAAAATTCCAAGAGGCTATTGACCTCTTGGAATTAGGTGCAGGATTTTCTGTTTCCTCCGAGAAAGATTTAAATGAAATTTATACTGCCTTACAAAATAGCGAGAAGCTTTTATTGGCCAGCAGGGCTGCAAAAAATTATGTTCAGCAACGTTCTGGAGCAACACAGATCATTATGAAATATTTGCAAACCGAACGTTTGTTAGATTAAGCTTTTTTCTATTTATAGTCTTTAGGATATTTTCCTTTAATATGTGTGCCGAAACCAAACATAATAGGTTTATAATTTCCAATCGGATCTACATTAAAATCCGCTTTAATTTCATTTTCCAAGCCTACTGCCCAATAAGTGGCATTCACAATTAATCGGCGAAGGTTCTGATCTAATAAATCAATTGAAGCTCCCATTGTTGTTGTAAAAGCTTTTCCTTTTTTTCCACCTGGCAACTGATAGTCTTTAGTCCATGCAACCGGCATAATGGTTTTCTTTTTATTCACAGGACTGTCAGCAGTCATTCCTAATGTAGGCTGTCCAAAGACAAGGATATGTGCATTGCGAAGATTGTTGTTAATTCCATAAACATCTGAGGGTACCCAAATATCACCAACACCTAACAAGATTGGGTTTTTGGCATTTACCTCCAGGCCGTTGATTAATCCTAAAGCACCTTCTTTCCCATGATCACCATGGTGATTGATCCATGTTTCACCTAAAACTAATCCGCCAAATCCACCTTTCCATTCTCCTTCAGCGGTTCCAAATCCATAGTGTTTATATGGACTTTTAGATTCCTTTGAAAAATTAAAGGCGTGGGTTGCGGTTCTTAGTCCTATTACTGGTTTGCCAGCTTTTAAGTAGTTGTCAACGAATTTCATCTGAGCATCAGGTAATTCGCGGAACCTAGTTGCAATAATCATTAAATCTGCATTCTCCAAGTTTTCTATTCCGGGAATATTCTTTTGAAATTCAGGATCGATTTGATTATTGCTTGGATTTATTGAAAACAATACGACAGTTTCAAACCCATGCTTTTGAGTCAATATTTTCGCCAGCATGGGTAAGCTTTCCTCGGAACGGTATTCTTCATCGCCAGAAATAAGGACTATTTTCTTCCCCTTATCCTGTCCTTTTTCAGGTGTATAGTGTATCCAATTATTTTGTTGAGCAAAACAATTTTGTAAACTAAAGCTAAGTGCCAAGAACAGAAATAAAATTAATCTACTTGAACTGTTCTTAAAGGTTTTACCGGTTCTGAGGTTGTGTATCATTATAAATCTTAAAATATGGTTGATTAAGTTGTTTCTACTTGAGGATCTAATGAACCAGACTCTTCTTCATGGACCGGTTTATATGATCTTTTTTGCCAGAAATGGAAGAATATGAATAAAATAATTAGAATTCCTGGGAAGATGGCCAATTTTGCCAATGTGATTTGACCAACTGCAAGGTCTAGATTTTCAACTGCAACTCCTGATTGTTGTACAGCAGCTTTTGATTGGTCAATCCAACGTCCGATGATAGGTTGAAATATCGATGTTGAGAACATACCAACTCCTCCAATTACAGACATGCCTATTGCACCACTAAGAGGAACTCTTTGAGCTGTTGTAGCAATCATAGTCGGCCAGAAGTAACATACACCGATTGCAAATAGTAAGGCCGCAACATACACCATGCCTCCTGTTGCAACGGAAAATAAATAAACACCAATCGTTGCAAATATTGCACCGCCTAATAATACCCCAGTTTGGCCTAATGACTTAACGACTGGTCCCGCAAAAAAGCGACCAACAGCCATAACACCTGTTACAAGCGCCAAAACTAACATTGGACTTGCTCCACTATTTGCCATAATAATTCCAACCCATTGTTGAGGACCGAATTCTGAAATAGCGGTTAATGCCATACAGCAGAATAGGAAGATAAAGGTTGGTGAAAACATTGCTTTCAAATTGTTTGAAAGAGAAGCTTGGCTTTCTTGTTTAGGTTTAGGGAAGGCTTTACCATAAAAAATAACGGCATATAGAATTGTAGGGATCATAATAACCCACATTTGTGTTTGCCAAGATGCTCCCATTTTTGTCATTGCTAAAGAGATCAAACTACCCAATACAATTCCGCCAGGGAACCACATGTGGAATCTGTTTAGCATTTTGTCCATTTTTTTGCCAGAATATAGATCGGCAATTAAAGGATTACAGGCTGCTTCAGTACAACCATTTCCTAATCCTATAAATAAGGTTGAAATCAATAAGGTAGAATATCCATTCGCAAAGATTGTTAACAAAATACCTAAGGTATGTGAGATAAATGCGAAACGCATGATATTGCTGGGGCCAATTTTATAATAAAAAATACCTCCCAGAATCATTGAAATTGGAAATCCAAGGAACCACATGGAATTAATAAATCCAAGTTGTTCTGCAGAAAGATTAAAATTCTCTCCTAGCTGCGGTAAGATTCCTGCGCGGATGGAGAATGTAAGACCTGTGGTGATTAGTGCTAAACAGCTTCCTAAAAACAAGGCACTAGGGTTAACTTGTTTACTCATAATAGGGTTTATTTGTGGTTAAATTTTACTTGTTGATTTTTCAACAAGATACAAGATAACTTATTTTTTTTCAAATTTTTCTAAGTTAGTTTTGATAAAATTATACCCAGATTCGGCAATTTCCCATGGGTCCGAATATTCTCGCCATACATTAATGGAATTCGCAAAATCAGGATCTGCTCTGGAGAATGCTTCAATCGTGTACCATCCCTTATAATTAATGTCATGCAATGATTGAAAGACTTCATCCCAGTGTACCAGCCCTTTCCCTGGTGTTCCACGGTCATTTTCACTGATATGTACGTGAGCTAAATTTGGTGCTATCTTTTGAATGGATCTTGTAACATTCTTTTCTTCGATATTTGCATGGTGCGTATCATACATTCCTTTTACATTCGGATGATTAGTCAACTCTATTAAATAGGATAGGTGATCTATGCAGCTTGCTAAATAATTCTCAAATCGATTAACTGCTTCAGGAGTTAATGTTATACCTGCTTTTTGTGCATGATCTCCAGCAATCCTTAAGGCTTCTGCTGCCCACTGATATTCCTGTTCAGTAGGTGCTGCTCTTGTAAAGAACCCGTGTGTGGAATGGAAAGGGCCGCATAATATTTCAGCACCCAAATCCTGTGCTCGGTCAATTGCCCATTTAATCCTTTCTATCCCCTGGTCACGTGTTTTTTTATCCGGAGATATCGGGTTTTCATCCAACCCTAATACGGTAACGGCATTTACTTCTAAGCCTAAATTCTTTGCATGTACTGCTAATGCTTTGTATTCTTCTTTGTCAGGTGAGCCTATAAAAACCTCAACACCGTCATAGCCTATTTCCTTTAGTCGATCAAGAATGGGAAAAGCTTTTGAAGAAACCCCAGCAGTCCATGGTAAAATATTAAAGCCAATTTTGTTCATATATGTCTTCTTTTTCTAAAAATAATTATTCTTTTTCAAGAGGGTGGACCTTCAATAATTCATCCGGTGAGTAGAAACCTTTTTTATCCTTAATTGAATCACGTATTTGTTTAACTTTTGCCGCTGAAATCGGTGAAGCTTCATTTCCAAATGAATTCCGCACGAACGTTAATACATCAGCGATCTCCTGATCATTTAGCATCATCCCGAATGGAGTCATCGGTACTTGACCTGGATACTTTTTGCCATTGACCTCAATTGGACCTAATAATCCATTTAAAGTTAACTTAATCAATCGATCTTCATTTCCAGTAACCCATCTACTTGCTTGTAATGGTGGGAAGCCCGAAGCATCCAAGCCTTTGCCATTTGGCTGATGACAGGTTACACAAAAGCCTTCCTTCGCGTAAATAACAGAACCTCGTTTAAATTGGTCTAATGCCGGTCCTGTAAGCTTCGAAACTGTCTTACTTGTTTCATTGTTCTCTTTGACAGACTTATTATTTAAATGGGCCAATGAGGTCAGATAAGCTGTTTTGTTCCATTTATCCAGTGTTGCTGTATCTATGGCATTCATTAAATCAAGTCCTTCATTTGGTTTCATCCATGATGCTGCAGCGATTAATTCTAATTTTACCCGTCCACTTTCATCTTTTGTGCCTTTTGCCATCATTTCTTTGTAATTCTTGATTTTGTCGGTATTGTACCTTAAAGCATGAATTGCTGCTGCACGTGCATGATAGTCATTGGACTCAAGGAGTTTCTGTACAAGATCCGCATTAATTTTATTTGCGCCCCATGTTACCCACATAGCTTCGGCCAAATTATGGAGATATTTAGGATCTTTCGTATCTAAATTTTTAGCCCATGCAATGGTTTTTTTAACCACCTCATCAGCATCTCGCATCCTTAATTCTGTGCGGGTTCTATAGCGTGTTCTACTTTCATGAAGTTTTAGGTTTTCTAATAATTCATCAATGGAAGCACCATCTATTTTTGCCGGTTTCACAAGTGGTCTAGATGGATAGGTAATTCTATAGATTCTACCGTGAACGTGGTCACGAAGCGGATCACGCGCATTGTGCTGCATGTGTCCAATCAACATGTTGTGCCAATCTACGATATATAAAGAGCCATCGGGTGCAATCTCAGCATCTACTGGACGGAAATTCTTATCATCCGACCAGAATAAATCCTGCCTATGTTTCGATTTATATCCTGTTCCATCATCTTCAAAAGTATGCTGTTTTCCTCCAAGGAATCCAATGGTGTTATTTAATAGGTAATCCCCTTGAACAGAATCAGGGAAGTGACTGGATGATATAAATTCCAATCCAGAAGTTGGCCGAACGCGATGTGCTTCATCTACTAAGGTAAAAGATTTGTCATTCGCCTCTCCATATCTTGGTTTTATACTACCAGGCAGCATCCAACGAACGTCTGGCCCAGATGTTTCTAAATATAAGGTCTGTCCCCAATCATCGGTAGCAATTCCCCAAGGATTAGGAATGGATACCTGTGCTACTCTTTCTAATCGCTTGTTTTGTGGAGAATATCTATAAAACCCGCCATTAACACCTCTTACAGGTCCATAGGAAGTTTCAACATTTGTGTGTAGGAACACGCCTTCTGCCATAAACATCGCCCCTGAAGGATCCATAGTATAAGCACTATGTGCATGATGGGTGTCATGATCATCAAAACCACTAAGAAGAATTTCCTTCTTATCAGCTTTGCCGTCGTTGTCTGTATCTTTCAACAATACCAGGTTCTTTCCTTGAGATAATAAAACCCCTTCAGGAATAAATTCAAATCCAATCGGTAAGTGCAAATGGTCTGCAAAAATTGATTGTTTATCTGCTTTTCCATCTCCATTTGTGTCCTCTAGGATAATAATTTTATCATTTGGTTTCCCATCACCAGCTTTCCAGTGCGGATAGCTAGGCATGGTCGCAACCCAAAGTCTTCCTTTAGAATCAAAAGAAATCTGAACAGGATTTGCTAGATCTGGAAATTCTTTTTCTGAGGCAAAAAGATCAATCTTATAGCCTGGTGCAGTATGGAATTTTGCTAAGGCTTCCTCGCCATATAAATACTTTGCATCCTTTCCTTGTCCAAAATCATAATTCGTTTTTACTTCCGGCAATGAAGATGTGTTTTTATCCATTGCAGCAAGATCATAGGATTCTCCTTTTGCGGCTTTCCATATCGCCGTATCTCTAATTTCACCTAATTGACGTAATTTTTTGATTTCAAATGGATAGTTTTCTGGACCGAAAGGATTGTATCTTCGGCCATAGGCATGAACTCCGTTTGGAATTTTAAAGTCTTGATTCCAAACCCAATCCTTTTCTAAAACGGCCGCTTTAATTTCTTTTTTATGGGCAGATGGTTTTCCATCTCCTTTTCCAAAAATATTGCTCACTAGGTAGTCTGCAAATTTTGCATATGTAGCTTCTGAAAGTTGTGATCCATCAATGGTTACAGGATCTTTGTCCTGATCATACCATTTCTGAGTAATATGATAGACATCTAAAAATGGAACGTTCTTTTCCTTTGCCACCTGTTGCATTGCATCGGCATATAGTTTTATATTTTTGTTGGTTTCTTTGCCATCAGGAAGATCATAGATGCTTGACAGGTCTTCAAAAGCGATTGGAGAAACTAAAACCAATTGAGTTCCTTTTCCGCCATTATAATCTTGAGCATTGGTATGATCAATAAATGCAGCTATTTCACCTTTAAAATCTTCTAATCCTTCTTGTCCACGAAAGGATTCATTGTATCCAAAAAACCCGATGATCACATCAGGCTTTAAAGTGTTCAGCCATTCGTCTTCTGTTGGGAAATGGCCTTCGCTTCCAGTATTGATATCAAACTCAGGATTGAACTTTTCAGCTCCAGGAAATGCCCAAGGGGAATTTCTTGATGGATGTGGCCGGAATCCAGGTGTATTCCCCGGACTACAGATATTTCTAATGTATAGATTGCTGTCAGGGAATCGCGTATGCAGTTCCGTGTCAAAATCCCCATATTCCATCATGCGCGATCCTAAATTATTTCCAATTAAAACAATTCGTGAATCTTTATGAATTTTGATGGGCTCCATGCTTGGTTTATGGCTACAGCCAAATAAAAACAGGATAAATGAAAATGCTATTAAATGCCTCAATGAGTTCATAATTTAAATTTGTAGAGGTTGATTATAGATCTAGGTGAAACGAAATTCTTAGGTACATCGATTCAGGTTAAATCAAATATATGTTTATAATTTGTTTATGGTGTCCTGTACCATCCTGTTTAATAAAAATATTACAATTGGGTATAAAATTACTTTGTAAAGAATTCCTTACATAGTTTGCTTAAAACGTTTTAGTTGTTATATTTAGTTCTATCTAAGTAAATAGTAAACCTTGAGTCCATCAGTATATTTTTAAACGTATAGGAATAGTCCAGCAATATAATATGTCTGTAACTATGACTGACGTAATTTGAATAAGTTTTGAACCCTTTGCATGATAAAGAAAACCTATGTCCTAATCCTGTTTTTGGCTCTGTGTGTGCAGGTGTTAGTTGCGCAACATACTAAAAATGATCTTCGCGCCCCTGCTTTTCCACTTATTACTATTGACCCCAATAGTAGTGGCTGGTCCTATACAAATAATCTTTATGATTCAAGTCCGGTTCATTGGTCAGATAAGAAAACTCCATTCTTGGGAGTTGTAAAAATTGATGGAGAATTATATAGGTTCATGGGTACGGAGGAATTGGAAATGATTTCCTTAATCCCTAACGGAGAAGATAAATCATGGAATGGCCTGTATACAACGAATCAGCCTGCTGATCATTGGGCTTCATTGAACTTTGATGATTCAAAATGGAGCTCCGGGAAAGGTGCCTTTGGAACCATTGAAAATGAATCCCTCAGCAAAACGAACTGGACAACCGATAAAATTTGGGTTAGAAGGGAAATTGAGCTAAAAGAAAATCTTTCAAATCAATCTGTTTACTTGGAATATTCCCATGATGACGATACCAAAATTTATATCAATGGTATCGAAGTCGTAAATACTGGGGGAACAGGGAAAAACAAAAGAGTTAAGCTTTCTGATCAGGTTTTAAAGAGCTTAAAGAAAGGTAAAAACTTAATTGCTGCCTATTGTTTTAATGGTGGTGCAAATGGTTTTCTGGACTTTGGTTTATTGGTTGAACGAACAGATGATGCATACTTTGGCAAAACTGCAAAACAACTTTCATTCGATGTTCAGCCTATGCAAACCATTTATACTTTTCAATGTGGGGATGTTGAATTGAAAGTGACTTTTACGGCTCCTGTATTTTTGGATAATCTTGAGTTGTTGGCCCGACCAATCAATTATTTGAGTTACGAACTTAAATCTTCGAAACCAAAAGAGGTGGAATTGTATTTTGAAGCATCTCCAAACTGGGCCCTCAATCTTCCAACTCAAGAATCTGTATCCTCAACCTTTGAAAAAAATGGAATTACTTATCTAAAAACGGGTTCAGTTTCCCAAAAGATTTTAGAACGCAAAGGAGATCATGTAAAAAATGATTGGGGCTACTTTTATTTGGCTTCAGAGAGTCAAGGGACAGAGGCTAAAGTAGGTAACAGTTCCTTTTTACGATCTTCATTTGTAAAAGGAATTCCAGGGTCAAAAAATCAAAATGATGGGATCAATCAATTGGCGCTCACAAAAAAACTTCGGGTAAATGGAACTGCTAAAGGTAAGATTGCAATAGGTTATGACGATGTGTATGCTATTCAATATTTTGGTACAAACCTGAGACCCTACTGGAATAGAAAAGAAAATAGCAGTATTGAAAAACAATTTGAGCTCGCATTCAAGGAGTATGATCAATTGATGCAGGCCGCCGAAAAATTTGATAACCAATTTATGTTGGACTATCAGAAATATGGAAAGGAATATGCAGAGTTATGTGCATTAGCCTATCGCCAATCTATTGCTGCTCACAAATTAGTTGAAGCCCCAAATGGTGACTTACTATGGCTGTCTAAGGAAAATGATAGTAATGGCTCAATCGGTACCGTGGATATAACCTATCCTTCTGCTCCTTTATTCCTTACTTATAATCCTGAATTAGCAAAGGCTTTAGGAAATTTTATCTTCTATTATTCGGAGTCCGGAAAATGGCCGAAACCATTCCCCTCTCATGATATAGGTACATATCCTGTTGGAAATGGTCAAACTTATGGTGACGATATGCCGGTGGAGGAAAGTGGTAACATGTTGGTTTTAACATATGCTATTGCTAGAGCGGAGGGCAATGCAAAATATGCGGATAAGCACTGGAAAACACTAACTATCTGGGCAGATTATCTGGTAGAAAATGGATTGGATCCTGAAAATCAACTCTGCACCGATGATTTTGCAGGGCATTTTGCTCACAATGCCAATCTTTCTGCAAAAGCAATTATGGGCGTTGCATCTTATGGACATCTAGCAAAGGTGCTAGGGAAGAATGAGGTAGCCAATAAATACATATCAAAAGCTAAAGAAATGGCTAAGGAATGGGAGAAAATGGCTAATGACGGGGATCATTATAGGCTTACTTTCGATAAACCCGGAACGTGGAGCCAGAAGTATAATCTGGTTTGGGATAAAGTATTTGATATGGGGATCTTTGATCCAAATGTTATCAACAAGGAAATTAAATACTATTTAACTAAACAAAATCAATACGGTCTACCTTTGGATAGCCGCGAAGCCTATACTAAAACAGACTGGATATTTTGGACAGCAACCATGGCGGATAGTCATGTTGACTTCCAGAAATTCATTCAACCGGTTTACAATTTTATGAATGAATCGACGACTCGAGTTCCGATGTCTGATTGGACTTGGACAGATCGGCCGGAAAGACGGGGCTTTAAAGCAAGAGCAGTAGTGGGTGGATATTTTATTAAGAAATTTGAAGATCAAATTAAAGGAAGGAATTAAGATTCAGGTTATATATTAGGTTAATTAGAGAGGGGGATGCGCTTGCATTCCCCTTCATTTTTTTAATCAACGATAAATAATTCTGATGCAATTTGGTCCGCTATCAATTTACCCGATGGATTTAAGATTATCTTCCCATCCTCAGATATGCCGACGGAACGATTATGAATGTATTCTTCAATGCTTCTTTTAATGCTATTTAAATAATCATCGCCAAATTCCTTCTTGACATATTCCTGGTCAATTCCCCATTTTGTTCTCAATGAGGTCATTACATATTCATTGAAGCGGTCATTCTTACTCAGTTGCTCAGTTTCTAATGGGAGCTCTTTGGCTAGGATCCCTTTGATGTAAAGTGCGTTGTTGGCAATATTCCAAGACCGTGAAGTGCCGTTGAATGAATGAGCTGAAGGGCCGATTCCTAAATAGGGTTTGCCCTTCCAATAGTTGCTGTTATGTCGAGCATAGCGATCTGCCTTAGCAAAATTGGAAATCTCATAATGTTCATAGCCCGATGAAAGCAAAGTTTCTATTAACATCAGCATCTGTTCTGCACTTTGTTCTTCATTTAAGGGAGGCGTGCTTCCCTTATTGATCATATGCGCTAAGGCGGTTTTCTTTTCAACCGTCATCGAATAGGATGATATATGCGGCACCTCTAATTCTATAAGCTGCTGCATGTTTGATTTCCACTTGAGATTAGTTAACAATGGATATCCGTAAATTAGGTCGCAGGTAATATTTTCAAATCCAGCATCCTGAACTCGCATAATCGATGATTTTGCCTCCTCAGCATTATGTGCACGGTTCATCCATCTTAAGTCTTCTTCATAGAAGGATTGGATCCCTATGCTAAACCTATTGATTTCCGTATTCCGAAGCTCTTGAACTTTCTTCTTGTCTAAATCATCTGGGTTTGCCTCAAGCGTTATTTCAGTACCAGAGCTGATTTCAAAATATTTGGCAACTTGTCCAATAAGTCGATCAATTTCTTTCGCTTCAAGGATAGATGGCGTTCCACCTCCAAAATAAATTGAGTCAACTTTTTTGTCCTCAAGGTAAGAGGCCCTAAGCACTATTTCTTGCAGCATTGCTTCCAATAACTCATCCTTATATTTTATAGATGTGCTAAAATGAAAGTCACAATAGTGACAGGCTTGCTTGCAAAATGGAATGTGAAAATAGAACATGGGTGCCCGCTCA
>JBEBTR010000016.1:0-35944 GCA_040393725.1 Sphingobacterium endophyticum | reverse complement strand
ACGTAAAGATGAATGTTGGGGGCTTTCACTTCTGCATTCATCTTTTCTATTTTAAGGCCTTATGGAAATTTTTAATCAAGAAGAACAAGAAAAAGTGGTCCATGCCATCAGCTTAGCGGAGAACATGACTTCCGGAGAGATCCGATTGGTCGTAGAGCGCAAGGTGCATGATATGGATGCTATTGACCAAGCAAAATACTATTTTGAAAAGCTAAAGATGCATCAGACAACATTACGCAATGGGGTTTTGATTTATTTAGCTACCGATGACCATCAGTTTGCAATCATTGGTGATTCAGGCATCGATAAAAAGGTTCCTGAAGATTTCTGGGAATCGACTAAAGAGTTGATGCTTGGCTATTTTAAAAAGGGAGATTTTGCTACTGGATTAATTGCAGGAATCGAAAAAGCAGGTGAGCAGCTAGCCACTTATTTCCCTAGGAGAGCGGATGATGTGAATGAACTTCCGAATGATATTTATTTCGGCAAATCTTAATTTTTATGCAGAAAACATCACAAATCGTGAAATTTTCAACAAAGATATTCTTTAGTTTTTTAATTGGCTTAGTCTTTCATTTGCAAGCATTTGCTCAGGATTTTCCTCCTGTTGCAACCGCGCTGGTTACAGATTATACCAACACCTTGACAGCTGGACAGAAGCAACAATTAGAAAACAAACTACTTGCCTTTGAGGACTCTACATCTATTCAAATTGCAGTTGTCGTGATGAACAGCACTGGTGATTACGATATTGCGGATTATGGAGATCGTCTTGCTAAGAACTGGGGCATAGGAAACAAGAAATTCAATAACGGTATTTTATTCCTTGTTGCACTAGGCGACCGGGCAGTAACAATCCGTACAGGTTATGGTGTAGAAGGAGCGGTCCCCGATGTGATTGCTTATCGAATTATTGAAAACGAGGTCAAGCCGGCATTTCGCCAAGGCGACTATTTTCAAGGGATTGATGCAGGAACTAGCGCATTGATATCTTACACCAAAGGTGAATATAAAGCTGATCCTAAAGAAAGTTACTCCACAGAAGGTGGTGGAGGAATTCCAATTATTTTTATTGTTATAGTGATCATCATTGTAATTTCTGTGATTTCGAAATCTGGAGGTGGCGGCAAAAACGGTGGTGGACGAGTGATGGGCGGTAGAGGATCTTCAGACTTATTTTGGTGGACTCTATTGAATTCGCTGGGTCGCGGCGGAGGTGGCAACGACGGCGGAGGCTTTGGTGGCGGCTTTGGCGGAGGCGGAGGCGGAGGTTTCGGCGGCTTCGGCGGTGGTGGATTCGGTGGCGGTGGTGCCAGCGGAAGATGGTAATTGGAATGATATGTGTATTAGATATTGAAATATAAAATAAGAGATATGAAAAAAACAATGTTAGCTGTACTGGCAGCAGTACCTTCTTTACTTTTTGCCCAAGAAGATTTTTCGATCAAAGGCAATCTGAAGAATGTAAATGCTCCAGCTAAAGTGTATTTGATGTATGTAGATGCCGGCCAACGCCATATTGATTCTGCTAATGTTGACAAAGGACAATTCACCTATAATGGTATTGTCTCTGAACCTACTCAGGCGCAATTAATTCTTTCTAATGATGGTAAATCATTACGAGAGTTAAGCAATCCAGATATGACTATGCTATACCTTTCAAAAGGCGTTATCAACATTAACGGTGAAACTTTAGCTGCTGCGGAAGTTTCGGGAAATGATATCAATAAGGATTTTTCGAAATATAAAGCATCTATTAAAGGAATAACCGATCAATTTGCTGAATTGAATAAAGAGTTCCAAGCCGCAACTCCTGAACAACAGGAGGATGATGCTTTCGTAGGTAAACTTCAGGAAAAAGCACAAGGGCTTTTTGACCAACAGGTAAAGATCAACGAGGAATACGTAAAAGCAAATCCTAGCAGCTATGTAACCTTAGGTTTGCTGGATGAGATGATTAACACAGAGAATGTGAACAGCACGGTAGCACCAGGTTATGAGAAGCTATCTGCAGCGCTAAAAAACACAACTCGCGGAAAAGCATTGGCAGCAAAAATCGATAAACTTAAAAAAGTTGCAATCGGTTCTGTTGCTCCTGAAATTGCATTACCTGATACAACAGGGAAAGTAGTTAAACTATCTTCATTACGTGGAAAGTATGTATTGATTGATTTCTGGGCAAGTTGGTGTGGACCTTGTAGACATGAAAATCCTACTGTTGTTGCTGCATTCAACAAATTTAAAGACAAAAACTTTACCGTATTCGGAGTTTCTTTAGACCGTGAAAGTGGCAAGGCAGACTGGTTACAAGCAATTAAAGATGATAATCTATCTGGATGGCCCCAAGTATCTGACCTAAAGTTCTGGCAATCTGAGGTTGTTGAGCTATATGGCATTGAAGGGATTCCACAGAATTTCCTGTTGGATCCAGAAGGAAAAATCATTGCTACAAACCTACGTGGCCCAGCACTAGAAGCTAAATTGGCTGAGGTCATTAAATAGATAACAAGTTATAGTAAAATAAAAAGCGGGCTTAGGATATCCTAAGCCCGCTTTTTATGCAACCAATTTTTATCCAAAAAGTATTCTAAAGACATCTTCTAAGGTAGCGACAGGGCGAACCAGAATTTGGTATCTTTTAACATCCAATCCTTTGGTATTATACTTAGAGATAAATATTTGTTCAAAACCGAGCTTCTCAGCTTCTTGAATTCTTTGTTCTATGCGATTGACAGCACGTATTTCTCCGGAAAGCCCTACTTCCCCTGCAAATGTAATATTAGATGGTAGTGCTATATCCTGCTGGGAAGATATCAAAGCGGCGATAACGGCTAAATCTATAGCAGGATCTTCCACCCTCAATCCACCGGCAATATTTAAGAACACATCTTGAGCACTTAATCTGAATCCAAATCTTTTCTCCAGAACGGCCAGCAGCATGTTCAATCTTTTGGTGTCAAAGCCTGTAGAGCTTCTTTGCGGCGTTCCATAAGCCGAGTTGGACACCAAAGCTTGTACTTCAATCATCAATGGCCTCATTCCCTCTAACATTGCTGCTACAGCAATTCCACTGACCTGTTCTTCACGTTGAGAAAGCATGATTTCCGATGGATTGGAAACTTCCCTTAATCCAGAACCCTGCATTTCATATATCCCAAGTTCAGAAGATGAGCCAAAGCGGTTCTTTACTGCCCTTAAAATTCGATACACATGATTTCTATCGCCTTCAAATTGGAGAACTGTATCGACCATGTGCTCCAAAACCTTAGGCCCTGCGATGGAACCATCCTTTGTAATATGCCCAACAATAAATACAGGCGTATTTGTTTCTTTTGCAAATCTTAATAGCTCGGCCGTACATTCCCTAACTTGAGAAACCGACCCTGGCGCTGACTCAATCTGTGCAGAATGAAGAGTCTGTATAGAATCAATTACCACCACATTGGGCTCAACCTGATCGATCTGCTTAAAAATATTCTGCATGGATGTTTCAGTCAAGATATAACAGTTTGCGTTAGAACTTTGGGATAAGCGCTCCGCACGCATCTTGATCTGTTGCTCGCTCTCTTCACCAGAGATATAGAGCGTCTTTATTTTCGGAATTGATAAGGCCAATTGAAGCATCAGGGTAGATTTTCCGATACCAGGCTCGCCACCAATTAATACAAGTGAGCCCGGCACAATGCCTCCTCCCAAAACCCTATTGAATTCCTTGTCAGGAGAAAGAATCCTTTGCTCCTCAGAATAAACTATCTCATGGATGACAGCGGCTTTATTCGTGCGTTTTTGTACTCCAGGAGTGACCGTTGTACTTCTCCACTCCGGCACTCTACTGGATGCTTTTTCCACAACCTCTTCAACAAAAGTATTCCATTGTTTACAGGAAGGACATTGGCCTAACCACTTAGGTGATTCATAGCCACATGATTGACAGAAATATGCTGATTTTGTTTTAGCCATTGAGCGAATTTAAAAAAATGTATCTACATGTTGTAACAATACCTTACTATTGTCGACAAATACCAATAAATGAACAAGAACCTGGAGCAAGAATTTGTCAATCTTTTGGAGGATAATCAAAATATCCTGCATAAGATATGCAAGCTCTATACAGCTGATCTAGCATCACATCAGGACCTGTTTCAAGAAATGGTGATACAACTCTGGAAATCATATCCAAAGTTTAAAGGAGATTCAAAATTCTCAACTTGGGCATATCGTGTATCATTAAATACCGCCATTTCTCTCTACCGAGGAAAAAAAACTAAAATTGAAACCGTAGACTGGGACTACTCATTGGCCAACATTCGTTATGAAGAGTACAACTCTGAAACCGAAGACAACCTAAAACATCTCTACGATGCTGTTCGCCAGTTAAATGACATCGACAAGGCATTAGTTTACATGTATCTTGAGGATAAAGATTACACAGAAATCGCTGAAACATTGGGTATCAGCGAAGTAAATGCCCGGGTAAAAATGAACCGAATTAAAAGCAAATTGAAACAAATGCTAGCAAAGAAAGGAGTGGTATAATGGATGAATTGGATATTCTAAAACAACATTGGAAAAAAGACCAAAACTTCCCCAAGGTAAATAAGGAAGAAATTCGTCGTATGCTTTATAAAAGCTCTTCTTCATTAGTGAAGTGGATCTTTATTATATCAGTTATTGAACTGTTTGTAGGTTTACTTATCAATTTTTTGGCCTATAAATATGATATTTTCGAAAAAGAGGAAAACAATCCTTTTGAAATATTCACCAATATTATTGATGTCATTTCCTATCTGGTAATCTTTTATTTTATCTATGCTTTTTTCACCTCATATAAAAAAATCAAAACTACAAACAACACCAAAGATCTACTTTCGGACATCCTATTTACACGGAAGACTGTCGGAAATTACATCAAGTTTAATATATACATGATTATCTTTTCAATCGGAATCTCCACCGTACAGTTAATTTGGGAAGAGGATATTATCCATAAATCAGTTGGTCACAACATCATGTTTTTTACCCTTCTTTGTATTGTGATGTTTCTGGTAGGCTGGTTGACCATTTCACTGATTAAGGTATATTACCGAGTGATTTATATCCGACTTGTTAAGAAATTAGATCAGAATTATGAAGATCTGGTTAAATTGGATCAAGAAGAAAGTAAAATCAATATTTAAATAAAAAGAGGAGCCTAAAGCTCCTCTTCTTTATTTAAATCTATGAATGCCTCCAAAAACTGGCCTTCATCATCTAATGCATTAAAGACGATTTTGACCAACTTTGCATTTTTAACCTCTTCCGTCAGGGGCGATAATTTCAATTTAATATTGACCGGCTTGTCCTGATGCAACAGATAGTTCAAGTAATTCTCCCTATCAGCTAATTGAACGATTACCCTATCGATTTGAACTGAAGTAAGCATATGCGACTGGTCTTCTGAATCGATAATTGCCGATGCAAAGACATTTAATCTGAACTCACGCGGATTCTTATCATACGAAATAGCAAAAATATCGACAACCAATGTGTCTCCTGATGCTGTAATTGACCTTAGGTCAAACTGAATATCGTCTACGATATTTAAACTGGTATCTTGTTGAGCAAATGTAAGTTTTGGAAATGCCAATACTAACATGACTCCAAGAAACATAATAAATTGTTTCATAGCCATTAATTAACGAAGCCTATCGGCTGATTTAATTAACTTATTATCATTTCTTATGCCACGAATTGCAAAGGCTAAACAAAGAATGGAAACCGGAAGTAGAAAGAATCCAATACCAATATTGCTTGCACCTATGCTTTGATTGATTAATCCTAGTATATTGTTCGCTGACACAAACATCCATACCGCAAATAGACAGATTAAAATTACTTGAACCAGAATTAAGGTCAACTGCAATTTTCTGTTTTTAAACTGGAATATGATAAAGATGGGAATCAATGCTAAAACAACGGTAGCAATGCTCATTAACAAAAAGCTACTCTCTTTGGTTGTTACGTTATTTGCAGATGAATAAACACCTGTTACATAAATGTTTTTACCCAGCCCTACTAAATCAATGTAACCAACAAATGGAAAAATAAAGAGTCCTAAAAGAACCAGGCTAGAAACCAATAACCAAATGGTTTGAATTCGTTGTATCATATCTAAAGATTGTTAATTACGCAAATATAATACAAACAACTTAAATAGAATTTGGTTTCTAATGGGGAGTATTAAAGCTTTGGCAATTTTTATATTTATTTCTAGACAAAGAGTTCAATATCTATACTTGTTCCCTTTCCTATTTCTGAACGAATATCGAGTTTACCATGAAGGTAGTTTACCCTAATCTTGACATTTTTTAGCCCAACTCCAGCCTTGGTTTCATCATTAATTTTGTTCGCTTGAAATCCTACTCCATCATCCTCTACCGTAATAAATACAACATTGTCCTCCATACTGCATTGAACCAAAATATGTTTTGCATCCGAATGTTTTAATGAATTATACAGTAACTCCTGAATTATTCTGTAGATATGGGTTTGCTGCTCCATGGAAAGGTCCACAAAGGAGCCATATAGTTGAAGTTCTATTTTAGTTTGGTTATTCTGCAAACTCTTACATAAATCGCCCAAAGAAATCTCAAGACCAAACCTCCGCAGAGATTCAGGCATCAGATTATGCGATATTCGACGCATTTCCGTGATTGCATAGTCCATATCCATTAATACGGAATTCACTTTGTCATTTGGATTTGAGAGTTGAAGGTCAAGTACTTTGTATTTGATCGATGCTAGGATACTTCCCAATCCATCATGTAAATCTCTAGACAAACGGTTTCGCTCTTTTTCCTCACCTTGCAGCATCGCATCTAAGGACATCAGTTTTTGCTTCTGTTTTTCCTCCAGTAATTTCTGCTGATTATTAATCTCCTGTTGATGCAATAGCCTTTTATTTTTCTGATGGTTCTTGAATAGAAAATAACCGATCAATATGAGGATCAAAGCTATTAAAGCTATGATAATTCGGGTATTTCTAATATCGCTTTCCGTTCTTTCCTTTTCAGCTTTTAAGGACAGGATCTCACTTTCCTTCTCTAAGGTTTGATACTTTACTTCATATCCGAGGATAGATTCTCTAATTCTACGATTATACATCGTATCCTGAAGGACATCCTTCTTTTTTACCCAAGCGAGTGCATTTTTATAGTCCCCTAATCCTTCATATATTTTAACATAGGATAGCGCAACATTCAAACTATCTTGAAAAAAAGCTCCTTCGCTATTAAGTTGGCGCTCTACATGATTATGCAGATCATGATAGGCCGCTTTAAAATCACCTTTGCTGATGTTAATTAGCGTTCTTTGATAATATAGCTCACCAATGGAACGAACGCGAGTTTCCCCCATCTTTTTTGATTCCTCAATAGCCAGATCAATATTTTTCAATGATTGATCGAAATTTCTCTCAAAACGGTCATTTACAGCATGGACAATATAATAGTCTTTTAATGGTATTTCACCTTTGTGTTTTTTAGAAAACCTTTCAAAATCAGCCATCAAAGCTTTTGCTTTGTCTTTTTCTTGCATTGCATGAAGGGATACAATTAAGAGCTTATAGACCTCATTTAAGGTAAAGGGGTCATAATTCCCCTTTTTTAGGTAGGCTAATGATTCGCTAAAATATCTATTCGCCTCAGCATATTGGAGGTTGTTCCAAAAATTTATTCCAATTTTATAATGAATGTTTCCAGTGATCACATCATCCTTAGCTTCTAAAGCGACTGGCAAGGCCTTGTTAATCAATATATCCAGCATTTTTACATGCTTATCCTGCCATTGATAAGCAGTAGCTATATTATTAAGCGTTCTTGCTCGCAGACGCTTTGCTTGTATGCTGTTGATTTTGGATAGCTCAGATTCAGCCATTTCCATTAACCCTATGGCTTTATTTAGATCATAATCCATGTAGAACACACCTTCATAGAACTTTCCCATACTTTCTATAATGGGAGCTTCATTTTTCATCGCCAAACCTTGATTCAAGTAATGATGAGCTTTGGTAGAATCTGAAAAGGAATAATAATAAGAAAGCTCAAATAAAGCAACGGCCTTTTCTTCAACCTTCAAATTATCGTTTAAGGTTTGGGTCAGGCTATCTATTTCTTTTTCATAGGGAAAGGAAACCTGCTGGGCGTAAGCAGAAAAATAACCCCCTAATAGGAGAAGCAGTCCCGTATAAAATATACGCCTAGCATTCATATTTGATGTTAATCTATGGTGTCTTATTAAATAGAAATAGGCAGTGAAAATCACTGCCTATGCATGATGAGTATAAAGATAAACTATTTTTCTATTTTAATAGCAATACCATCATCCTCAATAGCCTGTACGGTTTCATCCGTAATCATGGGCGAAGTTTTCTTAAGTGCTTCAAACAATTCTTCCGAATCTCCGCTAAAAAGTACTGTTAAAGACGAACCCGTTGCCTTGTATTTCATCTTAACTTCAGCAACCTTTTTATTTGATTCCAATCCTGTGGTTATTTTTTTCAAATCGGCCAATGAAACACCCTCTATCAGGACTGTCAAAGCAACGCCTTCCGCTTCCTTTTCTCCCTTTTTACCCATTAGGCTGTTTAATTTGCCTCCAATTCTCCCAGCTTTTCCCGAAGCGTTATCTACTTTATTTGCGGTATTTTCTACCTTGTTCAATGCCCTGTCTATTTTATCCAAAAATCCCTGAGCGCTTGCCGCAAATGTGCAGCCTAAAATCAATGTTAATATTGCTACTATCTTTTTCATAATCAATATATTAAATATAATGCTAAATTACTGTGTATCAGCTCCTTTTTATATACCCACTTCAGTGGTAATTTTTGTACAGGAAAACTTGTACAGCTCTTTAATAATAAACAGGTAAATTCTCATATTTCAGATTTTTTACGTGTTACTTACCAAATGCTGATAAGAGCTAATTCTATATTAATTACCTTTGCAAAGTGGAAGAACAGACACCTAAATACTTTTTGGAAATTGCATATAATGGAACGGCCTATCACGGCTGGCAAATTCAGGAAAATGCAGTCTCCATTCAAGAGAAACTGAATGCAGCTTTAGCTATTCTTCTGCGTGAGGATGTGGAAACAATTGGTGCAGGTCGGACTGATGCCGGAGTACATGCAAAACAGCTCTATGTTCACTTTTCGAATGCGAGTCAGACCTTGAAAAACTCCGAGAAATTTATCCATTCATTAAATGCCCTATTACCTTTCGATATCTCTGCAAAACGATTAATTTTAGTCTCCAATGATGCGCATGCAAGATTTGATGCGACACAGCGTAGCTATGAATATCACGTTCATTTTCAAAAAGATCCTTTTCTACATCTGTTCTCTTGGCAATTGAGGGATAAGCCAGATATAGAGAAAATGAACATTGCTGCTCTAGAATTGTTAGGAAAACAGGATTTTTCCTGTTTCAGCAAATCCAACACCCAAGTATTCACTAATAATTGCGATATTAAACGTGCAGAATGGGTTTGGGAAGGTGAAAGACTAATATTCCATATCACCGCAGATCGTTTTTTGCGAAATATGGTTCGAGCTATAGTTGGAACACTGATGGAAATCGGCCTAGGAAAAAAACCTGTGGAACATATAAAAGAGGTAATTAGAAGCATGGATCGATCCAAAGCCGGAATATCTGTTCCTGCCTGTGGATTATACCTAACAGAGGTTGCCTATCCTTATATTGATTAATAAAGAAACTTTGGAAAAAGATAAAATTTCAGGAAACGCATACGACAGTAAATTACTGGGGAGGCTGGCTAAATATATCCAACCCTATAAAACTGTTTTTTGGGTATCTGTTATACTAACTATCCTTCTAGCTGCCGTTGCACCGGCGCTTCCGCTATTGGTAGAATATACCTTAGACCATTATATCCTTTCAGGTAAAGGAGAAGGTCTGACCAATATGTTAATCCTCATGTTTGCCTTATTGATTGCGCAAACAATCATACGTTACTTCCACACCTTAATGACCAATACGCTGGGTCAGTCTGTTATTCGTGACATTAGGATTCAAGTATTTAATCATATTACCAACCTAAGACTCAAATATTTTGACAACACGCCGATAGGAAGACTCATAACAAGAACTATTTCAGATCTCGAAACAATTGCTAATATTTTTTCAGAGGGTTTAATTCAAATTATTGGTGACCTTCTTCAATTAGTCGTGATATTAGGAGTTATGTTCTACACGGACTGGAGATTAACACTGGTGGTCCTGATTCCGATGCCATTGATGATTGCAGCAACCTATATTTTTAAGGAGGCAATGAAGTCTGCATTTCAAAGCGTAAGGCTTTGGGTTTCAAACCTAAATACCTTCCTTCAGGAGCATATTACGGGAATGAATGTAATCCAATACTTTGCTCGCGAGGATCAGGAAATGAGGAAATTCAAATCCATCAATGCCGAGCATAGAAATGCGCATATCCGTGCGAACTGGTATTTTTCAATCTTTTTCCCGGTCCTAGAGATCATTGTGGCTATAGCCACCGGTTTGTTGGTTTGGTATGGGTCCAAACAAATTCTAGCCGACGTAATTTCTCCTGGGGTAGTGGTTGCTTTTATCATGTATATCAACATGATCTTTAGACCAATTCGCGAACTAATCGATAAATTCAATACCCTTCAAATGGGTATGGTATCTGCAGAACGTATCTTTGATGTACTAGATACCGATGAATTCACGCCAAATAAAGGAACCTATAGACCAGAACATGTAAACGGAGAAATCTCCTTTAAAAATGTTTGGTTTGCATATAATGATGAGAAGTGGGTTTTAAAAGATGTAACCTTCCATGTTAAGCCTGGAGAAACACTCGCTTTAGTAGGTGCCACTGGAGCTGGAAAATCTTCAATCATCAATATATTAAGCCGATTCTATGAAATACAGAAAGGTGAAATCTTATTAGATGGTGTCGATATCAGGGAATATGACCTGACCTTTCTCCGCCAAACAATTGCTACAGTGCTGCAAGATGTATTTCTGTTTTCGGATACCGTTTTGAACAACATCAACTTACATAATCCGCACATCAGCTTTGAATCCATTGAAGATGCGGCAAAAAAAGTAGGAGCCTATGATTTTATCATGCGCCTTCCCGGAAATTTCAATTATCAGGTGCAAGAAAGAGGTTCCACTTTATCTGCAGGGCAAGCACAGTTAATTTCTTTTATCAGAGCTTTAGTTCACAACCCTAAAATCTTAATCCTTGATGAAGCAACATCATCAATCGATACCGAAACGGAAGAATTAATCCAGCATGCAATTGAAAACTTAATGGAAGGTCGCACATCCATTGTCATTGCACACCGTTTGTCAACAATTCAAAAAGCCGATAAAATCATTGTCTTGGACAAAGGAGAAATCAAGGAAATCGGAACTCACCACGAATTGCTGGAATTGGAAGGCTATTATCGAAATCTTTACGATTTACAATTTAATTCCGCAGGAATCTAGAATCTCTTTTTAAGCAAACAATATCACCTACAATAGTATTTATTCAGTACTAATCCTTGTACCATGATAAATATAATTTGGAATGGGGTCTACTATAATTCATTAGAATACTTAAAATATTACGAAGATTCTAAACAGAACATCTTTCAATCAAAGATTATTGGATGCTTAGATAAACAGTTTTGGTATGTCGATTATATGGTTCAAACCAATGAAAATTGGGAAGTTAATGCCTTTGAAATATCCATAGACCTAAATGGCGAAATATCAACCCTTAATGGAAAGGTAGAACAAGGTCTCTGGTCTATCAACAATGTCGAAAGAAAAGAATTTGAAAATTTTAAATTTATTGATATCTCACTTAGCCCTTTTACAAACACACTTCCAATCAATCATTTAAGAATGGGGATAGCGGATTCCTATGAAATACAAGTTATCTATATTAACATCCTCGAAGGGAAAGTGGAACCAAGGAAGCAAAAGTACAGCAGAAAAAGAAATAGAATTTATAATTACCAAAATATCCCAAACACTTTTAATGCTGATATTAAAGTAGACGAATTTGGATTCGTCATAAGCTATCCAAAACTTTTTAAAAGAATAATCTAACAATAAAGGGCAGGAAATAATTCCTGCCCTTTATTCGATTAATTCAATCCTCTTTTCTTCATCAAGTGAATTGGATCAGGATCAGCTCCACGGAATTTACGATACATTTCCGCAGGATTTCCTGTACCACCTCTTTCCAGAATATTACTACGGAATGAAGCAGCTGTATTTTGATCATACAGGCCTTTTTCTTTAAATGCAGCGAAAGCATCTGAATCTAAAACTTCAGACCAGATGTAGCTGTAATAGCCAGCTGAATAACCACCACTAAAGATATGTTGGAAATAAGAACTTCTATAACGTGGAATGATCGCATCGATCAAACCTATTTTATCCATAGCAGACTTCTCAAACTCATTAGCCTTTACCTGGATAGGAGCTGTTGCGCTATGGTAATTCATGTCTAACATAGAAGCCGCCAAATATTCAACAGTAGCAAATCCTTGGTCAAAAGTACCTGCCTTCTGCATTTTTTCGATCAATGCATCAGGGATTGCTTCTTTAGTTTGGAAGTGCTTCGCATATGTTTTCAATACTTCTGGATCAGAAGCCCAGTTCTCCATAATTTGTGAAGGAAGCTCAACGAAATCACGAGGAACAGATGTACCTGCTAAGCTTCTATATTTTACATTTGAGAATAATCCATGAAGTGCATGACCAAATTCATGGAACAATGTAGATGCTTCATCAAAGGTCAATAATGCTGGCTTGTCGCCTACCGGTTTAGTGAAGTTACATACAATAGAGATTACTGGAGCAACACGCTTACCATTCACTCTATCTTGGCTTCTATATGAAGTCATCCATGCTCCTGAACGCTTTGATGCACGCGGGAAAAAGTCAGCATATAACAAACCTAAATGTGAACCATCTTTGTCACGAACTTCATAAACTTCAACTTCTGGGTGATATACCGGAACATTATTCAATGCTACAAAAGATATACCCCATAATTTATTTGCTGTTGCAAATGCTCCTTCACGAACATCCGTTAAACTGAAATAAGGTTTGATTTCTTCCTCATTTAATGCGAAACGCTTCTGGCGGATTTTCTCTTGATAATAACGCCAGTCATAAGGAGCAACTTTGAATGTATCTTTTGCTGCCTCAATTTCTTTTTGGATATCTGCCGCCTCAACTTTTGCTTTTGCTAATGCCGGTGTCCAGATTTTATTCAACAATGCATTAACATTTGCCGGGTTCTCAGCCATAGACTCTTCAAGAACATAGGCAGCATGTGAAGAATATCCTAATAATTTTGCTTTCGCTAAACGTAGGTTCGCAATCTTAATCAAGATTTCTTTTGTATCAGCAGTATTGTCATTATTTCCACGCAATTGATAGGCTTCCCAAATCTTTTTACGTAAATCGCGATTATCAGCATATTGCAAGAAAGGCATTACCGATGGGTTCTGTAGTGTAAACACCCATTTTCCTTCTTTGCCCCTGCTCTTAGCTTCAGCAGCTGCTGCCTCTTTTAGTCCACTTGGTAAACCCGCAAGATCTTCTTCCTTATCAACAACCATCTCGAAAGCATTAGTCTCTGCCAATAAATTCTGCCCATATTGTGTGGATAGAACGGAAAGCTCTGAATTGATTTTCTTAAGTTTTTCCTTGTCGGCATCATTCAAATTCGCACCAGAACGGACAAAACCTTTGTAAGTCTCCTCTAACAATTTTAAATCTTCAGCATCTAGGCCGGCATTTGCTCTTTGATCATAAACCGCTTTAACACGTTTAAATAACTCAGGGTTCAAATTGATCTCATCTCTATGCGCCGAGAAAACTGGAGCTAAATCCTTCGCAATGGCTTGAATAGTGTCATTCGTATTGGCACTGTTCAAGTTGGAGAACACCGTAGATACTCTAGACAATAATTGCCCTGCATTCTCTAAACCTAAAATTGTGTTAGCAAAGGTTGCGGGTTCCTCGATTTTCAAAATTGAATCAATCTCCGCATCATGTACTCTCAATGCTTCCTTAAAAGCAGGCCTGAAGTGCTCGTCCTTGATCAGATCAAATGGCGGAACTTCAAAGTTAGTTTCGTACTTGGCTAATAATGGATTTTTCAAATCTACTGTTTCCTCTTTTTTAGTTTCGTTGTTACACCCTACTAACATGCTGGCAATCACCATGCAGTAAGGTAAAAACCCTTTTTTATTCATTCTTTTTTAGTTTGTTTCAATTTTTGTGCAAAGGTAGTAATTCTTTGCCTAACAATCGATTTCTTTGTGGCTTACAAACTACTAACATTTTCTAAAATTTTTAGTTAATTAGCTGTAACAAAGTTGACGCCCTAACGTCTAATTACTAAAGCTTTATAACATGAAGGAATTCTTTTTATGGTGTGCAGGGGTTCACAAGGAGACTTTAGACCGGTTTCCGGAAGAACAGAATAAATATATTAGTATAGGCGCAACTATATTTTTTACGGGTTTATTTGCTTCCATTGCTGGCGGGTATGCCTTATATTTTGTTTTTAGCGGGAGCTCATTTGCACTGTTTTATGCCTTGCTCTTTGGAATTATATGGGGACTCGCCATCTTTAACTTGGACCGATATATTGTTTTGAGTATTGACAAAAGCCGAAATGGCTGGATGCAACTCCTACAGGCGCTGCCACGAATTTTATTGGCAATCCTTATTGGTTTGATCATTTCTAGACCTTTGGAACTCAAAATATTCGACAAGGAGATCAAAGAATATTTAAGAGCGGAATATTTGGTTCAGCAAAATGCCAAAATCGACACGCTAAACAAAACATTTGAAAATAAATACCGTGTGGAATATGGGCAATTAAAAACCTTAACAGCTCATGCAGATTCTTTAGAATCCTCTATCAAAACCTCAAGACAGCAGTTAAATCATGAAATATTCGGCACAAAAACTCAAGAAACATCAGGGGTAATGGGCTATGGGCCTTATGCCAAAATGAAAGAAGCCGATTTAAACAAACAACAAAGTTATTTGGATAGTTTGAGAGCAAGGATTAATGGCAAAGAGTCTGAGCTATTGCAACGAAAAACCTCTGAAGGTTTAATGAATCAAAGAATCTTATCTGACAAATCATTGGATAGTGCGATTAATGTAGCTGGATTTGCGGATCGAAATGCGGCCTTGAGCAATCTGCACAAAAAACCTGATGGCACAATCAATAAATCCACAGAATATGCTGTTATATTCATTGCTTTACTATTCATTTTCTTTGAATGCCTACCAGTATTTGTCAAATTAATGAGCGGAAGGGACGCCTATGATAATGCATTAAAAAATCAAAAAGAAGTTCACAACTACGAATCTAACACAGGAGTTACTGTAGAAAAGACGGCAATTGATAAAATTGACGATTACAGAATCGATGCTTCCATAAAAAGACGAATGGACAAACTGCAAAAAGAATTTGCCGACGAATAAGTCCCCTCTGTAAAGAAATCTGTATACTTGCTCAAATTAATCTAGATTATATGAGCAAGCGATACATTCTTTCTGCGCTGGCAATTATTACTGCATTCAATATTAGCCAAGCACAGGAAAAACGTGGTAGAATTCGTGATTTTGGAATCCAAATAGGCATCCTACCTACTGGAGCGAATAACGCAATTACAGATGTTTCTGGTGTAACGGTCGGACAAAAGACCATTATACAAGGAGACTCTGTCCGCACCGGTGTAACCGCCATCATACCCCATCAAGGAAATATATTTCAACAAAAAGTACCCGCTGCAGTATATGTTGGAAATGGCTTCGGAAAAATGATGGGTATTTCTCAAATCGAAGAACTCGGGAATATCGAAACACCAATTTTGTTGACCAATACATTAAACGCATCGAAAGTAGCAAATGGATTGATTGACTATATGCTAGCTCTTCCTGGAAATGAAAATGTTAGATCCGTTAACTCCGTTGTCGGCGAGACCAATGATGGTGGATTAAACGATATCCGGGGAAGACATGTTGAAGCAAAGGATGTTTTAGAAGCATTAAAAAATGCTAAGCCTGGCAAAGTGGAAGAAGGCAATGTCGGTGCTGGAACAGGCACGGAGTGTCTTGGCTATAAAGGTGGAATTGGCACCGCATCCAGAAAACTTCCTGAATCTAGAGGTGGATATACAGTAGGCGTTTTAGTACAAACCAATTTTGGTGGAGTCCTAAACATCAATGGTGCTCCGGTAGGTCGTGAATTGCATAATTTCTATATGCAGGAACCTAAGGAAGCTCATAAAGTGGATGGATCCTGTATGATTATTATTGCTACGGATGCTCCTTTATCTTCCCGAAATCTTGAAAGACTTGCAAAGAGATCCTATATCGCCTTTGGCAATGTCGGTTCTTTCTCATCGAATGGTAGCGGTGATTATTCCATCGCTTTCTCAACAAATCCAGCCAATTTTATTCCTCATGAATCCAAAAATATTGAATTACAAACTCAAGAAGTAGGAAACGACTATATGTCCCCCCTATTTATGGCTGTTTGGGAAGCAACTGAAGAAGCGATATTAAACTCCATGTTTATGGCGGAAGATATGAAAGGTATTAAAGGTCGTACCGTTAAGGCATTACCAATCCAAGAAACCTTGAAAATCATGAAAAAATATAATGCATTGGATTATGATAAATTACCTAAAGCTGTTAAAAAATAATTCAACCCCGCTATTTATATTCATTGTAATCAGTTTGCAGTCTTTGGGAATGGTTTTTCCACAAGATAAGACGCAAAGGTTCCAAGAAATTGCCGAAAAATTTGATATTCCTGCAATTCAATTAAACTATGTAAAAAATGGTCAGGACCATTTTTACCACTATGGTGTCAAAAATGTGGATAGTCAGGATTCAGTTGACCAAAATACGGTCTTTCAAGCTGCATCCCTAACCAAAGTCGTTGCAACCTATGCTTTTCTTAGGCTGATGGACAAAGGGCTGATAGAATTGGATAAACCTTTATGGGAGTATTACCAATACCCACGCCTGACCAACAATCCGAATAAGGATAAGATTACTGCAAGAATGGTCCTAACCCACCGCACAGGCTTATTAAATTGGGAAGGTGATGTTGGTACAGCATCATGGAAAGAAACGCCCTTAACGTCTCAATTTGAGCCTGGAACTGATTACATGTATTCCGGTGAAGGATTTTACTTTCTCCAGGAAACAATGGAGCATATAACCGGAAAGTCCTTCCAACTGTTAATCGAAGATGAAGTGCTTATTCCACTTGGAATGAAAAATTCAGCTATTGTCTGGAATGATGATTTAATTCACAATGCAGCATATGGACATTATGAAAATGGTAAAGCTAGAAAAATGGGCATGTACCGAAATACTAATGCTGCATACACTTTATATACCACAGCAAAGGATTACAGTGTTTTTCTGAAGAGTTATATATTCAAGGGAACTGGACTTAAGAAAAAGACCCATAAATTCGCTTTAACCCGTTTATCTGAAGCTAAGAAGGCATCGCAAACAAGTCCTGATGATCTGCATGTACCTTGTGCGTTAGGGATGCGTATGCAGATCAATGAATTAGGCACAGCTTATTGGCATACGGGCTCAAACCCGGGCTTTCGATGCTTCTTTTTAGCCTACCCAAAAACAAAGGAAATAGTGGTTGCATTCAGCAATTCTGATAACGGTTTTGTAACAATTCCTCATTTATTGGCGTTATTTTTGAATAATAATCAGACATTCTGGATGTACAAATGGCGCCAGGGTGAATTGGACTAATATAAGACATAATCATGATTGGAATTGTTGGAGGTGTCGGACCATTAGCAGGTGTAGACATCGTGAAAAAAATTATAGAAGAAACGAATGCAAGGCGCGATCAAGATCATCTACCCGTGCTTCTTTCTTCACAGGCACATAGAATTGCCGATAGAACAGAATATCTCTTGGGTAAAGAGCCCATCAACCCAGGGATTGCAATATCTGAAATAGTGTTGGAATTAGAGAAAGCCGGTGCAACTGTACTCGGAATCCCTTGTAATACCGCCCATTCGCCCCGGATATTCGAGGTAATTCAGGAAGAATTGCTTAAAAACAACTCAAAAGTAAATGTTCTCCACATGGTTGACGAGACTGCAAAGTTTATTCAAGCAAATTATCCAGATGCAACAGTGGGAGTGCTTTCGACAAATGGCACTAGAAATACAGGTTTATATAAACAGGTACTTGAAAAACATGGATTAAAATGTATCGAACCTAATGATACATTACAAAACAAAGTACATGCGGCAATTTATGATGAAGGTTATGGAATTAAAGCATATTCCTCTCCTGTAACAAATAGGGCTCATGATGAATTACTTGCTGCCATTCAGGAACTAAAGTCTAAATCTGCTCAAGTCATTATCTTGGGTTGTACGGAATTACCTTTGGCACTCCGTGAAAAATCTTATTACGGTCTTCCGGTCATTGACCCGAATCGAATACTGGCAAGAGCTCTAATCGAGGCAATTAACCCGTCAAAACTTATTCCTGTAGCAGAATAGGCCAATTTATCGTTTAAGGAATAAACACAAAATTGAAAAACATGAAATTAAATGCAGTACCAGCGCTTATTGTTTTAATGTTGGGATTATTCTTAAGCCCTAATGCTAGCAATGCCCAAGCAACTTACTTAAAAGTAAACACAGATATCTTCCCTAAACCTAAAGAGGGGTTCAAAAAAATGGTAATCGAAGTTCCATTTTCTCAAAATGATGACAATAAAAAAATAGAATTCTCTGTTGGAAAAATGATGGAAGTGGATGGCTGTAATCATTATGGGCTGAATGGATCATTGGCCACAAAGGACCTGGAAGGTTGGGGATACCAATACTTTGAATTCGAGACGGATGGCCAGGTTATCTCCACACAGATGGGCTGTCCAGATGCTCCAAAAAGAAATCTTTTCGTATCTGCACAACCAAACACGGTTAGGTATAATGGCAAAATGCCGATTGTGATCTATGTACCTGAAGAATATGATGTTCAATACAAAATATTTACAGCTGGCGACGATATTTACCAAGCATTAGAAGCTAAATCCAGCAAACAATAATTCAGTATATTATAAGAAGCTTAAAAACCCAGACATGAATATGACCTGGGTTTTTATTTTATTGATTAAATTTAGGCTTCACAATACCTCTATGGCATTTACAACAGTTTCAGAAATTGATAGAATTTATTCCGCACAGCTAAAAAATAAAGCTGAAGTCAAGCATAGCTCTGCAGATAAAAGAATTTCTTGGTTAAAAAGACTTCTTTCAAGCATAATTGCCGAAGAGAAAGCTATTGAAAAGGCGCTCTATCTCGATTTTCATAAATCTGGTATTGAAACTGCAATTACTGAAATCCTAGCTGTTCAGGTTGAATTAAAACACATCATCAAGAATTTAAAAGGATGGATGAAAGACAGGTCGGTCCGTCGGTCTTTAATGATGCCTAACGTTAATGCCTATTTACATTACGAGCCGAAGGGAAATGCATTGATTATTACCCCTTGGAACTATCCATTCCAACTACCCATCGTTCATTTAGCCTCCTGTATCGCAGCTGGAAATACAGCAATTGTGAAACTCTCTGAATTCTCTTCAAATACCAATAAACTGGTTAAGAATATTATCTCTGATTTATTTTCTGAAGATCATATTGCTGTTGTGGAAGGTGCTGTGGAAGAAACGACACATTTATTAGGCCTAAGATTTGACCACATCCATTTTACAGGTTCGCCAAAAGTCGGAAAAATAGTAATGGAGGCTGCCAGTAAAAACCTAACGGATATAACTTTGGAGCTTGGGGGCAAATCTCCTGCCATCATTGATAAGAATGTGAACCTCAAAAAGGTGGTTAAAAACTTAATCTGGGCTAAATTCATCAACGCCGGACAAACGTGCATAGCTCCAGACTATATATTGGCCCATAGACACCAGAAACATCAAATCGAAGAACTATTTCGCAAAGAATTAGTTGAAGCATTCGGTAATGATGCTTTCAATTCACCTGATTATGCCAGAATCATTAATGAAAAACAATTCCAAAGGCTACAGGATAATTTGAATGATGCGAAAAATCTAGGTGCAGTAATAATTAGTGGCGGAAATTCTGATCCTAAAACCAATTATATAGAGCCTACCGTCATTACTAACGTGGCATCAACCAATTCCCTAATGACGGATGAGATTTTCGGACCCATTTTACCGATTGTATATTATTCCCAAATTCAAGAAGCTATTGATTTTGTCAATGAAAAGGAAAAACCATTGGCACTCTATGTTTTTAGTAAAGATGACAACTTTAATAAACATATTATTCGATATACAAGTGCTGGATCTACCTGTATAAATGATGCCATGATCCAAATCATGCACCCAAACCTACCTTTTGGTGGAATAAACAATTCTGGTATAGGTCAATCAACAGGTCGATATGGTTTTATTTCTTTTTCTCATGAAAGAGCAGTAGCAAATGTGAAGATAACTCCAGTATCATCCATGTTTTGGTTTCCATATACAGAAAAAACCAATAAGATGCTTCAATGGATTCGAAAGATCGTCTAACCGAAGATCTTATTCCATAAACTCTTTTTAATCCCAACATAAAAGTCTCCATCTTCTTTCTTTAGCGGATAGATACGGATAAAATTATGCTGAGGTTCATCACCTTTGCCGCTTTCTATATTGAATTTATGTCTATGGAAAGGACATACCAGCTTGCCTTCCTCGCACCAACCATTCGTTAGGTCGGCGCCTGCATGCGGACAGCGGCTAGATGTTACCGACAAGACATCGCCTTCCTTTATTAAGCACAACTTCTTCCCGGCTATATGCAATGCCTTTACATAGTTGCGACTTTCATCTATCTTCACCGGAACTTTATGCCATACGAGTTCATCATCTTCAAAATGCTCCATATCCTGATATCGTTATTTTTTTAGGCAAGTTAAACATTAGAAAATAAAAAAGAGGCTATCCATGGGGTAGCCTCTTATATCTTAGTTTATTTAATTCTTAAACGAATCTCTTAGCGTTTACTTTACGCTCGTTTTCTGTTAGATAAATCTTACGCAAACGAATACTTTGTGGTGTAACCTCAATGTACTCATCAGCCTGGATGTATTCCATACATTCTTCTAAAGAGAATTTAATTGCCGGTGCAATACGCGTATTATCATCAGAACCTGATGCACGCATGTTTGTCAACTGTTTTCCTTTAGTAACGTTGATCGTTAAGTCATTATCACGGATGTGCTCACCTAGAATCTGTCCTTCATAGATATCCACTCCTGGATCAACGAAGAAACGACCGCGGTCTTGCAACTTGTCAATAGAATATGCTGTAGTAGATCCTGTATCCAAAGAAATCAATACTCCTGCCATACGACCAGGGATTGTACCTTTCCAAGGCTCGTATCCTTTCAAACGGTGAGCCATTACAGCTTCACCAGCTGTAGCAGTTAATACGTTGTTACGTAATCCGATGATACCACGTGATGGAATAGAGAACTCTAAGTGCTGCATTTCACCTTTTGACTCCATAATCAATAACTCACCTTTACGCTGAGTTACTAACTCGATTACTTTTCCAGAAACCTCTGCAGGAACATCAACTACCAATTCTTCAATCGGCTCGCTTTTTACTCCGTTGATTTCTTTAACGATTACTTGTGGTTGACCTACCTGTAATTCGTATCCCTCGCGACGCATCGTCTCGATCAATACGGATAAGTGAAGAATACCACGACCATATACCAACCATGCATCTGGGGATTCCGTAGGAACAACACGTAATGCTAAGTTCTTTTCTAATTCTTTTTGAAGACGGTCATAGATGTGACGTGAAGTCACGAATTTACCCTCTTTACCAAAGAATGGGGAGTTATTGATCGTAAACAACATGTTCATTGTTGGCTCATCGATGTGCATAACTTCCAATTGCTCTGGATTTTCAAAATCTGCGATTGTATCACCAATTTCGAAACCGTCAATACCTACTACCGCAACGATATCTCCTGCATGTACTTCCGATACTTTAACACGACCTAATCCTTCAAATAATTGAAGTTCTTTAACTCGTGATTTAACAATCTTGCCATCACGTTTTACTAAAGATACCGGTTGGTTTTCACGGATAGTTCCTCTTACAACACGACCAATCGCAATACGACCTACGAAAGTAGAATAGTCTAATGAGGTAACTTGCATCTGTAATGTACCTTCTGATACTTTTGGAGCAGGAATATGACTGATGATTGCATCTAATAATTCAGTGAAGTCTGTTGTTGGTTTAGTCCAATCTGTTGACATCCATCCTTGTTTTGATGAACCGTATAATACAGGGAAATCTAATTGATCTTCTGTTGCGCCTAAGTTGAAGAATAAATCGAATACATTTTCATAAACTTCTTCTGGACGACAGTTTTCTTTATCCACTTTGTTTACAACAACAATAGGCTTAATACCCAGTGCTAAGGCTTTACCTGTAACAAATCTCGTTTGAGGCATTGGGCCTTCAAATGCATCTACTAAAAGAACAACACCATCCGCCATTTTCAATACTCGCTCAACCTCTCCACCGAAATCGGCGTGACCTGGGGTATCAATAATGTTAATTTTTGTGTCTTTATATTTTACAGATACGTTTTTTGATACGATTGTAATACCACGCTCACGTTCCAAGTCATTGTTATCCAAGATTAGCTCTCCTGAATTTTCGTTGTCCCTGAATTGGTTGGTGTAATGTAAGATCTTGTCAACTAGGGTAGTTTTACCGTGGTCAACGTGCGCGATAATCGCTATGTTTCTGATATTCTGCATTGAGCAATAATGTGTTATAAAAAATAAGAGGTGCAAAGATATATATTTTGCACCTCATTTTTAACATATTACTGTTAATATTTTATTAGTTTCTTATTTATTTATGATTAATTCTCAATTACTTGTCGAAAAAACCGCATTTAAATACCATTAAAGTTTAATCAGCTGCCTTATTATTTAGAAGCTCTTTCTATTTAATAACACCCAACTCTTTCCCTACTTTAGTAAATGCCGCAATAGCCTTATCTAAATGTGCTCTTTCATGTCCTGCTGATATTTGAACACGGATGCGCGCTAAATCCTTAGGTACAACTGGATAATAGAACCCAATTACGTAAATGCCTTCATCTAACATTTTGGATGCAAACTCCTGTGCTAACTTTGCGTCGTAAAGCATGACCGGAACAATTGGATGGAAACCTGGTTTGATATCGAAACCTGCTTCCGTCATTTTTTCACGGAAATATTTTGTGTTCTCTTCTAACTTATCCCGCAACTCAGTTGTTTCGCTCAACATATCCAACACGGCTACTGAAGCGCCTGCAATTGCTGGTGCCAAAGTATTTGAAAATAGATATGGACGGGAACGTTGGCGTAACATGTCTATAATTTCTTTACGGCCTGAAGTAAAACCTCCCGATGCTCCTCCAAGTGCTTTACCTAAGGTCCCCGTAATAATATCTACACGATCCATGACATTAAATAATTCATGGGTACCACGACCTGTTTTTCCGATAAATCCTGAACAGTGCGACTCATCAATCATAACCAAGGCTTCGTATTTATCAGCCAAGTCACAAATCTTATCCAATGGAGCTACGGAACCGTCCATCGAAAATGCCCCATCTGTAACGATGATTTTATGTCTAGCTCCAGAAGCCGCTTGCAACTGTGCCTCTAAATCTTCCATATTGGCATTCTTATAACGGAAACGCTGTGCCTTACACAAACGAACTCCATCAATAATGGACGCATGATTCAACTCATCGGAAATAATAGCATCTTCAGCTCCTAATAAGGGCTCAAAAACTCCACCATTTGCATCAAACGCTGCTGCATATAAAATCGTGTCCTCTGTACCTAAAAACTTAGAGATTTTTGCCTCTAACTCTTTATGGACATCTTGTGTACCACAGATAAAACGAACCGAGGACATACCATATCCATGGCTATCGATCGCTGCTTTTGCCGCCGCAACTACTTTGGGATGTGATGATAAACCCAAATAATTGTTCGCACAAAAATTAATTACTTCTTGACCTGTACTAATCTTGATGTCTGCGCCCTGTGGAGTAACAATTATACGTTCTTCTTTATATAATCCTGCATCTTTTATCTCTGCAAGTTCCTTTTCAAGGGCTGGTTTTAGAGTCTTATACATAGTATTTCAATTTATCCGCATAAAGATAACCTTTTTTTGCATCACCTATTTACGAAAACGTTTGTCCAAATTTTATTAAATACTCATTTACAGATTTCTAAAATGAACCCATAAAAAAAGGGCTTCAAAAGCCCTTTCTAATTTTTTCATTATTTAATCCGTTTCCATGTTTCTGTTCGGCCAATAAGGCTGATCCCCATATATCCGCGAATGTCCAGCTGATCATTCCCTTTTAAGGTCATCTTACAGCTATAGGTCTTTCCCGATTTGGGGTCATAAATCTCACCCCCTTCATAGGTCTTACTATTCTTGCTAAAGTTGGTTAAAATCTCAGTCCCCTGAATATTTCTGGAACGTAATTTGGGATCCGGATTCTTAGCATCTTTTTTCGCTGAATCCTTTATCCAGTACAGTTTACCATAAAATTTGTTGTTCTTCTTGTAGATTTCAATGCGTCCCTCTCCACTTGGATTTTCCCATTTCCCTAATATGGGATCACTTTCCTGCGCAAATAATGCAATAGAAAATAAAAGGGCACAGAATGTTGCAACTATTTGTCTCATAACCTTTATGTTTAAAATTGTAGGTTCAATATACATATATTTTTCTATGTTAGCATAATAATATTTTTGTTACCCCCATAATTCTACCTATTTAATCAACTTTATGGCATTAATTTTGAACAATTATTATATACACAAATTATTAAAGTTATGAGGTTCATTATTAGTCTCTTAGTTACAGGTTTAGTTGTTGCAATCGCATCCTGGATCATCCCAGGGGTAACTGTTGCAGGATTTGGATGGGCTATCCTAACCGGTTTAGTTATTGGATTCGTAAATGCTATTGTAGGTGGAATTCTACGATTATTTACTTTCCCATTAAATTGGCTAACTTTCGGTTTGGTTTCATTTATCATTACTGTTTTGATGATTATGTTATCCGATAAGATTATGGGTTCAAAATTTGATGTCGCTGGTTTTTGGCCAGCAGTATTCTTCGCAATAATCGTTGCAATAATCGAAATGATTATCGGAAGGATGGGAACTGATAAAAAATAATAAATCCAAAAAAAAACCACTATTTTAAAACACAAAGGAAAGCCCTGCATAATGTAGGGCTTTCTTGTTTCATGTAATAAAAAAAATGGACCCAACCATAACAGTTGAGCCCAAATGTATAAAGAGAGAGATTTTAATGCTATTTTTTTGTTTTCTTCATCTTATTAATCCAGATCATAACACCAGTAACTGGTAATGAGGTGGCAATTAAACAGGAAATAAAGTAAAGCAATTTTGTAAAAGGACCATAAATATCACCTATATGTAAGGCCTTAATGGATGCAGATGCTCTTTCATTGAATGGTTTTTCTCTAAAGATATCTTTCTCCAATGCTTCTCCACTATATTGATCCAAAGTCAATTTATCTCCAGCTGATGGAGCAAAAAACCCAACCCTGTTTTTACTGACCGCAACAGTTCCTGTACTGTCTTTTGCAAACGTTATGGTTACATCTCCATCATATGGAAGAATCTTATTCACTGCCAATATCGTTTCTTCAATATTTAATGGTCTTTTCCCATCTGCAGGTACAGTAGAAAGAACTGGAACTTTCTCCTCCTTAGGGGCATCTGGAGATTTATAGGTCCCCCATGTTTTTTGCCATCCCGCTCTATACCATTCAAATGACCAAAACGGACCCGTAACCGACATCAGAAACAAAAGAATGCAGCTATAGAAACCTAAAGTGTTATGTAAATCATGGTTTAATCGCTTCCAATTTGCACTCCAACGGATATTCAAACCGTTTTTCCATGCCCTCATCTTATTCGGAAACCAAATTATAAATCCCGTTATCACCCCTAAAAGGAATAATAAGGTCGCTGTTCCTGTTATCCAAGAACCTAATTTTCTATTTTCAACTCCTTCAATTAAGGGTTCTTCAATTTCATTCAATAACAACCAACGATGTAAACCAAACATCTTCTGCATAAATTCTGCAGTCTTAGTTTTTACATCTGCAGGATCCCCAATAACCTGACCGGTATAAGGATTCACTGCTAATTGGTTTGATCTCGGCCCACGTCCGCCTCCTGGCCCACCTGGTCCAGCTCCTTGTGGCCCCTTTTTCTCAGCACTCTTCAGTTCTGCTGAAGGGCTTTTTTCTAAAGATCGATCAGCTTTAGCTTTTTCATCCTCTTTCTTACCAAGATTCGTTGTATCGGACTTATTTTCACCATGCCCCTTTTCAACTTGAGCTAATGCTTCTTTGTTTTCAGATTTGCCGCCTTCAGCACGTCTGCCGTTCCCTTCTTTAGGTCCTCTTCCTTCTCCTTCTTTCCCCTCTTTTTCCTTCTTATTGTACATGAATAATGTTGTTGCATTTTCTGCAAACGGAACCTTTACACCTACAATCTGCCCTTTTACTTCGGGCGTTATCATGGCTAAGAGTTCATCATTATTTTTCTTTTCTCCATCAACCTTAACCTTATTAAACTCAGGCATCGCCCAAGCTCGAATTTCTGTATTGTAGGTATAGATCGTTCCAGTTAAACAAACTATAAATACAACAATCCCCGAAATCAAACCGCCCCATAAATGGATATCGTTAAAAAACTTTCTAACCTTCATCCATGTTGTTGACTTTTGTACTCGCTTACTCATTTTTCTCTTTATACTATTTGAAATCAAAAATCAGGTGAGCATATCATGCCCACCTGATAACAATAATTATTTGAGGTATTAATAAACTCCGATATATTGATTACCTGTTTTATTCTTAAGTTTTGCCCCCACAGACATATCCCCTGTTTTTCTATTGAAAACATAGATATTTCCATCTTTTCCTATTGGTGCAACTGCAATAAATACATCGTCTCCTTCTAGCGCAATATTCTGGATCTGACGGAATTTCAACTCAGCCTCATTTGGAATGCTATACTTCTTCGCCGTATTGTTGTTTAAATCAATTCTGGCAATATAACCACCATTTCCACCAACATTGTAAACGACATAACCTATTCCATCGCCCACATATTTCCATGTTTCGATGTATGAATCTTTAACCCCTAATGCTTGGTCTAAGCTGAATACATAAGATGCATCATACTCATTGGTATTGGAATTAATTCTTAAGATTTTTGAACCTCCGGTGCCTTTTGCCTCGCCTGCTGTTGCTTGGTAAACATGTCCGTCTGTTCCAACATACTGTAAGGTACTACGGTATCCATTGGTATTTCCTCTTGTTTTATTGGAGGTTAAGATTTTTGGATTCGCTAAGGATGGATAATCTAATACTAAAGTTTTTGCCCAGCTTTTTACACCCTTACTGTCGGAATCCCAAGTAGGCTTGCCATCCGTACCTAATGTAAAGGAATTCGTAAGATGTTTAGATACTGCTGCTCCAATAAAGACTTTATCACCAGCTTTATTAATTACAGGCACATCAATACGACTTACATAGTAACCTGCTGCAATCTCTTCTGCTGTTAATTTCAGATCAAAACTTGTAGTCTTGGTAATTTTCGGATTGTTCAAATCCAAGGTAATGACGTCAGTTTTAGCCGTTCTTTCTTGGTACACAAAATTTGGTGCTGTACCTGTATAAACAGCATCTTTTGCTGTTGCCCTTACCGCAACTCCGACTCCTTCTGCAGCTTTCAGCCAACGCGGTGATGCACTTACATAGGTTGCTGTTTCAACCTCAGGTCCTTCAGGAATTAAGCTTTTACCCCCACGAACTCTATATTTATTGAAAATACCACCGTCATCGCCTGTATACTGAATATTGTAAAGATATTTTCCATCTTGTGATGCTTGAAGACGAGCTGTTCTTGAAGATTTTACGTGCTGCCCTTGGTCAAATACATTAATCTCATAGGCAGGGTTTTTTGCCTCCTCAGGTTTCATACTAAATACCATCGTACCAGCATTACCATCTCCTGGCTCAGTGTCCATTAATGCTCCTGAAACAGTGATCCAACGTATATTGTCCTCATTATCTATCTCTGAACCACTTTCTTTCGAACAGCTTGTAAAGCTGATCGTAGAAACAACAGCCCCTAGTAAGGCTAATTTGAGTAGGTTTGCTTTCATTATATTATTGTTTAAAGAGTAATTATATATTGTTTATTGAGTAATTCAACTTCAAATAGAAACCTCGACCTGGCTTTTGAACACCAAAATTGTCGTAGATCTCCGCATTAAAAATGTTCTTCACATCCAGTGCTAGAATAAATTTCTTGCTAGGAAATACATAGCTCATCCCCAAGTTCTGTGCATATTGCGCTGGTGTAACAAACCAATCTGAATCTGGCCAAACTGTACTGAATGGAGCCACATATCCTATATTATAAAACAAATTCAACTGGGATGCCTTTTGGATCATATTATCCAAACGATAGTGAATATTCCCATTCATGGTATAGAATGGTTCATTGGGAATCTGCTTGTTATAATAGGTCATCTTCTGACCTGAAGCAGGATCAAACTCCTGTTTGAATAAGGAATTGAACTTCGAGAAATTGAACATGACCGTTAAGTTATCCTTATGAGCATAGGTTAATTCACCCTCGAAGCCTAATGATTGCGATAAACCTAAATTGATGTACTGGGTCAATTCGATCTCTTGATTGTTGATCAGCTCATTAGCCCTTGGCATAATTCGATCCTTGGTATTTCTCCAGAAAACATTGGTACCTAGTGATAACTTATGATCATTAAACTGATAAGTTCCCAACCTAAATCCTGCATTGTAGTTATCACTTATTTCCGGAGAGATGCCTGGGTTTGCCAACACATTTTCTTCAGGACTTCCAAAGGTTTCCATATCCACAGGCATACGAACTGCTCGTTCTGCAGATGCCAATAAGATGAATCGATTGAATACCTTAAACGAGGCCGCCAATCCGTATCCGGAATTAGTTCTGCTATCCTGACTCTCGTTCTTTACAATCTTAGTCTCACCGTTCTCAACAACCCCTGTATAACTTGTGCTACCAATAGATTGCTGATAGAGTTTGTAGAACAAATTCGTGGTCAGTCGATTTCCTAAGGTTTGCGCTTCATAGTTAAAAGAAACTACGTTTTTTGCCAAATCATTGGAACTATTTATGCCAGCATTGCCATCCTTGATCAATAAGTTCTTATCTTTTCGGTCTACAGTATAGAAAACATGATTGACCGAAAGTCTATGTCCTGAAAAGATATCGTAGCTTAGGTTCGTACGGATATTAGTGACTTGACGGTCGATATCCGTCATTGCAGGTTTTCCCTGCTGTGCTCCATCCGGTCGACGGATTGGATTACCATTCAGGTCATGGCGAATCTGTCCATCCCAGTTATACGCCCAAGGCACTGTATCTAATATTGCAGTATTTCGAAAACTGTGAACAGCATTCGTAGATAAATTTAAACCTGGAATAAAAAGGTCCTTCTTGTTGTAAGTAAGGCTGAGCACATTAGCAGATGCGTCGGAGGTTCTTCCCATATAGGGCGTGCCCATGGTTTGTCCGTGCTGAATTTCTTTGTGAGAATCAGAAATATTATACCCTATGAAAAATGCATCGGCCCATTTGACATCCGTGAAACCAAATTCAAATCTTCCAGATAATGCCCTGTAACCATCAAAGAACCTCTTAGTGCGGTAATTGCGCTGAACAACACCATTTGGTTCTATATATTTTGAAAATTTACCCCAAATTTCATAATCGTTATCAGAATTTAAATAGCTGCCCGATACTCGAGTGGTAAAACCATTTTTTGGGTTTCTATACAATCCACTAACATCCGCTTGACTGGTATTGAATGACCCGTAGGAAAGAGAAGCAGAAAGATTGTTTGTTGAAGTCCCTTTTTTAAGTACAATATTAATCGCCCCACCTAATAAATCTCCAGTTAAATGTGCCGGAAGAACTCCTTTATAGACTTCAATCCGTTCAATCATTGCTGGTGGAATATTGTTTAGATTGAATGATGAACCATACGTAGAGATCTCGATCCCATCGATAAAGATCCCTACCGAACGTCCGGTCATCCCATTTAAATTATATTGAACTTCTGAACCCAATCCTCCGCTCTGTCTAACACGCACTCCGACCGTGCGGTCCAATAGCTCATTGGTTTGTATATTACGTGTAGATGCTTCTTTCGTCTCTATGACATTGACTGCAAAGCCTTTGGTTTCTATCTCTCTCTTTACCGAATTTCCTTGTACCCGAACCTCATCCAAACTAATATCTCCCCTCGGGTCAATGTGGATATGCAAGTCATAGCTTGGTTTATTCACTTCAATAGGAAGCTTTTTGGATTTGATCTCTACAGAGGTAACTAAAATGGTTTGCTTTCCGTAAGGAACTCCCTCTAAACGATATAAGCCCTGATCATTGGACACTGATACAATCGCTGAGCCTTCAATGCGTACGGTAGCGTTGGCAACTGCTGTCCCGTCCAGTAAATGTACCTTACCCGTTATGGTTGAAGTCTGCGCCAATACAACGCTGCACAGCAAGAAAAATAAATTGGTAAGGTAAAAATGTTTCATTTTTAATGATTAATATACTAACTTCGACTTTCTTTAGAACAAGTCTAAATAAATACTGCTGCAAATGTAGAATTATTCTAAATAACAAAATGACGCAATCGGAAAAAAAAGCTACACAATCGGAAAATTTAACCGATGCCAATATGGGTTTATCTCCAAATATGCTCGAATTAGGCACGTTGATGTACTTTACTGTGCTGAAAGGCAGACAACGCTTTAACTTTATTTCTCCGATTGAAGGTTATCTAAACTTATTAGTCCTTGAAGATTCTGTTAACTGCAATCTCCAAATCCAACAGAATAATTACCTCCTTCATTCCGGCGAAAACATTCTTATCCATATGAATAAAGGCGATCATTTTGACCTTAAAAGCATATGTTCTGACAATAGGATTCTGTTGATCCTAATTCCAAGTGATAAGTTCGTCGCATTCCATGAAAAGTATCGTGCGGATCAAGAAAGGTTCCTGCATGGATTGTTGACAAAAGCGGATGGAAGGATTTCCTTGGCTTTGCAGCAAATATTTGAACTCTATGAAGCTGATTCTTTCATCAATCAATTGAAAATCCAATCTCATTTATTGGAGATAATCATACATCAGGTGGAAAGCCTTTACGTGGAAAACGAAAACAAGGAGATCATTTCCAATAAAAACCATTTTGAAAAGATTCAGCTGGTTAAAAAAATGATTGATGAGGATCTATCAAAAAATCACAGTATTTCCGAGCTTGCAAAAGCTGTCGGCACGAATGAGCAATACCTAAAAAAACATTTTAAACAGTATTATGGCAAAACGGTAATGAATTATATTACCGAAATGAAAATGGAGCACGCGAAAAAGCTTATTTTAATCGGAAATCACCGCATATCCGATGTTGCTAGATTAACGGGCTATAAACATCCTACTCATTTTACAACCGCTTTCAAAAAGTATTTCGGCATTATTCCCAATTCTTTAAGATATACATTCTTGATTGCACACGAAGGTGTACAGGCTATCCCTGAAATCCTTAGCACAATTACCTTATTCTAGATTCTAGCATTATTACAGCTAATCTTTTACAACCCTCAATCTTTCTTGTCCAATAAAAAAGCCGTACCAAAATAAAATTCGATACGGCATCATTATACAATTGATTACTAATACACTTAAAATTTATAGCTCAGAGTTCCTGTAAAGCTCCTTGGAGGTATCGGGTTTACGCTGTAATTCTCATGAACATAATAATTGAAAGCATTTCCAATATTACTTACCTTCGCCAAAATACTCCAGTTTCTGTAAGAATAACCTGCGGAGAAATCAAATGTCGTAAATGGATCTACCGGGATCAATCGATCAACACCCTCCCTTTCATTCACCTTGGTATTATTCCATCCCGCATTACGCTTTCCAGTATAGAATGTTGAGAACCCTAATTTAAGACCTTTTAAATTTCCATGCTGTAAGGTGTAGAAAACGGTTCCATTGGCTGTATGCGCTGTAGTTCCAACCAATCGAACTCCCTCCACATTTCCATTTTCATTCGTTTCCAAATAACGCATAAAGTTATAGCTATATCCAGCAATAATATTCAGCCCCTCTGTAATTCTTCCAGTCAGATCTAACTCCACTCCATCCGATGCTGTCTTTCCTGTAAATTCTTTCATGTTCGAATCCTTTACTTTTCCGTCAGCATCAATAATGGTCTGTGCAAACTTATTGTTCTGAATTCTGTACCATGTTAAATTTGCTGTTAGACGGCCCTGAAAGAAGTCATTTTTTATACCCGCTTCATACTGGTCAATCAAAGACGGACCCATTGGTTGGTAATTCACATCATAGCCCGCATTGGAGGTAAAGTTATTTGCATAGCTTACATAGAGGCTCATCGTTGGGATCGGTTGATAGATCAAAGCTAATTTTGGAGACCAGGCCTTATCAACTTTGCTCCCCATATCTACTCCGTCTTTACCTTTATTTGGCGTAATGCTTGTTTCCCCTTTTGCATAGTCATAGACCGAAGCGTTATTCGTCTTTTGATAGGTGTAGCGAATTCCGGCCAATACCTTGAATTGGTCCGTTACCGATATTAAATCCTGAACAAATCCTCCATAACGATAAATATCTGTTGTTGTCCTTGTTTTCAAATCCGCATTTGGAATATCCGTACGCATCCCAGACTGATAAGGATTAAATACATTAATCACATCATACGCGGTTGTTACGGAGTCCGGTAAGGACGCAATTCCATAAATATTGAATGCGTAGTTCTTCGTGTTGGACTGATCGGCATCTGCCCCTACCAAAATTTGGTGCTTTATAGTACCTGTCATAACCGTACCTCTCAAATTCAATTGCTGATTGAAAGTTAGTTCATCTGATTCTGTTCGGTTCAATGCTCTAGGAGCTAGTCCATCTGCCTTCGCTTGAATACGTTCTGAACCATAATAGTCTCTTCCATATTGTTGGTAGCTCGCAATGGCTTGCAAATCCCAATTTGAAGAGAATTTATGCTCAAAGTTAATCTGCCCATTTGAAGAATTTGTTTTATTATAAGCCCATGGTGTATTTATGAAAGTATTTCTGCCGACTTCTTTATTTATCTTTCCGTCAACCGATCCGATTCCAAAGTCTGGGGTATAGTCCGATTTTAAATAATCAAACATAAAATTCAAACTTGATTTTTCTGAAATTTGGTATAGCAGGGAAGGGTTTATATAAACTCGCTTGCTTTCTACATAATCTCTATAGCTCTCCGCATATTCTCCTGTTCCTACTACACGAAATGCGAGTTTTTTAGAAAGAGGGCCGTACACATCTACGATTGGCTTATATTGATTGTAGCTTCCAACCCGCATGGAGACCTCGCCTCCAGATTCAAACTTGGGCTTCTTCGTCACCAAATTGACAACAGCTCCTCCAGTCACTCCTCCGTATAGAATCGCCGCACTGCCTTTTAGGATTTCGACAGATTCTAAAGTACTTGCTTCAATGGACCCTCCATTATTCGTCCTTGCACCATTCTTAAAGATGTTGTTCGCTCCAAGGCTGTATCCACGAGCATAAAAGTTCTCGTTTACGCCTCCACGATTTGCTCCCATAGCAATACCATTCGCATTCTTTAACGCGTCACTAAGTCTGTTGACTTGCTGATCTTCGATAACTTGAGCATTTATAATCTGAACGGCCTGCGGTAAATCGCGATCCAATATACCTGCTTTACCAATGTTCAGGACTTTATCATTTAAAGAATTATAGCCGGTTACCTCTACTTCCTCAATATGCTGGTTGCTGTGTCTAACGACGATGGTACCTAATTGTGTCTGTTCTTCTTTTGGACTCACCAAGATCGTTTCTCGTTGATAACCAACTCCGGTAACCTCAACAGTAAAGGATCCTGGAAATGGAACATACAGTTCAAAGTGTCCGCCGTTGTCTGTCATTGTTACCTTATCTTTAACCTTTACGGTTAATCCGGATATGGATTCATTATTATTGCTGCTGACTTGGCCTTTTATCGTTGTCTGTGCATTTGCGGCTGTATAGAATGTCGTGGCCCCAAGAAGTACGAATAGCTGTGATAATTTCATTTCTTTTTATTTGTACTAATTCTAAATAGTGTTGCAAAAGTAAGCCCTAGACCACAATCAAAAAATAAACAATCAGACAAAAACCTTCATAATCCGAAATTTTTGACATAAAAAAGCCCCACCGTGACCGGTGGGGCTTCCTATATGCTAGTTAATATTAGTCAAATTTCCAACGTACGAAAGCCTCAATTGCTTCATAGTTTGCTAGACCAAGTTGGTGGTAAAGACCTGCTGTTTCGCTTGTCCTATCCTCCGCACGAACCCAGAATTCTCTTGGATCATCCCCAGGAAATACAGGTAGGTCTTTTTGTGACTGGTGTTTAAAGATCGCCAAACGCTTGCGTTTAACCTCCTGTGGCGAAAGTGGAACTGCCATTTCAATATCATGAATTGGATATTCATGCCATGCACCACGATATAGCCATAACCAACAATCTTTTGTCCACTCATCAGTTTCTCTTAGACGTAATAATGCATCAAGAATAATATCGAAACATACTTTATGCGTACCATGTGGATCTGCAAAGTCACCCGCCGCGAAAACTTGTTGTGGTTTTACCTGACGCAACAACTCCATCGTCTGTTGAATATCATCCTCAAAATCAAGTTCTTTTGAGAATTTTCCACGATCGTAGAACGGAAGGTCCATGAAATGTATGTTCTGATCAGGCAAGCCTACAAAACGTGCCCCAGCAATCGCTTCTCCTTTACGTATCAATCCTTTAATAGTACGGATGATTTCAGGATCAACCTGATTAGGTTTTTTAATCTTAAAGAATTCACGCGCCTCATCATAGATCTTACGAGTAACCCCATTATCATCTTCAACAGCTACTGCAAAATCCTGAACAAACTCTAAATAACGCAATACATCGTCATCCCATACCGCCGTATTACCTGAAGTTTGATAAGCTACATGAACATTATGTCCCTGATCAGCCAGACGGATAAACGTACCTCCCATGGAAATCACGTCATCATCCGGATGTGGTGAGAATAAGATCACATTTTTATGAGCAGGTTCAGCTCTTTCTGGGCGGCTTGAATCGTCAACCCCAGGCTTTCCTCCTGGCCATCCGGTAATGGTACGTTGAAGTTCATTGAAAATACGGATGTTAATGCTATAAGCGGTACCTTGCTCCGTAATCAATTGGGCCATACCGTTATTGTTATAATCATCATCAGTTAATTTCAAGATAGCCTTATCTAAGTGTCTAGATAACCAAACTACTGCTTTCTTAACTAATTTATCTGTCCAGATCACGTCATGTGCTAACCAAGGTAGGTTAAAACGTGTCAATGCAGAAGCTGCATCTTGATCCAGAACAAACTCAACATGGTCAGACATCTGTAAGTAGGTCGCCGGGATATCCGAAGAAATCTCACCTTCCACGGCTTTCTTAACGATCTCTGCTTTCTTCTCATTCCATGCCATCAATACAATTTCCTTAGCCTTGAAAATTGTACCTACACCCATTGTAATCGCTTTTGTTGGTACGTTTTCCTTACCCCCGAAATCGCGTG
>JBEBTR010000015.1:0-35993 GCA_040393725.1 Sphingobacterium endophyticum | reverse complement strand
CCATCCCAGAAATTAAATGTTATGAAAAACAAGATAATTGGGGCGGCATGTGGAATTATACCTGGAGAACAGGTGTAGGTAAATATGGCGAACCTTTGCATGGTAGCATGTACAAATATCTTTGGTCTAACGGACCTAAAGAATGCCTTGAATTTGCAGATTATACTTTTACTGAACATTTTGGACAGGCTATTTCTTCATATCCCCCTAGAGAAGTCTTATTTGATTATATTCAGGGTCGTATCAAAAAAAGTAATGCTAAAGATTTTATACAATTCAATACAGTTGCTCGCTGGGTTGATTATTTAGAAGATAAAAAACAATTTAGAGTGGTCTTTGATGACCTTCAGAAAAATCAAACATTTGAAGAATATTTTGATTACTTAGTGGTGGGCACTGGACATTTTTCCACTCCAAACATGCCTTACTTTAAAGGAATTGACAACTTCCCAGGGGCCGTTATGCATGCCCATGATTTTCGTGGCGCTGACCAATTTATCAATCAAAAGTTACTCTTGATCGGTAGCAGCTATTCTGCTGAAGATATTGCTGTCCAGTGCTTCAAACACGGAAGTGATTCTGTAACCATATCTTATAGAACAAACCCTATTGGAACCAAATGGCCCTCAGGAATTAAAGAGAAACCTTTAGTAACACATTTTGAAGATAATAAAGCCTTTTTTAAAGACGGTTCTGTTGAAGAATACGATGCCGTTATTTTATGCACGGGTTACCAACATAAATTTCCTTTCCTTCCAGACCAGCTACGTTTAAAAACAAAAAACTGCCTATATCCTGATAACCTATATAAAGGTGTTGTCTTTAATGAAAACGAAAGACTCCTTTTCCTTGGAATGCAGGACCAATATTACACCTTCAATATGTTTGACACTCAAGCTTGGTATGCTAGAGATTATATGTTGGGAAGAATAGAACATCCGTCTAAAGCCGAACGGGACAAGGATATTCAAAAATGGATGGAATATGAAGCTAAAACTGTCACTGGTCCTGATCATGTTGATTTCCAAACTGATTACATCAAAGATCTCATCAGTTTTACAGATTATCCAACTTTTAACCTTGATCATGTTTCTGATATGTTCAAAAGTTGGTTAAATGACAAGGAAATCAATATCTTGAATTATCGTGATCAGGTCTATCAATCCGTAATGGACGGTACAAAAGCTGAACCTCACCATACCCCATGGATGAAAGAAATGGACGATAGTTTAGAAAGATATCTCAATGAAGAAACCATTGATGAAAATGAATTAGATAAGGTTATGAATTATTAAATAAATTAGGAAAGCTAATATTTGAATAGCTTTCCTTTTTTTATATAATAGAATAATTCTGAATAATATTATTGATGGATTTTTTATGGATAATTACATAAATTAGAATTCACAACTATTATAATATGGCAACTCAATCTCAGAATGTAACAGATTACCCAAATAATAACACAATTTTTTCTGTCTGGAAGTTTAAAGAAGGAACTAATTTCAAACCGGTTTTCCAAAGGCTTTGTGCATTGGTTTCCAATTTAAACCATTCATTTGTAGTACGAATTCCAGACGGTAGAACAAGCTGTATTATGGGAGTTGGACACGATGCCTGGCAGAAATTGGCAATGCCGACTCCTTTGCCAAAAGAACTAAAAACCTTTGAACCCATTATCGGGTCTAAATATACGGCCATATCAACAGATGGAGACCTCCATTTTCACTTACGCGCAATAAATGCAGGTATTTGTTATGAAATGGCTAAAGATATCTATGACATTCTCAGCCCAGTTGCTGATAATTTGGTTGAGGTCCATGGATTTCGTTATTGGGATGGCAGATCAATTTTAGGATTTGTTGATGGTACTGAAAACCCAATTGGCGACGAAAGGAAAACATTCGCTATGGTTGGAGATGAAGATCCTCAATATAAAGGTGGAAGTTATTTATTCGTACAAAAATATATACATAACCTCAAAGCATGGGAAAATCTTCCAACTTCAGATCAAGAAAAAGTTTTTGGAAGATATAAGGCAACAGATGTCGAAATGACCGATGAAGTAAAACCAAAAAATTCCCATAGCGCTTTAACAAGCATTACCGACGAAAATGGAAATGACCTGAAAATAGTCAGAGATAATCTCCCCTTTTCGAACCCTTCGAAAGGAGAATTTGGAACGTATTTTATCTCTTATGCCAATAAGTTTTCAACAACTCATAAGATGTTAGAAAATATGTATATCGGGAATCCCATTGGAAACTACGATAGAATCCTAGATTTTAGTACCCCAGAAACCGGAACACTATTTTTTGTTCCCACCCAAGATATGTTAGATAACTATACTGCAGTCGGATAAAAATTAATGATTAGCATTTCTTAAATAAACCCTAGATTGAATTTCCTACGAAATATCAACTTAGGGTTTCATTTTTATATCTACTTTTGTTGGTCTTTTATTCAATCCAAAGCAAATGAGAAATAAACTTTTCAAAAGGAAGAGTCTAGAATTAATCATCAAAGAAAAAGGTGAATCTGAAAGTCTAAATAAAGTCCTTACGGTCCGAGACTTAGTTTCTTTGGGTATTGCCGCAATAGTCGGAGCTGGTATCTTTAGTACAATTGGATTAGCAAGTTATGAAGGCGGGCCTGCAATTTCCTTACTCTTTGTTTTCGTTGCATTTGCATGCGTTTTTACAGCTTTATCATATGCCCAGTTCGCAAGTACTATACCCGTTTCTGGAGTGCTTATACTTATGCATATGTTGCTTTTGGTGAATTATTCGCATGGATTATTGGATGGGCACTCGTATTGGAATATGCCGTTTCAAATATAGTCGTATCAATCTCTTGGTCACAATATTTTGTCACGATGTTGGAGGGTTTTGGAATACACATACCACATTGGCTATCAATGGCTCCACAGTACGCAATTGAAGCTCATGAAAAACTCCTAAGCCAAGGATTTGAATCCTTAAATGTAGCTGATAAAATTGGCTTGAAAGCCTACGAATCTGCACCAAGAATTGGAGACATACCCATAATATTTGATTTACCCTCTGGGATCATTATTGCTTTAATCACCTGGCTGGTCTATCGTGGTATCAAAGAGTCTCGAAAGGCTAGCAATATAATGGTACTGGTAAAAATCGGTGTCATTCTTGCCATTATCGTTGGCGGAGCATTTTTCGTAAATCCGGAAAATTGGACTCCCTTTGCTCCAAATGGCCTATCTGGCGTAATGGGATCTGTAGCTGCTGTATTCTTTGCCTTCATAGGTTTTGATTCCATTTCAACCACTGCCGAAGAATGTAAAAATCCACAAAGGGACCTCCCCCGAGCTATGATCATAACATTGTTAATCTGTACAATTCTGTACGTAGCAATAACACTTGTACTTACGGGGATGGTCAATTATAATGAACTAAATGTAAAAGACCCTCTAGCATTTGTTTTTAAATATCTTGGAGCAGACTATTTGGCCGGCATTATTTCCGTCACATCGGTAGTCGCTATAACAAGCGCTCTTTTAGTGTATCAACTAGCACAACCAAGAATATGGATGACCATGAGTAGAGATGGCCTGCTTTGGAAGAAATTCTCAACCATACACCCAAAATATAAAACTCCTTCCTTTGCAACCATCGTTACAGGATTTGTAGTCGCAATCCCATCTATGTTCTTTAAAATGGATTTCTTTGTCGATTTAACTTCTGTAGGAACCTTCTTCGCGTTTATCTTAGTCTGCGCAGGTGTCCTATATATGGATTATTCAGGGCTTTCTAAGCAATCCAAATTTAGAGTACCCTACATCAATGGTAAATACCTCATAGCAATCGCATTCATATGCGCTTGGATATTCATATTGAAATTTAATCAGGATGCTATTTATCAATGGAAAAACTATGACTTTATGTATATACTGGAACATAAAACATTGATTATCATTTTTTGGTTGGTTTGGATTGTTTTAGCAGGAATGGCATTTAAATATAATTTCTCCTTATTGCCTGTGATAGGAATTTTGATTAATCTATACCTGATGACCGAACTCGGAACAAGCAATTGGGTGATATTCCTTATTTGGTTGGCAATTGGACTAATTGTTTACTTCTTTTATGGGTATAAACATTCCAAACTAAATAATCCTTCAAAAGAGATTATAAAATAGCCACAACATAAAAAAATAGTTCCCAAGTTTTTCAACTTGGAAACTATTTCTATTCATTTACCTCAATTAACTAAATTCTATTTCCAACCTGGATTTTGAGTTAAGTTTTTATTTAACTCCAATTCTTGTATAGGAAGTGGATAAAAATAATCTTTCCCTTCATCAAAAACTTTCTTTATATGGGCATTGATAATGACATTACCACTATTGCCATTTTCCAATAATATTTCAGAACCCAATTTCAACAATTGTACTCCTGGCGCTGTAGGTTTTGTCCCTTCATAGATCCATACATCATCTTTTCCATCTCCATCCAAATCATATTTTCCAATTCCCGGAAAGTACATTCCTTTAAACTGACGAGTCAATAGTTTTCCGCTTTTCCATCTAAGAATATCATCCCATCGATATGATTCCATAACAAGTTCTATCCTGCGTTCGCGACGAATTTCTAAAATCGCACCTTTCATCGCACCAGTTACATTAGGATAGTCCTTCGCAATATAAGCGTCTGGATTACTGTTGGCCGCAGCTAGTTGCAATGCTGGCATCTCTGCCCTACTTCTAACTAAATTAATAGATTGGTCCAAATCTGCTTGTGTTAATATTCCCAGTTCAGCTTTTGCTTCCGCATAATTCAATAAGACCTCCGCATATCTAAATATTGGCATGTCGTTCTCAGAACGATTATAGTTATCATATTTTACATCTCCAACAAACTTGATCAATTGATAACCTGTAACAGAATGCCCAAAATTTGGAGCGATTGGAGCAGCACCACCGATCCTCGTATAACCAGGCGTACGAATTGTCTGTCCTAAACGTGGATCTCTATCCTTTATTTCTTCTAAAAATGTCATTTTATCATAGTTCGCCTTGTCCGTAAATCTAGATCCGTCCTTCATTAAATATGAATTAACTAAATCCTTCTCTAGTCCCGGCTTACCATAAGAGGCGGTAATCGTATAATAATTTACGTTATGCCAAATCTGCAAGGCATCAGAAAACTTCCTCGCCAGAATAACTTCTTGAGAAATGCTATTCACAGAATTAAATAATTTTCCATAAGATTCCGCCCCTGCACCTGAATAAAGGCTGTATTGGCCGCCATCAATCAATTGTTTAGAAGCCTCTGCCGCTAACTCCAGATATTTATTGGCATTCGGAAGATTAAATTCAGTATGATATTTCCTAAATGTCCCTTCAAACAACGCAACTCTAGATTTTAAAGCTAATGCCGTCCATTTAGTCGCCTTTTCATCTGATTTGGAATCTGACATGTATTTAATGGCAAAATCTAAATCGGCCATTATTGAATCAACAATGAGCGTTCTTGGATCGCGGCCCTTCATTAATTCCGCTTCGTCATTGACATCCAGAACCTTGCCATACCATGGAACATCCCCGAATCGTTTTACCTTTTCAAAATAAAAATATGCTCGAAAAAATTTAGCTACCCCAGCATACGGCGCCGCATCCTGAAAGGACAACGTATTATAACAATTCTCAAGGAAAAAGTTGATATTCCTCAATTCGCTCCATGACCAGCCTCCGCCACTTGTCGGAACAATCCGTTTCCCCGTTAATTCATCTTGAAGCGTATTCTTAACAATATTATCAATTGCTTCATTATAAATACCTTCCGCAGAAGGTATCGCCCCGTTATAAAAGGAATTACTGAATAATTCCAAATCTTTAACGCTTTTAAAAGACACATCTGGAGATATACTCGCCCCAGGCTGCCTATCTAAATAATCTTTACTACAGCTTGTACATAGTACAGCAAATAGAATATATAGTATTAATGAGTTTTTCATGATTAAAATGTGAAGTCAAGTCCAAATGAAAATGTTCTAGAATATGGGTAAGCTCTACCATTTGATTCTTGTGCAGCTTGCTCTGGATCTATGTACTTAGATCTTAATTTGGTCGCTGTCCATAAGTTCTCTCCAGATAAATAAATCCTTGCATTGCTCAACTTTAATTTGCTCATAACTGACGTCGGTAAAGAATACCCAATCGTTAAATTTTTCAACCTGATATACGCTAAATCTTGTAAGTAACGATCAGACTTAACATTTAATGAGCTGTTTCCATCTAATGCAATATACCCGCGCAACAATGGGAAATATGCATCCGGATTCTCAGGCGTCCATACATCTTCTTCAAATTCTCTTGGAACAAAAGAATAATATGGCCTCGAATATGGCCCCCAGAATTTATCAGCATTAGATCCCGGCCACCAATGCTGCCTGCCAATTCCTTGGAAAAATGCTGAAACATCAAAGCCTTGCCAATTCGCCCCTAAGTTTACCCCAAAATTATAACGGGCTCTGCTATTTCCTATGATAATCTGATCTCCTGGATCTGTTAATGTATTCTTGCCCTGGTTAACCTCCTTATCACCATTGATGTCGACGAATCTAGGATCACCCGCCTGTAACTTGGACCAATCCCCGGGTGCCGATAACCTCCGTGCATCAACACGGTCTTGATTCACATCCCAATTTGCAGCCTCCTCATTCGTCTTGAACAACCCATCAATTTTATAACCCCAAATCTCCCCTAATTCTTGACCAACATAATAGTTGTTCAACAACATTTCCGTATTATCAAATCTTGTAATCTTAGCTTTAGAATCTGATAAGCCTAAACCAAAACTATATCCAAAGGGTTTATCAGCCACATCAAATCGATCTCGCCAAGCAAGTGATAATTCCCAACCAACATTCCTCAAATCCCCAGCATTGGTTCTTGGTGAACTTGCCCCAAAAACAGCAGGCAGGGTCTTTCCAGGAATTAACATATCCAATGTTTCCCGGATGAAATAATCAAATGATGCTGTTAAACGATTCTGAGCAAATTCAAAATCGGCACCAAAATTCAAAGTACTCGTTCTTTCCCAAGTTAAATCCCCTGAAATAGGTGATGCTGAACTAAGATATTGTGCTCGACCTCCATTCATGATATATGCAGCATTTCCTGCTCCCAATAATGGAATATATCCATACGGTGAGGCTTCTTGAGCATTACCCAATGAACCATAGGAAACACGTAACTTCGCCTCGTTAACATATTGCTTTGCCGATTCTAAGAATGGCTCTTCCATAATACGCCAGCCCGCTGAAAAGGATGGAAAGAATCCATAGCGCTGTCCAGTCGGGAATTTGGATGTACCGTCATATCGACCATTTACTTCCAACAGATATCTTCCTTTGTAATCATAATTGATTCTCCCAAAGAATCCCTGTAATGCCCATGATTCCTCTCCACCTCTTAATAGTGGAACCCCTGTTCCTAGATTAAAATCATTTAAATCCTCTGACAACAAATTAGTCTGCGTACCACCAATATTATTCCATGTACTTAGCTCTTGATTATATCCTGCTGTTGCTCCTAAGTTATGGTCTCCAAATTTCTTGTTGAAATTTGCAAAAATATTCAAAGAATGTTTTTTATAATTTTCGGCATTTTCTACCAACTGGTCATTTCCCAAATAATTGATTACTCCAGGATAGATTGACCATGGCGCTTGGACCCTTCTTTGAAACTTATCTATGGGATTATAAGTAAAAGTATAATTTCCCGTAACCGTAAGGCCAGGAACAATCTGTGCTATTGCTTCAAATAGGTTGACAAATTCGTATTCCTTTTCTCCACCTTTCGATTTACCATACAGTAAATCTGCCATGATACCATCGCCAATATTATAATTGTTTAATTCAGTCCGATAGGTTGCTGTTCCATCCGGATTTTGTGGCACATAAGATGGAAGGGCATGGACTGTAGTCGAAATAAAGTTATTATTTGCATCTACACTACTATTCCACCCCGGAAAGGTATAATTCTGATAATTGATCTGTGAATTATTGCTAACTTTTAGCCAATCAGCTACCTGTCCGTTCAATCTTGCCCTTAGATTATATCCTTCAAATTTATCCTGCTGTACTTTCATCAAGCCCCCTTTCTGATACATCCTTCCAGAAATGTAATAATCCATTTTTTCTGAACCTCCTGAAAAGGTAAGTGCATGCTCCATTGAGTTCATCTTTTCCCGATAAAAGGTATTCCACCAATCTGTGTTTGCGTAATAAACATATTGATCTTTACCATTTCTATTTTGAATCACAACGGACGGCAGGGAAGGGTCGTTCTTGCGTTTTAATAATTCAGCATAATCATCTTCGTTATAATTGGTATAGCTATTACCGGTTGCCCGCAAAAAGGCTTCGTCATTTAATTTTGCAGCATCGTACCCGATAGTCATGAAATCCGTACTTACCGTTAAATCTGAGGACCCAAAATTATTGCTGTATCCAATGCTCATCTTTCCTGCCTGACCTTTTTTTGTAGTCACCAACATCACCCCAAATGCCCCCCTAGCACCATAAATCGCTGCCGCGGAAGCGTCCTTAAGTACGGAAATGGATTCTATATCCTTCGGGTTTATCGTATTGATATTCCCAGGAACACCATCAATAAGTACCAATGGAGCAGCGTTCGCTGAGTTTATTGATGCAAATCCACGAATATTTACCTTACCTTCCCCACCAGGACGGCCATTTGTAAAGTTAATATTCAAATTTGGAACCGCCCCTTGCAAGGCCTGTGTAGCATTGGCAACTGGCCTATCCTGTAAAACTTTGGAATCTATCTGGGCTACAGCCCCGGTAAGATTTACCTTCTTTTGTTTACCATATCCTACGACAACAACCTCATCTAAATTTTGGTCAGCAGAAACGATGCTTACATTAACCTGTGTCCCTGTAACATTTACAGTTTTAGTAGAATAACCTACCATCGTTATTCTTAATTCATTACCAACAGTACCCGATAATTCAAAGTTTCCATCAGTATCTGTCTGGGCCATTGAATTTAATGTAATGTTCGTTACCGATGCACCTACAACAGCTTCGCCATTTTCGTTTGTAACTTTCCCTCGAATAATGTTTTGTGAGATTTCATAAACTCGGTCTCGATTCACATCCCTATAAGTCGCATGTGCAGCAGACCAAGAAAGTACCGATAAACCCATCAAAATGGGTACAAATGCAGAGTTCTTTTTCATGGTTTCAGTTCAATAATTCTTTGCGTGCAAAGAAAGGTTATACAATATTGGATTTGAGTTAATTATTTGTTACCAAATAATTAAGCTGTTAAAAAATTGTTATTGATTAGTTTAAATTAATATAAAAATAATCAAATATATAATCAAATAAAGAATAAAAAAACATTTTTAAACCTGAATATTAACTACTATCCAATTATTATATTATTTTTTAATAATTTTACTACATATAAAATAAAGTTCCTTAAAACACTTTATCCACTCAATTTTAATCTCAATTTCATTGATGAACTCGTAAAAATCTGTTAAGAATAAAAAACATTTTTAAATATTTATTACCAATAATGAATAGTTTGATCAAGAAATCTGCCTAAACAATAATAACTAAGCTTAAAAAACCTTAATTTTTTAAGCAAATTTTACCTACTTTCAGCGAATTTAAAAATTAGCGGTTATCAGGGATATAATCGATTCCCTAAACTTCCCATTTTTGTAGCATAATATTTATTTGAATGAAAAGGATTTTTATAGCAATTACATGCATTGCATTTTACGCATTAAACTTAAATGCCCAAACCCAAAAAGTATTTAAAATTGATTATCATGGTTTAGTACAAGATCAAAATATTGATCAGATCGATACCTCTATTGAATACGCCATGAGAGCGTGGGTGAATGCTGAATATATCAAAATATCTCCGCAGGATGTGGATAATGGTATTGAAATCATCAATAAAAAAACCTCCAAATCATTTTTGCTCTTCCCTGCTTTAGAACAATACCATGTAACAAATGATGGAACCGAGATGGATGCCTCCGAGGGTACCGATATAAACGTAGAATTAATAGCCGGAAAATCAAAGAATATTGCTGGTTACGATTGTAAGCTTGCCCTCATAAAAACTGATTTTAATGTAGAGGATATGGAGAACTATGTCATTGAAATCTGGTATACCGAAAAAATTCCATCAATCTATTGGAGTCAATTTTCATTTCTTAAACAAATCCCCGGAGCTGTGCTTCAAGTTTCCTTAGATGGAAATGGTTTTATTGCTACTGATATTGCTCAAGAAACCCTAAAAGATAATGAATTTTCAATTCCTGAAAACTATACCGAATATGAAGTAGAAACAGGGGAAATTTATAACGAAGATGATTCTTTGGAGCTGGATGAAACTAACCAAGAAGAAATGCCTGTAGATGAAGATAGATTTCTTTATTACGACGGCACGGAAACCTACCTTGGACTTAAAGATGAAAATGATAATATAATAACAAAACCTATCTATTCTTATTTTGACTATTTCCGTGGCGGAATTTCAACAGTCATTAATGATGACAGCAAATTTGGTTCTATGGATAAAAATGGTAACATTAAAATTCCTTTTAAATACGATTTCTTAGCATATGATGATGAATACCAACAGTACATTTACGCAGAAGGCGAAAAATTTGGGATTCTTTCCGCAAACGACAAACCAATTATCAAAGCCGAATATGATATGGTCAGCCATATGAACGATGGATACATTGCTGCACAGCTGAATGATAAAACTGGAATTATAGACAGCAAAGGAAATATCATAGTTCCAATTTCCTATCCTATTATAATAGAATTCAATGACCAAGTTTTTGTTTCGGCTATAGACGATAGTTATGTTTTGTTCAGTATTAAAGAAAACAAAAAAATTAGCGAAGGCTTCGATCTCATTTCTTTATCAAAGGATTCTATCCATTTAGTTCAAAAAGGGGAAAAATATGGATATATAAACAATGAAGGTAAGATTGTAATTCCAATCAAATATAGTATTGCCACTTCCTTTGAAGATGGTGTTGCTTCAGTAGCCGATAGTGAAGACTCCGATGTTTACAGCATCAACACAAAAGGTGAAATAGTTGAAACAAACTAATCAAAATTCATATAGCTTACCGCAAAATGGTGCCTATAATAATAGGCTCTGTTTGTGTAATTTTACAGCTCATTAATCTTTAGAAAACATTAACATGAACTTCAAATTTAGAAAATCAGTTACCTGGAAGAAATATATAATTATGCTTCTTCTGTTGAGTTTCGGTATTTCTAAAAGTGATGGTCAGGATTTCTTGAACAATCTCCAAAACGAATATAATCAGTATAAAACCACTGACCCCAACAAGTTTTTCGTGACTGGTAAATTAGCGCAGGCGCTATTTTTCAATCAACAAGAAGTTAAGGCTTTTGGTTTATTAAGGAAAGACCTTGATATCGCGGAAAAATTAAATGACCCAAAATATGCCGCATATTTGAATACTGTCTTAGCAATAAACCAACTTATTGATGAAAAGGAAACTAATTCAAAACAAACGATTCTAAAAGCTAAAAGTCTAGCCGACCACAGCAAGGATATGGAAATTAAAGGCTATGTGTACTATGGATTTGGCTGGATTTTATCCCGTCAACAACAAGAGGTAGAAGCCGTAAAACAATTTCTTATTGCCCTTAGCTATTTAGATCAAGCAAAAAATTCTAATACTCTCAATAATAGAAAGGCAAGTGTCTTTAAAGAGTTAACGTCAATTTATGCCAATTGGAACGACTTTGATCTCCAAGAAAAATACAGCAAACTGGCTTTGGACATTGCTATTGACCAAAATGACCCGGCTACTATTTTTGACTCTTATATGTCACTGGGATATATGTATGAGCAGAAATATATGGACTCCCCTGATCAAAAGCAATTCAGAGATCTTGCTGAAAAATATTACCTCAATGCTTTAGGAATCTATAATAAAAATAAAGACAATATTTCAATTCCCTCAAACTTAGCATTTGTTGCAAATAATCTTGCTCATCTATATTTCAAGCATTTCCCGAAAGAATATCGGGATAAAGCCGAGCAATATGCAGAATTAGCTAAAATCCAAGCTCTCGACTCCAAACAATATAATCTTGTTGCTTCATCCTATGGAATCATGTCTGAAATGTCCCTTCAGGATGGCAACACCAAACAGGCAAAAGAAAATCTTCTTGCATCCCTAGTAGAAATAAACAAGTCTCAAGTTCAGGACCAACAAATCCTTTTAAGTATTTATCAAACACTTTCCCATATCAGCGAACAGGAAGGAAATTTTCAAGAAGCAATCAAATACTATAAGGAATACATACAAATCTTTACATCCATCTATGACCAAGATAAATTGAATCTCAGCAAGAGATTGGATGCCCAATTCGAAAAAGGTAAACAGGAACAACAGTTGGCAACACTGAAAGTCGAGACAGAAAAAAAGGAACAACAGATCCAATTGATGGAAGCATTAGGTATCCAACAAAAACAAGAACTGGAAAATTTGAGGCTTTTTCAGGATAACCAAACCAAGGAACTTGAACTCTCTAGATTGATCTCAGAAAAACAGGTGCAACAATTGCGTATGTCTAAACTTGAATCGGATAGTCGGGCCAAAGAAATTAGCAATTATCAAAAACAAATCTCTCTTAAGGATAAATTAAATAAATATTACATCGCTTTGATAGGCGCAGTGCTTCTTCTATCTGCTTTACTATTTTATGCTTATAGTCAGCGTTCAAAGCATATGAAACAACGTGAAAACCTCCTCAACCTAGCATTTGAACAAGAAAGGCAGCAAGCAAAAATTGCTACCCTGACCGCATTATTAGATGGGCAAGAACAGGAAAGAGCTCGGATTGCCCGAGACCTGCACGACGGACTGGGCGGGTTATTGTCGGGAACAAAAATGCAACTTTCCCAACTCAAAGATCAGGAAAATATGATAGTCAAAGAAAAAATGCGAAGAGGTATTGCCCATATTGATTTGGCAGTTGATGAATTAAGAAGAGTCGCTCATAACCTTACCCCCGATTTGTTGGAAAAGTTCGGTATTCAAGAAGCCCTTAGTGATTACGCTTCAAGGATGTCCAATGAAAAAATCGATATTGATGTGCAATTCTTACACTATGTAAATCCCTTAAACAAAGAACAGCAATTAATCATTTACAGAATCATTCAGGAATTGGTAAACAACGCAATTAAGCATGCACAACCATCCCAAATCATTATCCAAATCTCGGAGGAAGATAATGAATTCCATCTCACCGTAGAAGACGATGGCAAAGGTTTTAACTATAAAAATTTAAATAATATAAAATCTGCAGGTCTGCAGAATATTGAATCTCGAATAGAATTCCTCAAAGGAAGATTACAAGTGCATTCAGATATTGGTCAAGGCAGCAGTTTTGACATCTTTATACCAAAATCAATTTAATATGATTAATATCGCAATTACTGATGACCATCCTTTATTGTCTGAAGGATTGAAAAATATTTTAGCTCAAGAAACAGATCTAAATATTATTGGTTGTTATCCTACTGCTAAGAAATTGCTCGAAGAATTAAAAAGTACGCAAATTGATGTGCTTTTGTTAGATATCAATCTATCTGATGCGAATGGATTGGAACTGATTAATTCCTTACTTAAAAAAAACCCGGGATTGAAGATTATAATGCTCAGTGTACATAATGAGTATGCAGTTATTAATAGCGCCTTTGAAGAAGGTGCACATGGATACATTCAAAAAAATGCTTCCATTGAGGAGATAATTACAGGTATCCAAGAAATCTTATTGGGAAAAAAATTCCTCTGCTCACAAACAAAACGCATTATCGACAGAAAAAATAGTGCTGAACTAAAAAGCGTTCCTAAATTGACAAGACGTGAAAAGGAAATACTTGCCGAAGCAGCATTAGGACTGACCACGGCCCAGATCGCTGACAAACTTTTTATAAGTCCACATACGGTCGAAAGCCATCGGAAAAATCTAATTGAAAAATTTAGAACTTCAAACTTAAGCTCTGCAATAAAATTGGCATATGAATATGGATTAATTCGTGAGGTATCTGTCTAAGGAATAATCCCAAACCTTTCCTCATGTAAATTGTTCTAACTGTATAACCAACTTTAGAAGTTATGCAAGAAAAAGAAGATGAACATGGAAATAAAATAAATAATGCGGAAGATGTCGATCCAACGAAAGTGCCAGAAACGGTCATTAAGGAAAAAGACGATCAGCCTGCAGCCAATAATTTAAAAAGAACGATAATCATTGCAATTATACTATTGGCTATTATTTATTTTGTATATGAAATGGTCGTTAAAGGCCAATAAGTTAAAATAGAAAAGGCTGTTCTCAAGACCAGCCTTTTCTATTTAATAATAATATCTGTTTAAAAACCAATTGTTCTGCCATGTTCAATTACGGCATTTTTCTTAATTACAATAATGCCATCACAGATTGTATATTCCGGAAAGTCTCCATCTTTCAATTGCTTTCCACCCTTAATCCGAACATCATTCCCAATCCTACAGTTTTTATCTAATATAGCATTTTCAATGTAGCAACGCTCCCCAACTCCAATTGGAGGTGGTTCTTGTGAGGTCGTTAATTCTACCACCTCATTTAATTCCTCGTAATAGTCCGAGCCCATCATATAAGTCATCTTAATAACAGTTCCTTCTCCTACCCTAGAACGGATTCCGATTACCGATCGTTGAATCTTCTCCGCCAAAATAATACATCCATCTGCAATAATTGCGTTGTTTAGGGTAGTTCCGGAAACTTTTGATGGCGGCAACATCCGCGCCCTCGTGTAAACGGTCTCCCCAAATAAATTGAATTCAGGAATATCATCAGTTAAACCTATATTTGCTTCAAAAAAAGAAGAAATCGTACCGATATCTGTCCAATAACTATCGAATGGATAACTTAGTACTTTTGAATTCTCAATGGCATCAGGGATAATCTCCTTACCAAAGTCCATTCCATTATTCTCGGCAAGCATCCTTGTCATTACTCCTTTCGAGAAAACATAGATACCCATTGAAGCCAGATAATTCCGTCCCTGTTTCTCCAGATCTTCTGAAACTTCCGATGTCCAATCAGCCAATAAATCCTTCGTCGGTTTCTCAATGAAGGAAACAACATTATTATGCTCATCAGACTTTAGGATGCCAAAGCCTGGCGCTTCCTTGGCAGTCACCGGAATGGTTCCAATCGTAATCTCACCACCATTCTTTACATGAAAATCAACCATTGCAGAATAATCCATCTGATACAATTGATCTCCGGATAGAATCAAAACATAATCATAATCAACATTGACCAAATTCTTTTGAGTTCTTCGAACCGCATCAGCAGTACCCTCAAACCAGCGATCACCCTCATTTGTCTGCTCCGCAGCTAGAATATCTACAAATCCCTTACTAAAAATACTGAAGTTGTAGGAATTCTTGATATGCTTATTTAATGATGCCGAGTTATATTGCGTCAATACAAATATCTTATTATAGCCAGAATTTAGACAATTTGAAATTGGAATATCAACCAATCGGTATTTCCCAGCAATTGGAACTGCCGGTTTAGAACGTTGATCTGTCAACGGAAATAAGCGGGTTCCTCGACCCCCACCTAATACTATGGAAACAACTTTATGCGACATATTATTTAAGTAATTGGTTATATAACTCTATATATTTCTGTGCTGATTTATTCCAAGAATAATCTAATCCCATCGCCGCATCCCTCGTTTTTGTTAAGTTATCCGCATAGCTCAAGTATTTAATCGCTCTCTTCACTGTGTCAGCAGCTTCTTCTGCATTTACATCGTTGAATAGGAATCCATATCCACCCTCCTCAACATCGATCACTGTATCTTTCAAACCTCCTATCTTACGCACGACTGGAATGGTACCATATTTTAAAGCATATAGTTGGTTCAATCCACATGGCTCAACCCGAGATGGCATAATCAACATGTCCGAAGCAGCATAAACACGATGCGCTAATTGTTCGTTGTAGCCAAAGAAAACAGCTAAATCACGTTGATAAATACCAGTAACATCTTTAATTTTTTCCTGTATCCCGGCATCTCCTGAGCCTAATATAAATATACTTATTTTACCTGAACTTTGCCTCAAAAGATTATGTATTACTTCAGGCAAAATATCAGCCCCCTTCTCCGTCGCAAACCTGCCAATATAACTTAGCAAAGGCTTGGTTGGATCTAATCCAAATTCATTGCAGAACTTAAGCTTATTCTCTGCTTTCCCTTCATCAACATCCTTTATCGTATAGTTCTGATCAATCATTGAATCTAAGGCAGGATCCCAAAATTCAGTATCTATCCCATTAACTATACCAACAGACTTTGCCCTTTCATCATAAAACAAATGCTGCAAACCATTTGCCTCAATATATAATTCCTTGAGATATCCTTCTGATACGGTGGTATAGGCATCACAGCATTTTATAGCCGTAGCAAGCGGATTGATAACTCCATCCCAATCTAATAAACCCCATTTCCAGGTATCAAATGGCGGAATAAATAAACTTTTACTCCAAGACATCCACCCTTGATATTGGCCGTTATGAACGGTAAATACCGTCTTCACATCTTTTAACTGATCGAATTCATTGCTCCATTTGGTTAAGAATGGAACTAATCCTACATGATGATCGTGACAATGAAGCACATCTGGTTGAATATTGTTATAGTTCAGATAATGCAAAACCGAATGTTGGAATGCAATCCATTGATCCGCCTCATCTTGGTAGCAATACACTTCTTCACGATCCAATAAATTTGGTATTCGAATTAAATATAATGGAAATCCTAAAGTATCATCCATTTCCTTCAGAACCTCATATTTCAAAAGTGCAGAACCCTGATAAATCTCACCTTTTGCAACAACATCAAAAGAATGCTCATGAACAAATTTCCGATTGAAGTAAGGCATCATTACCGAGGAATCAACACCTAACTCCCGCTGGTATTTAGGCAATGCACCAACCACATCTGCCAAACCTCCTACTTTTGCTACAGGAAAACATTCAACGCTTAAATGTATGACTTTCATTACCCTAATTTTCTTTTAAATACTAAACCGCTCAATGGTGGTAAATCAATCTCAATTGATTGATCTTGCCCCATCCATGACATTCTATCTGCAGTTACTACATCCCTAACCCGTACACCACTACCATTGAAGTTCACATCATCCGAGTTCAATACTAATTCCCATTGACCAGCATGGGGAACTCCAACTTTAAAACTCCTCCTAACAATCGGTGTAAGATTCAATACAATTATTAAATCATTTTCTAAATCATGTCCTCGACGACAGTAAGCAAAAACACTGTTATTCCTATCATCCAACTCAATCCAGAAAAATCCCTCCGGACTAAATGCTTTTTCATACAAAGCTGGATAACTCTTATAAACTTCATTTAATTTTGATATAAATTTCTTGATGCCTTGATGTGGCTTATAATCCAATAAATGCCAGTCTAAGGATTGGTTGACATTCCACTCTGATGTCTGACCAAATTCCCCACCCATAAATAAAAGTTTCGTACCTATGAATGTAAACATATATAGGTAGAGCGACCTTAAATTGGCAAATTTTTGCCATTCATCTCCAGGCATTTTATAGATCAATGATTGTTTTCCATAAACAACCTCGTCATGTGACAAAGGCAACATGAAGTTCTCTGTAAACCCATAAACAGTAGCAAAGGTCATTTTATCATGATGATAAGACCTGTTGATTGGATCTTCTTTAAAATATGCTAATGTATCATGCATCCAGCCCATCATCCATTTCATGCCAAAGCCAAGACCACCATTAAACGTTGCCCTACTCACTCCTGACCAAGACGTCGACTCTTCTGCAATCGTCTGAACATTTGGAAAGTATTTTGATACCGCTTCATTAAAGGCTTTTAAAAAGGAAACAGCTTCTAAGTTCTCATTCCCTCCAAGTTCATTGGCTTCCCATTCACCTGCTTTTCTAGAATAATCCAAATAAAGCATCGAAGCTACAGCATCTACCCGTAGACCATCTATATGGTAGCGATCCAACCAAAAGAATGCATTACTAATTAAAAAGGATTTGACCTCATTACGCCCATAATTAAAGATATACGATTGCCAATCCGGGTGAAAACCCTTTCTTGGATCTGCATGCTCATACAAATGGGTACCGTCAAAATTATATAATCCATGTGCATCGCCCGGAAAATGTGATGGAACCCAATCCAAAATAACTCCAATATTATGCTCATGTAATAACTCGATAAGCTTCATCAAGTCTTGTGGCGATCCGAATCTAGAACTCGAAGCATAATAACCCGTTATCTGATATCCCCAAGAAGGATAATAGGGATGTTCCATAATAGGCATAAACTCCACATGCGTAAAGCCAGTTTCTTGGATATATGGAATTAAGCGTTCCGCAATTTCTGTGTAGCTCAAGAACCGATCGGGATCTTGCGGATCTCGCATCCATGAACCTAGATGCATTTCATATACTGACATCGGACGATCCAAAGCATTATGCTCCCGCCTATTAAACATCCACTCTGAGTCGTTCCAATCAAAATACGTGGTAGCAACAATAGAGGCTGTTTTTGGAGGAATTTCAGTAAGCAAAGCAAAAGGATCGGATTTCTCTAAATGTTCCCCAGTATTGGAATGAATATGATATTTATAAACCTCTCCATTTTTCAATCCCGGAATAAATCCCTCCCATATACCGCTACTGTCCCAACGAACGTTCAATAAATGTGAATGTGGATTCCACCCGTTAAAATTTCCAACTACCGATACTGTCTGGGCATTCGGCGCCCATACCGCAAAATATACTCCCTTTACCCCGTTAATCAACAGTTCATGAGAACCAAATTTCTCATAAAGCTTATAATGCCGTCCCGCCTTGAATAAAAAAACATCAAATTCCGACAATAAGGAGTGTACTTCAACTGGTTGAGGCATAAAATTAGGTCTTTTAATAGCTATTATTGAATATTAATCTTTTTAAAATCTCGCTCTAGGGCTACATAATTTTGGCCCTCTTCATCTTGTTGAAACGCTACCTTGACGCCGTCCACTGTCACTTGTTTCACTTCAAATGGCAAACCAATCAAATACAAATGAAAATCAGAATAATTCGGTGTGTAAATCCCGTCTTCTCCTTGTACGATATTGACTTGACTAGGGTCCGAAGTGGCAATAAAGTGTTTCTCAACATATACACCCTGCTCATAAGCAAATGTTTCTCCATGGTCTGAATATAGATTGGATTCATGTTCACCCTCGGAATAATAGAAATTCAATCTCAATGACTCTATTCTTCGCTCTCCTGTAAACTGCATGACTGGATATTCCGGAATAATGGATCCACCCCTTACAAAAAATGGCATCTCATCCATTGGTGTATCAATCGTATATTCTTGCCCACCAACATAATAGCTATTATCAAAATAATAATACCATGTTCCTTCAGGTAGATAAACAATTTTATTTTGCTGTCCTGGATGAAGGACTGGAGATACCAATAACTGATTTCCAAAGCCAAATTCTTCTTCCCTAACCATATTCTTAGCTTTCTCTTGCTCCATCAGGGCTATTGGCCTTAAAATTGGTTCTCCATATTTGTGTTGCAACCAAAATGTTGAATAGATATAGGGTAAAAGTTTATATCGTAATTCGATAAACTTCTTACAAATGGCTTCCCATTCCGGACCGAAACTCCAAGGCTCGCGATCACGTGTATCCCCCGCAGAATGAACACGCATAAATGGTGAAAATACCCCAAACTGCATCCATCTCGTGTACAACTCCCCGTCTGGCTCTCCTGTAAAACCTCCAATATCAGTTCCACAGAAAGATAAACCAGATACCGACAAACGCTGTAACTGTAAAGTACCTATGCGTAAATGTTCCCAAGTTGCAATGTTGTCACCTGTCCAAACAGATGAATATCGCTGTGTACCTGCATATGCTGCCCGAGTAATCGTAAATGGACGCTTGTTCTTATATAATTTCTTTAACCCGTCATATGTCGCTCTCACCATTTGCATACCATAAATATTATGCGCCTTACGGTGCGAGCCGCGATGACCTTCAAATTGATGCCTTACATCATTCGGAAATGTTCCTCGACCAAAAACAGCCGGCTCATTCATGTCATTCCAAAATCCTGCAACGCCATCTTCAACTAAGCCCTTGTATAAGGTCCCCCACCATTCCCTCACTTCAGGATTGGTATAATCCGGAAACTGACAGCGACCTGGCCATACAAATCCTTCCATGAAATAATCATCCCCCCGACGGCAAAAGTAGTTGTTGTCCTTCCCTTGTTTGAAAACCCAATAATTCTCATCAACCTTAATTCCTGGATCGATCATCACCACCGTCTTAAAGCCATTGGCATTCAAATCTGAAATCATTTTCTTAGGATCTGGAAAATAACGCTTGTTCCAAGTGAAACAACGGTACCCATCCATATAATCGATATCTAAATAGATAGCATCACATGGAATTTCACGCTTCCTAAATTCATAGGCTGTTTCTCTAACTTTATTTTCAGGATAATAGCTCCATCTACATTGATGGTAACCCAGTCCCCACATTGGTGGCATATAGTGAGTACCTGTTAATTTATGATAACGTTTGACAACATCCATCATTTTTGGACCGTGTATATAGTAATATTGCAACTCGCCACCCTCCGACCAAAAACTTGTTTGATCTTGGTGTTCTGCTGCAAAATCAAAATAGGTCTTAAAGGTATTGTCAAAGAATATCCCATACGCCGAACCTTCAGTTACTCCAATATAAAAAGGAATGGTCTTATATAATGGATCTTGATTAAATGCATAAGAATAGGTATCCGAGTTCCAGTTTTTTACGCGTTTACCCCTTAAGTTTAAGTTTGTCGCTTTATCTCCTAATCCAAAAAAGGCCTCATCAGATTCCGCATGTTTGGTGCAATAAACGTAGTAGCCTCCAAAATCAACATTCTCCTCCCAATGCATCGGTGAATGGTCGCGGTTCATAATTTTCTCATCCGCATCCGCAAATGCAATATTGAAATCAGATTTACGAATCAAACATACAACTGAGTTTGTTTTGACTTTATAGTAAGTGTCGTCTTCAACTAGTTCATAACTTACGTAATTGTCGCCCTTAAAGCTTATTGCATAAGAAAAATCAACTAAGAAAGAACCTTCTGGTGCTAATCTTACCCTAATAATATCCTCAGAAAAAACCTTTACCTCAACCTTGGAACGTCCATCGGAAAAATAAAATGAATTCAGTTCTTGGGTATAACCCTTAACCTCCATTAAATAAAGCTTTTCAATATTAGGTAAATCGAGAACGGGATTGTTTACATGATGTATTCCTTCATCTAAAATATCAGGGTTAGGGAGCAAGTCATTTGCGAAATCTTCCTTCTTTGTAGTATCTGCCATAAAATTTTTAATCTAAATAGGTAATAGACAGTGTTAATGTCAGTTTTAATTTACAATATATTTTAAATAAAACAATGTTATTAAAAAAATTCACTACCACATATCACAAATTGTACTCGCATAGCTACATGATTTTACCTATTAATATCATCCTATTGTTGTAATACAAGAAAAAAACAAGAATTACCTTAAAAATTCGTAATTTTGTGAGCCTTTTTAAATTCTAGCCCCAGTAAGGCTAGAGGGCATAATAATACATCAGTAGAATAACATGAAATTATCTCAATTCAACTTTAATCTTCCTGAATCATTACTAGCATCTGAACCCTCAGAACAAAGGGATGAATCTCGTTTAATGGTTTTACACCGTGATAGCGGAAAAATCGAACACAAGATTTTTAAAGATGTTCTTGATTATTTTGATGATAAAGATGTAATGATCTTAAACAACACCAAAGTATTTCCTGCAAGAATGTACGGTAATAAAGAAAAAACTGGTGCTACTATCGAAGTATTCTTATTAAGAGAACTTAATAAAGAACTACGTCTTTGGGATGTTTTAGTTGATCCGGCTCGTAAGATCCGTGTTGGAAATAAATTATATTTTGGTGATGATGATTTATTGGTTGCTGAAGTTGTTGACAACACAACTTCCCGTGGACGTACAATCCGTTTCCTTTTTGATGGTTCTGATGAAGAATTCCGTAAGAATATTGAAATCTTAGGCGAAACTCCACTTCCTAAATACATCAAAAGAAAAGCTACTCCAGAAGATAAATTCCGCTATCAAACCATTTACGCGAAAAATGAAGGTGCCGTGGCAGCGCCAACTGCTGGACTTCACTTCTCACGCGAATTGATGAAACGCCTTGAACTAAAAGGTGTAGATTTTGCAGAAGTAACTTTACATGTAGGTCTAGGTACTTTCCGTACCGTAGAGGTGGAAGACCTAACTAAACATAAGATGGATTCTGAACAGTTCATCATTTCTGAAGAAGCGGCTCGAATCGTAAACAAAGGAATCGACAACAAACGTAAAATCTGTGCTGTCGGCACAACTTCTATGCGTGCAATTGAATCTTCGGTTTCCGCAGATAAACATTTGAAAGCTGCAAATGACTGGACTTCAAAATTTATCTATCCCCCTTACGATTTCAGTATCGCCAATTCAATGATTACCAATTTCCATACCCCGCAATCAACACTTCTAGTTATGATTGCCGCATTCGCAGGATATGAAAATGTTATGAATGCTTACGAAGTCGCTGTTAAGGAAAAATATCGCTTCTATAGCTATGGCGATGCCATGTTAATTATCTAATTAAAGTATTACTCCTTATATACTGAACGCAGGTCTTTGTACCTGCGTTTTTTTATATCCTTACCCGATTTCGAAAACAATCAGCAAGGATTTGATTTTTATTTTCCTTAATTTGCCTATCCATTTAATTCATTACGAATGCCACAGAATTTCGTCATTATAGTTGCTGCAGGGACCGGTTCTAGAATCGGTGGAAATCTTCCTAAACAATTCCTGAATTTGCATGACAAACCTATACTGATGCATACAATAGAAAAATTTGAGATTTCAACAAGCAAACCGGAGATTATTCTCGTCCTTTCTAATGTAATGCAAGATTTTTGGGTTTCACAATGCAAGGAATATAATTTTACGGTTCCCCATAGCATTACAATCGGTGGGTTGACTAGATTCCAAAGTGTAAAGAATGGCCTAGAATTTATCAAGGCAAATTATAAATTGGATGAAAATTGCAAGATAGCTGTTCATGATGCCGCAAGGCCATTGGTAAGCAGCCATTTAATCGACGAACTATTTCAAAATTGCAACCTCTCCAAACCGGCTATTATTCCCGCTGTAAAAAGTAGTAATTCTGTGAGGATAGGAAATCAAAATGAAAGTCAAGCCGTCGACAGGGAAACTATCTGGCTCGTTCAGACACCGCAGGTTTTTATGGCGGATCTGTTGCTCCAAGCATACCATCAAGAAGAGGAAAGTACCTTTACTGATGATGCATCGGTCGTAGAAAAGTTGAGCAATAACGTCTTTCTAATTCCAGGTGATCCTCAAAATATGAAAATTACCTTTCAGGAAGATTTAGTCATTGCTCAACATTTATTTAATAAATCTAAGCGTTACCCCTGATTATTCTTAATAATACCACAATGATGGCAATTACCAACAAAATGTGAATAATACCGCCAGTTGCATAACCTCCAAAGAAGCTAATTGCCCAAATAATGACGAGAATAACAGCGATTAAATACAAAATATTTCCCATAATAGTAAAAATTTGAATTTTGTTAAAATAGTTTATTCAATGATTGTAATTTCAAAAGGATAAACAACCTAAGAGAACAAATTGTTTTAAACAGCTATTTATTTTTACTAAAATTCAATAACTAATTGATCATAAGCCACAAAAAATCCATCTGGAAGCATATTTTCAATATCAACATGTTTTCCAAAACGATGTGAAATATGGGTAAGGTAAGTTTGATTGGGTTGGATACGATTGGAAACTTCAATTGCTTCATCCAAGGTTAGATGCGAAATATGGGGTTCTCTCTGCAAGGCATTCAAAACTAATATTTCTACTCCCTCCAGCAATTGATAAGTTTCTTCCGAAATCGTCTTTGCATCGGTAATGTAGGCAAAATTGTCAATTCTAAATCCCAAAACTGGCATTTTATAATGCATCACCTCTAAGGGCATGATTTTCTTACCATAAAGTTCAAAAGGCACTGCAGGAAAAATCTCTTCCAATTCCAATTGTGGTACACCTGGATATTTATAATCGCTAAATGCATAATAAAATTCCTTCCTTAATGCATCATGCGTAGCTTTGTTTGAATAAATCGGAATAGATTGTTGCTGCTGATAATTAAATGCTCTTACATCATCTAAACCCGCAATATGGTCTTTGTGAGAATGAGTCATTAATACAGCATCTAATCGCTGAACATCCTCACGCAACATCTGATACCTGAAGTCAGGTCCCGTATCCACAATAATTGTATGATCATTATAATCTATCAAAATAGATGAACGAAGACGCTTATCACGCTTGTCATCAGAATGACAGACCGAACATGGACATGCTATAACCGGAACTCCTTGAGAAGTTCCTGTACCTAAAAATGTTACTCTCAAACCGTAATCCTTGATTTTTTGATATTTTGATAAAAAGTTTTCAACTTCTCCTGAATCAAATCCTCATCCACATCCATCGTCTCTAGAATCTGAAGCAATGAAACCACTTTCATATCGACCGTTGAAAACTTATTGACTACAACAACCCTTGAATTTTGCAATACGCAGGCTCCAGTCCTAAAAGATCCTTTCTCGTATCTTAATTTATAACCGAGGTCGCCAAATAACGCCTCCAACTTATCTAAACTTCCCTGTGTTAATGAAATCATATCAGCTCCTCATCACTTTTTAACAATACTGCATGAATTATTCAATTCCTGACTCTTTCTTGTTCGTAATAAATTTATGGGCATATTGGCTTAAAAAACCTGACCCATAGGCTATCAACTGCGTGTAAGCAGCAATGACCGATAATATGGCAACCTTTAGGTTTTTTGTTGTGAACAATGCATGCAAAAACAACATAACTGTGTACAGAACCAAAAAAAGATTCCCAATCAACCCCAGCATATGTAAGAAATATATCTCATCCATAGTCAAAAGATTGATCACATTGATCATAAACAAAAATATTAAACCCAAAACAAAGAACGCAGGCAAGGCATGAACAGGTTTTAATTCCTTTGGATATAAACAGTAGATGTCAATCCGCCCCTTTCCAAAGTTATGGGTTTGTTTGTAGAACTGTTTAAAACTTGTCCTGCGTTTGTGATATACAAATGCATCGGGAATCAGCCCTACCTTAAATCCGGAATTGATCATTCGAATACTGAACTCTATATCCTCCGACCGCCTAGATAGTTTGAACCCACCTGTTTTTTCCCATACTTCCCTGGAAATTCCTAGATTAAAACTCCTTGGATGGAATTGTCCTACATGCTTTTTATTGCCTCGAATTCCTCCTGTGGTAAATGGACTCGTCATCGAGTAGCTTATGGCCTTCTGTATCGGCGTAAAAGATTCATGCGCCGCATCTGGCCCTCCAAATGCATCTAAGCCATTTTCCTTGATTCCTTCTATGACCTTAATGAAGTAATCTTTTGGAACGATGATATCTGAATCAAAAACGATAAAAAAATCACCCTTAGCCCGCTCAAATCCGTAATTGCGTGCGAAACCCTGACCCTCATTCTTTTTGAAGTAATACTGTATATTAAGTTTGTCTTTAAACTTATTTACAATATCTTCTGCTTTATTCTTAGAACCATCCTCAACAATAATAACCTCAAAATCCTGATACGTTTGATCTAATAGAGAGGTCAACATTTCTTTGATCTCAGCTGGTCTATTGTATAAAGGTACGATTACCGAAAAAAACATATTAAATGACTTGATCTACGTGATATTTATTGCGGTCAGAACCATTCCTGGAAACAAGTTCTGCTACAAATCCCGTTAAGAACATTTGAGATCCAATTATAATTGCCACCAATGCTAAGAAAAAAAGTGGCTGATCCGTAATATTTCTGTAAACTGTCCCATTGGCAATGCTCATCAGCTTTTCACAGATTAACCATATGGTTATGAAGAATCCTAACAGAAAACTTATTACCCCCAATGGTCCAAAAAAGTGCATCGGTCTCTTTGCGAATTTCCCTACGAAAAAGATGGACATTAAATCCAGAAACCCTTTCACAAACCTGCCCGGACCAAATTTCGTAGTACCATATTTTCGAGGATAGTGTTGTACAACTTGCTCCTGAATATTATTAAATCCTGCCCATTTGGCCAAAACCGGAATATAACGGTGCATTTCTCCGTAAACCTCTATACTTTTAACAACATCTTTCTTATAAGCTTTGAGCCCACAGTTGAAATCATGAAGATTATCTATTCCAGACATGCTTCGGGTAACCGAATTAAAGAGCTTGGTCGGAATAGTTTTGGTCAATGGATCATATCGCTTTTTCTTCCAACCTGAAACTAAGTCGGCACCTTGATTCTTGATCCGGTCATAAAGCTCTGGAATCTCATCAGGACTATCTTGAAGGTCGGCATCCATCGTGATAACAACATCTCCTTCAGCCGCCGCAAAACCAACATTTAAAGCCGCCGATTTCCCATAATTCCTACGAAACCGAATGCCTATAATATGCTCATTCTCCTTCTTCAATTCCTTAATCACTTTCCATGATCCATCTTTACTCCCATCATCGACCAATACGATCTCATATGTAAAATGATTTGCGTCCATAACGCGCTTGATCCAAGCCGTTAATTCAGGAAGTGACTCTTCCTCGTTGTATAATGGTATTACTACTGAAATGTCCATAATTAATAAAGAACAAAGGTATCATTTTTGGATGATACCTTTATCATTTAAACTTAACCGTTTATTTTATACGTTGCTGTCGTTATTGTTGTTATTGTCAGTGTTCTGCCATGGATGTGCTTCCCCTGAATCTGAAGTAACAGGTTTGAATAAGGGCTTTTCTTTCTTGAAAATTGCGGCAAAAATCAATGCTAAAACGAAGTATAGCAATAATGAAATGGCCAAACCTTTCAACACCTGTCCAATAGATAGCGAACCTAATGCCTCTTTCTGATCATCCAACATTTTCAAGGTCGTATCAATTTGCTCATCAGGAATATTATTAGCTTCCATCATTTCAATTGTCAGGTTTTGTGTATTCTCAATCGCTTCAAACTGAAGTGATGGATAAACCATATTGAAAATATTGATCCCTATTAAACCAATTGTCGCAGTAACAGCAAACATGATGAAGATATTTTTTAATGCTGTTGAAAAATCCCAATATCCTCCAATTGATTTCCTTAATTGAAGTACAAAATATACTGCAATTGCTAAAAAAACAACATAATTCACAAGCACATTAATGACAGATGACAACATTAATGCAGTTGCTGACTTGGAAAGATATAAGGAAAGTATTGATAGAATAAACGATATAACACCAAGTATTAAACCATAAATAATAGCTTTTTTCTTAACATCGTTGTTGATTACTTGAGTAGAATCCATAATTTATGCGTTATATTTTATAATTAGTTGTAATAAAGCTAGATCAAGTGCTTTGTTAGGAGCAGCTTCGGAATACGCATCCAATTGCCCCTGACTTGGAGATTGCTCATTGAAAAACGATATTAAAGGATAAAATAAATCGACTAATTCATCATCCTCCCTTAAGGTCTTTGCAATTTTTGCTATCTCTGCAAAGTTGCTATCAACTAAAATTTGGTTAGCGATTACCTTCTCATAAATTCTATATTCGTCTTGAAACTCATCTTCCTCAACAAGCAAGAATTCTTTTAAAAAGTCATCTAATGATGGTTCAACCTCATCATCGTCACACTCCTTAAGGTATAATAGGATATTCAATAATTCTGATCCTCGGTCCAAAGTATCCTCCTCGATCGCTTCCCATTCCTCTGAATCTAAATAATCCTCTTCTAATTTCTGAACATCCTCTGCAAAGAAATTAATCATCAATAAATCGAAACAATACTCGCGTAATTCATCGAAACGTAAATGATCATCAAATACAGCATCCAACGCATCAACCTTATCCATAAAGGGCTTATCCAGTTCGAAAGCTGCCGCCAAACCTGGAAGGATCTCTTGTCCGTCAAGCTGGTCTATTGCTGCATAGCTGTTTACAGCCGCCTCAAGGGCATTTTTAACTTTATTATCCATATGTATTAATTGATGTGCAATTTATTGTTGTTTATTACCGCCAAAACTTGGCCTGTCAGTTCCTGACCATATAATGGGCTGTTTGCTGACTTTGATTTATTTGTTTTATTATCAAATATCCATTTTTTCGTTGGACTAAACAAGACTAAATTAGCTTCAGCTCCTTCTGATAGGGCAGGAATTTCAAGCCCTAAAATCTTCCTCGAATTAATAGAAAGTTTTTCCACAATCTGCTCAGGGCTTAGACCTGCTCTTAATAACAAAGGCAATACGGTCTGAGAAGCAATAATACCATTTTTAGCAATCTGGAATTCTACTTGTTTAAATTCGATTTCCTGTGGCGTATGCTGTGAAACTACTGTATCAATGACTCCATCTTTTAAGCCCTTAAGCAATGCTTTAACATCTCTCTTGGTCCTTAATGGCGGACTTACTTTATAATTGCTGTCAAATCCTTTGACGTCCTCATCCGTAAAAACCAGATTATGTGCTGCTACATCGCAAGTAACCTTAATCCCTTTAGCCTTAGCCTTTTTAATAAGATCTACTCCTTCTTCTGTTGAGATAGTTGCAAAATGAATTGGTGCAACATTGTATTCAGCCAAGAACAAATCCCGAGAAATCATCACAGATTCTGCTAAATTTGGAATGCCTTTCATACCAAGGTATGTACTAACTTCCCCTTCATTCATTTTACTATCTGCAGCGATAGAATCATCTTCAGGAAAGGCCATTATTAATCCGGAAAATCCTTTTGCATAGAGCAATGCCCTTGACATTAATCCTGCTTGTTGTATGCTATGCGTGCCGTCACTAAATGCAACGGCTCCGGTTACTTTCATATCATAAAGTTCCGCCAATTCGTTTCCTTCACGTTTCTTACTAACGGTTCCAATGGGATACACATCAACAAGGTTTCCCTTCGATGAATTAACGATCAAGGCAACCTCAGAACGGCTATGTATCGGTGGATTTGTATTGGGCTGAACAGCCACGGCTGTAAATCCTCCCGCCGCTGATGCAGCTGTTCCGGTTTGAATATCTTCTTTCGTTTCATATCCCGGTTCCCCGAAATTAACGTTCAAATCCAAGAATCCAACCGATAGAAATGAACCTTTGCCATCGATTAACTGAAGCTTCTTGTCATCCGTCTTGATGTTCTTGCCTATCTGTTCGATCTTGCCATTCCTTACAAGTACGTCTACCGTAGACAAATGAAGTGGATGTCCCGCCGACACCAAAGTCGCAGAATTAATTAATATTGTAGCCATGAATTGAATTGAAAATCAGAAAATTGTGCTGAAAGACTGTGTTTAAGTTGAAGAAACAAGCTACCATTCCAAAGGTATTTTTCCAATGAGCATTTTCAAAAACCTTCTTCAAGTACAAAAACTCCTTATTCGAAGATATTAACAGCTGTTTCATTAAAAAACAAAAATACAAATTTCACTCGAATACTCTCAGAAAAAACATAAAAACCTATTTTCCCCAACGGAAAGTCTCCAAGTCAAATCCTGCCATATCCAAAGCCCTGTCAATTACTGTCGCTGCCAGCTCCTCAAAGGTTTGCGGCCTGCTATAAAAGGATGGCGATGCAGGACAAATAATCCCCCCTGCCTGGGTTATGGCCGCCATATTCTGTATATGTATGCTGCTTAATGGTGTTTCCCTGGTTAAAAGGATCAACTTACGGCGTTCCTTAAGAATAACATCGGCCGCCCTCGTAGTTAGGTCCGAAGAAATTCCATTTGCGATGCGTGCCATCGTACCCATCGAACAAGGTACAACAAACATCGTCTCATACTTTGCCGAGCCGGAGGCAAATGGTGCCATGAAATCATGCTTCTCATAAGTCGGAAAATCATAGTTCTCGTACGAATTGTTGTCTAACTCAAACCGCCAAACCTCTTTTGCATTATCGGACATCACTAATCCTACTGCCTCAATCTGCTCAGAAAGCTGCTCAAGCTTATCTAACAACACCTTCGCATATATGGAACCTGATGCTCCTGTAACAGCTACAACAACTTTTTTCTTCCTCATGTTACAAAACTATAAAACCTTAAGCAATTAAAGACCATAGATTTCCCATTAAATCATAACATACCGAAACTTGAGCCCTAACCTAGAAAATAACTGAAAAACGTTTTTTTGAGCAATTCAATGGATATATAGAATAAAAAAGGGTCGAATAAGATTTATTCGACCCTACATCTACCTATGAAAAACATGCCCTTGGGGAGGGCTTTACAAAAGTAAAAAAATCATCAGAAAAGTTATAAAACAACCTTTTACAATTCGGATTTTGTAGATGGATAGCTACAAATATTAAATAGTGTTCGTTACCGACCAAAAAAAATTGTATAGATTACATTTATTAACAGAAAAAATTTTATAGGGATGAGTAGAAAATTAGGGGTCTGGTAATATTATTTTAACTTTTTTTTATTTATTTCGTAACGCAAAATTAGGATTATGAGTTTAACAGTACTTGAAGAATATATAGAAACCGAAAATTACAAAGATTTAGATTTATTGCTTAGCCAAAACCCCGATCTTGTCAAGGAAAATACCAGCCATGACATATCTCCACTTTTGTTGGCTTGCTATTACCAAAAAAATCAAATCGTACAGGTTATCCTCAAGTATATCAAAAGCATTACAATTCATGAAGCTAGCGCCGCCGGATTAACCGAGCAGGTGCAATTCATGATCGAGCAAAAGCCTGATGTCATCAACGAGCTCTCCGGACATGGATTCTATCCTTTGGGAATCGCATCTCACTTCGGAAAGGAAGATATCGTCAGAATTTTATTGAGAAATCGAGCTAATCCGAATTCTTCATCCCAAAATGGATATCAAGTTTTTCCCCTACACTCCGCGCTGAGCAACGGTTTCGACAATATCGCTAAAATGCTGATCGAAGCGGGTGCTGAAGTCAATGTTTTACAATCCTCCAGAATCAGCCCACTACACCTTGCCGCACAACAGGGAAATATTGACCTGATTATCATCCTCCTCGAGCATGGAGCCAATATATCCATCAGAAATGATTTCGGTCAGACCGCATCCGATATGGCTGCAGAAAAAGGCTTCCTGGAAATTGCAGAAATCCTTAAAGCTTAATCACGCTTTATAATCGCCAATCCTATTCCGCATTCCAAACATCGCTTTGGATTGCAATAGTTAGCCCGCAAGTGCAAAACAGCCTGGCTCTCCATCGCATTACAGATGCTTAGCCCATAACCTGTATATCTTTTGCTGACAGAATTTACTTCTGGCTTCAATTTCTCCAACCATGAAATTGCTTTATCCATATACTCCTGACTTCCAATATACTTACCATAGGTAAACAGAACCAATACAAAACCATTGATAGCCAAAATATCAAAGAATTGATCGGTAATCTTTGGACTGTGAATCTTCGTTTCTTTTTCTAAATGAAAGTGATTTTCCCAAAATCCGGGAATCTCCAAGGACTGACAATACCCTTTCAATTCTTCTAAATTAATTGCAGAACCCAGCAAGGAAAACCAAGAGGAAAATTGGCTGTACATGGCTGCCAATTGAGCCAATTTAATGGTTGGAAAGTTATGTGGCCGCATACGCATAAACTTCCATTGAAAGAAATTCATCTCATTGAGCTTATGCATATTTTTTAAATACTGATACTGCTCCTTCAGCTCCAATATATATGCCTCATGGCCCTTGTATGATTTCAAAAATCCGGCCTGACCAAAAAATAAACAATGTATCGCCTCCGAATTCCCTTTCATCTTCTGAAGCAGCTTCAAATTAATGATCTGACTTAAATCCTGAAAGGCCTGCTTATTCACACGCATCCCAAAGGAACCTGCCAACAGACTTAAACATAACCTCTCCCAATCTCCACGATAGCTTTTTAGCATCAGCAACACCTGCTCATACCTTTGCTCCAATCGCTCAACCCCCATCCTATTCAGCACCTGAATCTTCTGATATTCCGAAACCTTCCTCAAACCATAACTACATGGTAACCAATGTGTGTTCTGCAGCAGCCTCTCAATTTTATCCAACAGGTCCGCATCCACCAATCCCTTAAGCTCTAAACACGGAATCAGCTGTCCGTCCGCCGAGAAACACTTCTTCCCCTGTTCCCAAACCACATGTAAGATTACCGCATTATAGGCTTCGTTGGTGTCATGCCCATGAATCACCCAATCCTCCGCATCAACATGTATTTCCACATGGCCATGCCAGTCATCCCCATTGATTTTCAACTGAGCAAAAAGAAAGTCTGGTCCTGCATCTGTATTATAATTCCCCGGATAAATCACCTCAATTTCCTCAGACCCCTGACAAACTAAATGAAAAGGCTTAAACAGCCTAAATCGCCAGATAAAATGAAGGATCTGCTCGGGAATTTTCATAATTAAAAGTAGTGAATATTTTCTTTATAAGAAAATATTAGACAAAAGAGAATAGACATTAGATAAGAGACATAAGACATAAGACTTTTGCCGAGATAGTTGAAAAACAATAGTTGTAAAGAAAATCAAATCCTATAGAGATATATTTTTTAAATCCCGGAGGGATATAATGCTTATTAATTAGGCTGGGAAATGCCCAATCAATCGTAGATGGCAATTTTTCAAATCCCATCGGATAATATATTTGTCCAAATCCTGGAGGGATGGGATATCCAATGAATCCTGTAGGGATGAAATATCTATAGAAATTAATATAACATCACAGAATTCAACGCCGTAGGTGTGGCATATTTTCAAAACCCATAGCTAACATGTCACTTGTACGGAGTTGTTTTGGAATTAACGCTTATTCCAGACCCTGCGGGTCTGGCTATATCCATGTAAGGTAAATAGCTGCAGATGAAATGGTTTCTTCGTCTTACGACGTAGAATGACAGCATTTTTTTAGGGGGAAAGGGTTTGGAAAAATAAGTTTCCGAAAACGGAAACTTATTTTTCCAAACCAACTCTAGCGATAGAGTTAGATCTTTGTATTTTTTATAGAACTAAATAGTTTTAATTAATTAATTTACAGTTATTTATATGAATTAAATCTTCTTAAGAATCCTTAATTTATCATTTCCTACCATAACTTCTTCAACGGTTTTTCCGATAACTTTCGGCGCTTCTATTCCCTCCGTCCAGGACTCTGAACCGGTAAAAATCCTTGCTTCATCCCAAAGACCGGCTTCGATAAATTGATCCAGAGTTTTCCTTCCGCCCTCAACGAGGATAGACTGCACATCCATCAGATAGAGTTGATATAAGATCTGCTGCGGTAGATACAGACCAAAATTTTCTAATTCGATATATTTCTTATTCCCCTGCCAATCTGTTTTTACAGCATTGAAGACTATCGTTTCAGCAGCATCATCGAAAATCGCAGAATCGGTTGAAATCTCCAGATGCTTATCGATCAAAATTCTTTTGGGATTGCGACCAACCCAATTTCTTACTGTCAGACTTGGATTGTCGATCTCTGCCGTTCTTTTTCCTACCAAAATTGCGTCCTCTTCCGATCGCCACTTATGCACCAACTGCTTACTGGCATTATTGCTAATCCATCGCTGGCCTTGCAAGGGTGCAAAATATCCATCTGCTGTTTCGGCCCATTTCAATATCACATACGGTCGGAATTCTTTCAGCTTCGTAAAGAACCTCCGGTTAACCCACTTGGCCTCCTCTTCCAAAACTCCAACCAAGGTCTCTATCCCCGCATCCTGAAGTTTTTTCAAGCCCAAACCGTTAACCTTAGCAAAGGGATCCAAACAGGCAATCACTGCCTTTTGAAAGCCCATTTCCACAATCATATCTGCACATGGAGGGGTTTTCCCAAAATGGGCACAGGGCTCCAGGCTCACATAAATCGTACTTTCTCGAAACAACTCCCTCGCCTTTGCCTCTCCCAATCGATCAACCACAGACCGAACCGCATTTACCTCGGCATGCGGACCACCATACGGCGATGTATACCCCTCTCCAATAATATCTTCTCCATGGACAATCACTGCCCCAACCATCGGATTCGGACTGGTTTTGCCTGCCCCTAAGACAGCCAAATCCAAACATCGCTTCATAAATTGTTCGTGCATGTACCAAAGGTAAAAAATCAAATCATCTTCCCCTTTCGTTTTTTTCCTATTTTTACCTGCATGAACAACATTGGCAGTATTAGAAAAAAATTTATCGCTGAATTATCATCCATCTATGATCAGGACGAAGTCTTAAGCCTATTTCAAATTACTGCCGAAAAGATTCTGGGATTAAACCGTGTCCAAATTTCAATGAAATTGCAAGAAGCTATATCGCCTGAGCTTGAAACCCAATTCAACACAATCCTACAACAATTGCAAACTGGCCGTCCTATACAACATATTTTAGGGCACGCCCCCTTTTACGGAATGGATTTTATAGTTTCTGAAGACACCCTGATTCCACGTCCTGAAACAGAAGAATTAGTAGATCTAATTATTTCTGAAAACAAGGGCAAGGAAAACCTCAAAATCATAGATATCGGAACAGGAACGGGCTGTATTGCGATCAGCCTGAAGAAGCACCTAAAGGAAGCAAAAGTAACTGCCGTGGATATTTCTGCTGAGGCTATTACTATTGCCAAGGAAAATGCCAAAAACAATGAAACTGCCATTGATTTTCGCTGCCTCGATATTTTAGAATGGAATGTTGTATTTGATGAAACTGAGTATTTTGATATTATAGTAAGCAATCCTCCATATATTACCCAAGAGGAGAAAAAGGATATGCATCGCAATGTCATACATTTCGAGCCACACAGCGCGTTATTTGTGGAAGATGCTGCCCCACTCCTATTTTACGACCATATTTCCTCATTCGCCCTTAAACAGCTTAAAAAAGATGGAACCCTCTATTTTGAGATCAATCAATATCTTTCTCAAGAAACAAGCGACCTTTTAAGCAAGAAAGGTTTTTCCCAAGTGGATATTATCAACGACATCAATGCGGTCCCCAGGATGATACGCGCCAAATTTTAAATTTCCTTTCACATTCTATAGACAAAAGCCTAGATTTTCTTTATGGCTATCCATTTTGGTATATCCCTGGTTTTTGACCTAATGTGACCGTGTTTTGGTTGGGTTTCAGTCGTGTTTTGGTCGAGACTGATCCACACCTTGCTAGGACATTGTCCACAGCTCATCCGCTTGTGAGCGGACGAGCTCCGGATTACTTCAAGCTGAGCTCCGGACGAGACACGAGCAAAACACGACCAAAACACGAGCTTAACTCAATTAAATAGCTGAAATGCTCTTGAAAAAATTTAATGATTTCGGAAAAAATGCTTTAGGATATATGATATATAAGGTTTAGAGAGAAATTAAGATCCAACTTGATAAGGAAAAGCTCTATAATTGGGATAAATGAGGATTATTATCGTGTACGATGAATATTTTATTCATTTTTTTCAAACTGAAAAACAGCGACTTATTTGATTAAACACAAATTTAAGTTCAAAAGATTTGGCACGTATTAAGGTTTTTTCTACCTTTGCATCACTTCAAACAACGAAGGGTTCTTGTAAAGAGAACAACGATTCCGTAGCTCAGCTGGTAGAGCAATACACTTTTAATGTATG
>JBEBTR010000014.1:0-37739 GCA_040393725.1 Sphingobacterium endophyticum | reverse complement strand
GTATCAATGAATATATGGCACAATATCAAACATTGCTGTACTATTGTTACAGCCCTATCGAAAACGCAGAAAAATTTGCGGAAGATCATTTAGAATTTTGTAAATCCCTTGGCCTTGTTGGACGTATAATCGTAGCTGACGAAGGTTTGAATGGAACAGTTTCTGGAACTGCAGAGGCAACAAAAGCGTATATGGAGCATGTTCATGCCGATCCTAGATTCAAAAAAACAGAATTTAAGATTGATGATGTTGAAGAGCTATCCTTTATCAAGATGCACTGTCGTTACAAGGATGAAATCGTACATTCAGGATTACGCAACCCATCTGAGATTGATCCGAACAAACAAACAGGAAAGCATTTGGAACCGCAAGAGTTCCTGGCGATGAAAGATCAAGAAGACGTGGTTATTTTAGATGTTCGTTCAAATTATGAACATAATGTAGGGAAATTTAAGAATGCTGTTACATTGGACATCGAGAATTTCCGTGAGTTTCCTGAAAAAGTGAAAGAACTTGAACATTTGAAAGGGAAGAAAATCCTTACCTACTGTACCGGAGGAATAAAATGTGAAAAGGCATCGGCACTATTGCTGAAAGAAGGTTTTGAAGATGTTTACCAACTTCACGGAGGTATTATTAAATACGGAAAAGAAGCAGGTGGAAAGGATTTCGAAGGAGATTGCTATGTTTTCGATAATCGCGTAACTGTTCCTGTTAATTCAGTTAATCCGTCCATCGTTTCTACTTGTAGAAACTGTGGAAAGGTGACGAAAAAAATGATAAATTGTGCGAATCCAGAATGTAATGAGCACTTTACGCAATGTGATGACTGTGGCTGGGAATTAGATGGATGTTGTTCAGATACTTGTAAAGAACATCCTAGAAAGCGGGAATATGATGGATCGGGATATTACGTCAAGGTTCCTCAGCCGGTAAACATTGATAAAATTTCTAAACGTAAGCATAAAAAGTTAGTTAAAAATTAAAAGTTTATTTAAATATTCAGAAAAATCCATTTATCTTTCATTAGGTAAATGGATTTTTTTATAAACACTAATTAGAAAAGAAAAATGGATAGTCAAAAAGTAGATATGTTTTTAATATCGAACAACAAATTTTTTGAATCATATCATTTAATGGAAATCAAGGACTTATTGTTAAAAGCAGATGACAGCAAGTTCACGAATGTACAAATTCAACAATATAAAGATCCAACTACAGTGTTAATCGTATCATTATTGGCAGGAACATTTGGAATTGATCGCTTTATGATTGGAGACACAGGTTTAGGTATAGCGAAATTATTAACTTGTGGTGGATTGGGCGTTTGGACAATCATTGATTGGTTCTTAATTATGGGCGCAACAAAATCTAAGAATTTTGAGAAATTAGTAACTTCTTTAAGTTATTAATATATGGTTAATCAAAGAAACAGACTGTATTTAATAACAGGAATCGTTTGTTTCTTTGGTATCATTTGGATTATCCTAGATTACTTTAATAGTTCTGAAATTACGGTATGTCCTATTAAACTGGTTACCGGATATCCTTGTCCTTCATGTGGTACCACAAGGTCTATCACAGCTTTGCTCCATGGTAATATTTTGAAAGCTTTCATGATCAATCCATTGGGAATCGTGTCAAGTCTACTCATTTTGAGTGTTGTTATCTTGTTAACTTTAGATTTACTTACCAAAAAGGACTATTATTTCCGTGTTTACTGCCAAGTGGAAAAGTTTCTTCAAACTCATCAAGTTTTTAGTATAGTTTTAATATTATTGGTCATAACAAATTGGATATGGAACATATCGAAGGGGCTATAAACTTTAACCCAAGAGAAGTTACAGAGGATGAGCGTGAATATGCTTCTAATAGTTATTTGATGTCACTGTTTGCACTTTTTGTGGGCTTACCTCTTCCTATCTTTAACCTTCTTGCTACCGTGATTTTTTATTTAGGAAATCGGAAGTCTACTAATTTTGTAAGGTGGCACTGTACACAAGCATTGATTTCACAATTTTCCATCTTCTTTTTTAATACAGCGGCTTTTTGGTGGACAATAGCAATAATTTTAAACCATAAAGAGATCACAGATGCGTATATAGCATATTTAATCCTTGTTTTTTTGTTAAATGCAATAGAAATAATATCGACAATTTATACCTCCGTCCAAACTAGGAAAGGTATTCATGTGCGTTGGTTTTTATTTTCGGATATCACTGATAATCTAATGAAGAGATGAAAATATTAGGAAAATTTCTATTGTTGTTAGGGGGGATTGGAATTTGCTACCTTTTACTGTTGCAGGTGAATTGGACAACAATCTTTCAAGTAAAGGAAAATCGAGATCGGTTAGAGGAAAGACTGGGAAAAGTAGTATTGGAACAGGTGAAAGATATGTATGAAGTAATTGAATACGAGGACGTTAATTCCACGTTGGATTCTATCTTTATTCCACTTCTAAAAGATAACTATATATCAACAAAAAATTATGATTTATTCTTAGTGAAAAGCGTTGAAGTAAATGCTTTTGCATTGCCTGATGATAAAATAATAGTGACTACCGGATTGATTAATTTTTTAGATAGTGCGGATTATCTTTCAGCAGTTTTGGCTCATGAAGTTGCCCATTGTGAAAAAAATCATGTCATGAAATCTTTGATTACTAATTTTGGCTTGGATCTTTTACTATCAGGTTCAGGAACGGGCGAGGTTACAAATTTTGTCACCGGACAGGCGTTCTCCAGACAATTGGAAAAAGAAGCGGATGAAATGGCAGTGGAATATTTAGATGCAGCACGGATAGATCCAAATAGTATTGCGAAAGTCATGGATCTGTTTGACGTTTACCTAAGTTCCGATGATGATGTTAGCTGGATTTCTTCACATCCCGTGCCATCAGATAGAAAGAAATATTTGAGCCAAAAGATTGATAGACTGGAAACTAATCCCAAAATGTACAAAGAAGCGATATCTTCTGAATCTTGGAATAGACTAAAAGATAGAATTTCATCCTCTTTAGATGATGAATCCTGAATTTAATTAAAATCGATCTCCTCTATCTCTTCTATCTCCACCTCCTCCAGCAAAACTTCTCAAGTTATAGTTCATGCTTAAGAGAAAGTATCGGGTCAAGGTATTTGATGTGATATTTGAAATTGAAGTCTCAGAAACTCTTCTGTTAATATTCTGAGCATTATTGAAGAGGTCAAATGCCTTCAAAGAGATTTCAGCATTTCTTTTCTTGAAAATTTTATAGCCTACTGAAGCGTTCAATAGGTTGGTCGCTATACCTGGACTTCCCATAATTCCACCATTGTAATAATAGGAGAAATTGTAGGCAAAAACGAAGTTTTTAAACAATTCTAGATTCAATGAGTTGCTGATGCGGTGATTGGTAATTTGGTAATGCTGAATTTGACTCATAGGGTTATTCGTGAAATTCATATTGAGATTATAATTAAATCCTATAATAATGGTTTTACTAAAATTAGTAAACAAGCCAACGTGTTGACTAAAGCCATAGCTGTGGTTCGGCATTAGCTCTTTATTCAGGATGGCATAATTCCTATTATAGTACATGTTATTGTTGAGGTTCAGATTGAATCCCCATTTTTTTAGAGGCAATCCATAATTATTATTTGCCCTTAATTGAAACACTCCATCTATGTTTTCAGGTGTTGAGTATTGCCCACCAGCTCCAAGAATTATATCTTCAAACAGTGTTATGGTGCTGTCTGTGGTCATTGTAGAATTTATAATCTTATCGTTTGTATAATCAAAGTTTAAGTTGCTGTTAAAGCTTCGTCCATTGCTACGGTTGATGTCCCGGTATTGAAATCTTAAGCGATGGGTGTATTCTTGGTTAAGATTAGGATTACCATTGCGCACAAAAAGTTCATTGGAGTTGTCGATGTAATCTTGTAATTGGTCGATTGATGGCGTATTAGTGCCAGCATTATAATTAAACTCTATGTTTCTTTCTTTCGTAAAATAATAGGCAACAGTCATTTCAGGAAGAAAAGCGCCGAAGTCTGCTGTCGTTTTTAGGTTAATTGGAACCGTTCTGTTATTGATTCGGATTCCTCGTTCATAGTTTAATCCTACTTGAAACCTAAACGTATCTTGCTTATTATATGAATAGGAAACACCGGTGCTGTGATGATTGAAGTCATTTCTAAATTCGTTCGATAGCCTTTCGTTGAGTTCTTCATATTGCCCCGTTTCAGCAAGGAATTCCATGGTTTTACGGTCTGAATAATTGCTGGTATTTCTGAACCCATAATTCGCTTGAAATCTGGAGATTTTAGAAACATTGTACGTGTAGGATAGCCTTCCGTTATACCCATTTCCATAACCATTGGTCACGCTTTCACGGTTATTGGTGTCAATGCGGTCCAACACTGCATCTTTATAATATTGGTTGAAAGCTAAGGTTTTTCCTAATGCTTCATTACTACTCTTGTTCCCATCTAAATTCAAGGATAGTGTCTGCCCGGCTTTTTTAAAGCGGTGCATATAGGTCAATGATCCTCCAAAACTGAAGTTTTTATTATCATTATTAAAATTCCTGTTTGAATTATTCAATGGTTCTTCACTTCCTTTTGTCATGGAACTCGTAGAACTGTTGAACATCTCTCTTTTATTGTACGATAAATTAGGGTTGATATCTAGGCGATTCATACTGTCAATATCCCATTTTAGCCGTCCTCTTAAGTTATGTTCTACATTGCCATTATCGCCTGTTTGATGCTGGTTTTGGAATTGATTTGCACGGCTTCCAGTTGTAAATTCAATATCTGAAAGGGTATTGGTGAAGGTGCTGCTATTTCTGAATCTATAATTTCCGTTTACCTCAAGTTTTTTATCTAAAAATGTGTTGGTGTAGTTGGCTGCTGCGGCATAGGTGTCTGAAAGCCCTCGATCAGTATTATTATTTCCTCTTCGAAAACCCCCGCGGCCTTGTTCTGAAAATTCGGTTTCATTGATGTTGTTTGCCATAATATTGAAGGAGATTTTTTCATCTCCACGAAAGGCATTCACCCCAGAGTTGATGGTAAATTTATCAGCATCGCCTTTTCCAGCATTAAATTTTCCAAATACCCCTTTCTTTTTGTCAGGCTTGGTGACAATATTTAAAACCTTTGACCTTTTTCCATCATCAAATCCTGAAAATTTAGCCTGTTCACTTTTTTCATCAATAATCTGGAGTTTATCAATTATGTCTGCGGGTAAGGTTTTTAAGGCAACTTTTGGATCAGTACTAAAGAATTCTTTACCATCTACCAGGATTTTGGTGACTTCCTCTCCGTGGGCAGAAACTTTACCATCTTCATCAATCGTTACACCCGGAACTTGGGCGACCATCTCATCCGCATCAGCATATTCCTTCGTTGCGAAGTTCCTGGAGTTGAATTCCAAAGTATCTCCTTTTACAGCAACATTGGGTGCCGGGGCGATCGTGATTTCTTCGAGCATAATCTCTCCAGGCTCCAATTCAATATTTATGCTTTCATTGTTGCTTTTAACTTCAATTTGCTTTTCAAATCTTTTAAAACCCAAAAGGGTTGAGGTTACCTGATATTTTCCTAATGCAACCCGATCAAGCGAATATTCACCTTTGTCGTTTGATTTAGCTGAGCGAGTTGTAGAATCTTTAAGGTTGGTAAGCTGTATACTTGCATCTGATAAGCCATTGCCTTTTGTTTTGTCCTTTACTATTCCTGAAATTCGGACTTGCGCCTGAACAGCAGATACGGTTATAAAGAACATTAAAATAAAGGGCAATATGTTTTTCATAATTTAGGTAACTAGGTTTTTTTTTCAATATTATAGCTTTTTGTTGATAGGATGTTTATAATCACAAAAAAGATACAGTGCTTTAGGTGCAGCTGAAAAGGTTTTAGCAAGATATAGCCCGCTATCCAAGGGGCATACATTAAGAAAAAATGGATATATTTGTCCTATATAATCAATGAAAGAAACAACACTCAGTAGGAAGGAAAAGATAATGCAAACAGCTCTACAGCTTTTTGCAAGCAAAGGGTACCTTGATACTTCAACCAAGGAGATTGCTGCTAAGGCTGGGGTTTCAGAAGCATTAATTTTTAAGCATTTCGGAAACAAGGATGCATTATTAGCCCATATCGTAAAATCAGGTTATCGTAAGGTGCTGCTCCATCATAAAGGAATGATGACATATAGAGGAGCAAAGGATTTCTTGAAAAATATGGTACAATTTCCAAGTAAATTAGTCGCTGATGATCCGTTGTTCTGGAAGTTGCAGGAAAGATTATCCCATCATACCTTTTCAAAATCCCAACATGAACTTTTTATTAAACCAGTTCAGCCCATCGTCCATAAAGCTTTTGAAGAATTAGGGTATAAAAACCCAGATTTGGAAACGCAATTCCTATTGCTCGTCATTGATATGCTATGGAAGAAGGAGGCCTGCGGCGAATTGGAAAATGCAGCGGAATTGACAAGGTTAGTTGAAGAAAAATATAGCCTTTAAATTGCGTGTTTGTGCGTGTTGTTTTTTAAATGTGCAAAATATTTTAAAAAACAACTTAAAATGCCTTATTTCGTATAAACTTTATTGTGATGATTAAGAAACTATTCTGTATTGGGTTATTATCCATAATGCTTATTTCTGCGGCTTTCGCTCAGAATAAGCCAAATTTCATAAATTTTATCAATCAAAAGCATACTTGGGTAGATTCTGTTTTCAATACCTTAACTCCAAAACAAAGAATTGCGCAATTGTTCTTGGTTCGTGCCCATACTAATTTAGGACAAAAATATATTGACTCAGTGAAGCAGGTCATTGAGAAAGAACAGCTAGGTGGATTGGTCGTTTTTCAAGGTGGACCTGTTCGACATGCCAATATGTTCAATCAATATCAAAAAGTCAGCAAGGTTCCATTGTTAATTACTTTTGATGGAGAATGGGGATTGGGAATGCGTATGCCAGATTCCACAATTTCTTATCCTTACCAAATGACTCTGGGGGCAATTCAAAATAATAATGTCTTATATGAAATGGGAAGGCAAGTTGCTCGAGATTTCCAAAGAATCGGTATGCACTTCAATTTTGCTCCTGTCGTGGATATTAATAACAATCCTAAAAATCCGGTGATTAACTTCCGTTCGTTCGGGGATAATAAATATAAGGTGACGGCTAAAGCTAAAGCCTATATGGATGGAATGGTTCAAGGCGGTATTTTAGCATCTTTGAAACACTTCCCGGGCCATGGTGATACAGATGTTGACTCCCACCATGATTTACCGCAATTGAAATTTGATAAAGCAAGATTGGATAGCCTTGAGATGTATCCTTTTAGAGAATTAATCAAAGACGGAGCTCCATCAGTTATGGTTGCCCACATGAATATTCCGGCATTGGATGCAACTCCAAATATGCCGTCTTCTATTTCCAAAAAAGTTGTTACAGACATCCTTCGCAAGGAATTGGGATTCAAAGGTCTTACCGTTACAGATGCTATGGATATGAACGGAGTGAAGAAATTCTTCCCGAAAGGTGAAGCCGATGTGATGGCGATCGAGGCTGGACATGATCTATTGGAAGTTTCTGAAAACAGCGGACGAGCAATTGATTTAATTGAAAAAGCAATTAAGTCCGGCAGGATTTCACAAGCTGATATTGACGCAAGAGTTAAGAAAGTACTGGCAACAAAATTATGGTTGGGATTGAACCAGTTAAAACCGGTTAATACCAATAATCTTTACCAAGATTTAAATACTGCAAGTTCTCAGAGTTTAGTTCAGCGCATTTCAGATGCAGCGGTAACATTATTGAAATCTGATAGAGGCTTGAAAAGATTTGATCCAAGACGAGAAACATCAATTGTTAGTGTAGGTATTGATAAACCTCAGGACTTTGAAATTGGATTAGCAAATCAATTAGGAGAACATGATCAATACTTTATCAAAGGAAATGAAACAGAGGAACAATTAAAGGATTTGATGAAAGACGCAAAAGATAACCGCCAAATTATCTTAGTGATTCATGATAATAGAGCAAGACCTCGAAGCGAGCTGCAGCTAAATGATGCAACTAAAGAATTTATCGACAAAATTGCAGGAAGAAGAACAATCTCTGTAATGTTAACCAACCCTTATGCTTTGAACTCTGTGGATGTGATGAGAAGCTCTTCGGTATTGTTGGGTTATCAAAATGATTTCTTTATGCAAAAAGCTGTTTTAAAAGCTTTATTAAAACAGATTAAACCAGAAGGTAGATTGCCAGTGACAATATCTGATGATTTACAAAATGGTGATGGAATTTAACATCCCTTGCTTAATATAAATTTTATAAAAGCCAGTAATTTTTACTGGCTTTTTTATGTTAAATAGCTTTTGTTTTTAATAGTTTTCCAAGAACAAATGGGATTATTTGATTCTTTTGAATCATGAAGTTTTATTAAAAAGAAAGACTAATTTTGCTAGGTATACTGAGCAATATGGCAAAAGAGCAGATTTCTATTTTTGATATGTTTAAGATTGGGATTGGTCCTTCCAGTTCTCATACATTAGGTCCCTGGCGTGCGGCACAACGATTTGTTGAAGCTTTAGAAAACAAAGCCCTATTGGATGATGTGAAAGAGATTAAAATCTTGCTTTACGGTTCATTAGCTAAGACTGGTGTAGGACACGGAACTGATATTGCTGTCCTTTTGGGTTTAAGCGGGGATGACCCGGTTACCTTCGATGTCAGTGATGTAATTCCTAAAGTAAATCGGATTAAAGAAAACAAGAAGATGACTCTTGGAGCAAAGAAAGACATTGATTTTTCTTACCAAGATGATTTATTATTCTTGTTCGATCAAAGTTTGCCCTTTCATCCCAATGCTGTTACCTTTCAAGCTTTCTTAAACTCTGGAAACGCAATCTCCGAAACTTATTATTCGATTGGTGGTGGATTCGTTGTTCAAGAAAATGACACGGAAAGCGTACTTTCTGAAATTGACCTTCCTTTTCCAATTGATACGGCGCAAGAATTAATGGTCGCCTGTATGCGTACTGGATTGAAGATATCTGAACTGGTTCTTGAAAATGAATGCTCTTGGAGATCCGAGAAAGAGACTAAAGAGGGCGTTCTGAAAATATTTCAGGCCATCAAAGAATGTATTTATAAAGGCTGTCATACCGAAGGTGTTTTGCCTGGAGGTCTTCATGTGGAAAGAAGAGCATCCAAATTAAATAAGCGAATGTTGAAGGGAAGGGCTTATTCAGATTTTGACACTTGGGTAGAAGCTATTAGAGCTGGAGGCAGGGACTTTGGATATATTTTAGATTGTGTAAGTTGTTTTGCTCTGGCAGTAAATGAGGAGAACGCATCATTTGGACGGGTTGTCACTGCACCGACAAATGGTGCCGCAGGGGTGATTCCGGCAGTTCTTCAATATTATATTGTTTTTCATGATTGCTATAAAGAGGACAAGATTATTCAATTTATCGCCACAGCATCTGAAATAGGTTCTATTTTCAAAAAAGGAGCGACCATCTCTGCAGCAATGGGTGGTTGTCAAGCTGAAATAGGCGTATCCTCCGCTATGGCTGCCGGTGCATTGACCGAATGTCTTGGTGGATCTCAAAGACAAGTTCTAATGGCTGCAGAAATTGCGATGGAGCACCATCTTGGATTAACCTGTGATCCTATTGGGGGATTGGTTCAAATTCCATGTATTGAAAGAAATACAATGGGCGCAATCAAAGCTATTACTGCTGCTCAGCTTGCATTACAATCCAATCCCGATAAGGCCAAGGTAAGTTTAGATGCGGTGGTAAGTACCATGTGGGATACCGCTCAGGATATGAACATTAAATATAAAGAAACCGCCGATGGTGGTTTAGCAATAAAAGTTCCTTTGAGTCTGCCGGAATGTTAGCCAAATAAAAATCTAATTTTTCTATCTTTGAATCATGATTCGTTATGCAGCACTTGCTTCCGGGAGTAATGGAAATAGTTATTACATCGCTAAAGGTAATACCGCTGTATTAATTGATGCCGGAATCAATAACAAGCATCTTCACCTGCGTATGGCAGCCTTGGGGATTAATCCTGCAACGATCAGCGCAATTTTTGTAACCCATGAACATACAGACCATATTTCAGGTCTTGCTGTCTTCGTAAAACGTTATCAAATTCCAGTTTATCTAACTCAAGGTACCTATCAATCCTCGAGACTGCAACTGCCTGACTATTTATTAAATTTCATTACCCCAAATTCTGTTATAAATTTAGAGGACCTAAGTGTTTATGGTATTCCAAAATATCATGACGCGCAAGAGCCTTGTAGCTTCTTGGTATCGGATGGTCAAATAAATATCTCTGTATTGACCGACTTAGGCAGAATTTGCGATAATGTCAAAAAAGCAATCCGTATTGCCGATATTTTGTTTCTTGAAGCAAATTATGATGAACAGATGCTTTTAACCGGAAGGTATCCTTATCACTTGAAGAACAGAATCAAAGGCGGGTGGGGACATATTTCCAATTCTCTGTCCTTGGAAGCATTCTTACAGAACAAAACCGAACGTCTCAAGCATTTGATATTAGGCCATTTATCTGGAGAAAATAATACAGTTGATTTGGTGGAAAGTCTATTTCAACCTCACTGCTCCGAGATTAAGTTATCTGTTGCAAAAAGAACGGAATCTACCTCTTTATTCGAAATTGCTAAACAGATTCAGGCAGAAGTTTTCGTTGAACATTATTCTTATCAATCCATTCAAGTAATTGATATACAGCAATAAAAAAGCCATAAGATGAAGTCTTATGGCCGTGAATGTTGTTTAATTAAGATTATACTAATTCCATTTTGAAAAGTTCTGCCAAGTGATTTTTTAGCTTAAGCTTCACCTCCTCTATTTCAACCTTCTGTCCCAATTCTCTTTCCATCGAAGTGACATCTTTGTCATCTATTCCACAAGGAACAATGTTTCCGAAATAATCTAGATCTGCATTGACGTTAAATGCAAACCCATGCATGGTCACCCATCTGGAGGCTCTAACACCCATTGCACAGATCTTTCTCGCTTTGTCGTTGTCAGGATCCAACCAGACTCCTGTATATCCAGGATATCTTCCTGCAACAATCCCATAATCTGCTAGAGTCAGGATAATTGCCTCCTCAAGAGTTCTTAAATAAAGATGGATATCCGTGAAAAAATTGTCCAAATCTAAGATGGGGTATCCAACAATCTGTCCAGGACCATGGTAGGTAATATCCCCGCCTCTATTGATCTTATAAAAAGTAGCTTCCTTCTCTTTTAACCCCGCTTCATCCAGCAATAGATACTCCAGATGTCCACTCTTACCAAGGGTATAAACATGAGGATGTTCAGTAAATATTAAATAGTTGGGTGTTATGGACTGTGTATTATTCACTCGGTTATCATGCTTAATAGCCAAGGTCTTTGCAAAAATTTCTTCCTGCTTGTCCCAAGCCTCTTGATAGTCCAAAAGCCCCCAGTCAATAAATTGAACTTGTTTGTTTTGCATCTTTCTCTCCTAATACAACAGATTGTTATAAGGATACCGCGCATTGTGCATTTTTACAACGATATCATAAACCTTCTCCTTAAACTCCTCCACATTGGTCTTGTTCGTCGCAGAAATGAAGATAGCAGGATCTGAATTCTTTGCCATCCAAGAGTTTCTGAAATCATCTAAAGTCACCTTTATTTCTTCGCCTTCTTCATCTACTTCAACGGGTGGTTTGTAAGCATCGATCTTATTAAAAACGGTAATAACCGGTTTGTCCACAGCACCTATATCTTTCAAGGTTTCATTAACAGCACGGATATGGTCTTCAAAGTAGGGGTGTGAAATGTCTACTACATGAATCAATACATCTGCTTCACGTACTTCGTCCAATGTTGACTTAAAGCACTCCACCAGATGGTGTGGTAATTTGCGAATAAATCCTACAGTATCTGATAGTAAGAAAGGAAGATTGTCTATAACTACTTTCCTTACGGTTGTATCCAGCGTAGCGAATAATTTGTTTTCAATCAGCACATCCGATTTGGATATCATATTCATGATGGTGGACTTCCCAACGTTAGTATATCCAACCAAGGCTACTCTAATCATTTCGCCTCTATTTTTGCGTTGGGTTTCATTCTGTTTGTCGATGGTCTTTAAACGGTCCTTCAACAGGGAAATCTTATTCAAGATCATCCGTCTATCGCTTTCAATCTGACTTTCACCCGGCCCACGCATACCAATACCACCTCGCTGACGCTCCAAGTGCGTCCACATCCTGGTCAATCTGGGAAGTAAATATTGCAATTGTGCCAATTCGACCTGCGTTTTTGCTTGCGCTGTTTTGGCATGCTTTGCAAAAATATCTAAGATTAAATTGGATCTGTCCAGTACCTTAATCTCAAAATATTTCTCAATATTTCTTAATTGAGATGGAGATAATTCATCATCGAAAACAACCATATCAATCTCTTCGGCTTTGATGAATTCTTTTATCTCATCCAGTTTTCCTGAGCCCACAAATGTTGCACGGTCAGGAAAAGCCAATTTCTGCGTAAATATGCCCTTGGTAATACCACCAGCGGTAGTTACCAAAAACTCTAATTCTTCTAAATATTCTTTTGCAGTTTCCTCAGAAACATCCGGAGTAATTACACTTACCAATACCGCTGTTTCCGGCTTAACTGCCGTGTCATGTATTTTAAATCTTGCCATTTATTGTTTTTAAAATTGAACAAGTAAAACGTTGAATGGTTTGTACTTGTTTTAACCCGCCTCAGTAGAAACAGGTTACAAAGTTACGGAATTTACGAGATTTTGTCCCATGAAATCGTTGGAGCACTTTTGTTTAGGTATTGTGCTAATAGTTGATTCCTTTCTTCTTGCAGATTCAGATCCTCTTTGAAGATTTGAATGACTAATTGCCTAGCTTCCGAAAGTATGGCTTGATCTTTTGCCAAATCAGCAATTTTCATTTCCAATACACCAGATTGTTGTGTGCCAGATAAATCGCCAGGACCTCGAAGTTGTAAGTCCACTTCCGCTATCTCAAACCCATCGTTCGTTCTCACCATGGTCTCTAACCTTGTTCTGCCTTCCTTGCTCAACTTATTGCTGGACATTAAAATACAAAAGGACTGTTCTGCTCCACGTCCTACTCGTCCGCGTAATTGATGTAGCTGTGAAAGACCAAAGCGCTCTGAATTTTCAATAACCATGACTGAGGCATTTGGAACATTTACTCCAACCTCAATAACGGTCGTTGCAACCATAATCTGGGTTTCTCCTTTGATAAATCTTTGCATTTCAAAATCCTTGTCCTTTACAGGCATCTTACCATGGACAATACTAATTTTAAAATCCGGTAATGGAAACTCCCGCATCAATCCCTCTAAACCAGCTTCAAGATATAGCAAGTCCATTTTCTCACTTTCCTTGATCAGCGGATATACAATGTAGACTTGTCTACCTTTGGCAATTTCTTCTCGCATAAAACCAAAAACCCGTAATCTTTGGTTTTCAAAGAATTGAACCGTCTTAATGGGTTTTCTACCTGCCGGCAACTCATCAATGATTGAAATATCAAGATCCCCGTACATGGTCATTGCCAATGTTCGTGGGATTGGGGTCGCGGTCATGACCAGCATATGCGGTGGTATGCTGTTCTTCCGCCACAATTTAGCACGTTGTTCCACGCCGAATCGATGCTGCTCGTCGATAACTACAAAACCAATATTCTTAAATTTTACCTTGTCTTCAATTAATGCGTGGGTGCCTATCAAAATATCCAATGTTCCATCCTCCAGTTCTTGATGGATTACCCTTCGGGCTTTAGCAGGGGTGGAGCCTGTTAGTAATTTAACATTGCAAATGTCATCCCCTAGAAGCTCTTTCAATCCATTGTAATGTTGGGTAGCCAAGATTTCTGTGGGTGCCATCATGCAGGCTTGGTAGCCATTGTCAATAGCAAGCAGCATGCTCATCAATGCGACAACAGTCTTCCCAGAGCCAACATCTCCTTGCACCAGCCTATTCATCTGTGCTCCAGTATTACAATCCAACCGAATTTCCCGGACTACTCTTTTCTGTGCATTCGTCAAAGGGAATGGAAGTCTTTCATTAAAAAAACGGTTGAACTTGTCGCCAACTTGATTAAAGAGATGTCCCTTGTACCGTTGCGTGTTGAGTTGCTTATTTTTTAATAACCTAAGCTGTATAAAGAAAAGCTCCTCAAATTTCAATCTATAGATTGCGGCCTTCATCAGGGCTTCATTCTGTGGAAAATGAATGCTTAACAAAGCCTGCTGAAGAGATAGAAATTGGAATTTCTCTAAAATGTATTGAGGAAGAGTTTCTTGAATTGACCTAAGGGTGATTTCTAGAGCAGTTTGTTGAAGCTTCTGAATCCCTTTGCTATCTAGGTTAAATTTCTTTAGTTTCTCAGTGGAAGAATAGACGGGCTGCATGGTCATATTTCCGACCTTCTTTCCTTGTTGTTGATACAGTTCCATCTCTGGATGGGTAATGGAAATCAACCCATTGAATTCTGTAGGTTTTCCGTAAATGATATAAGCAGCGCCAACTTTTAAGCCTTTTTTCAACCAAGAAATACTTTGAAACCAGACCAGCTCCATCATTCCCGTATCATCTTTGAATTGACCAACTAATCGCCGGCTCCTTTTCTCCCCAATTTCCTGTAGGCTCATTAATCTTCCCAATACCTGGGCACCGATCATATCCGAATGTAATTCACGGACTTTATGAAATTTCGTGCGGTCGATATAGCGAAATGGATAGGTCTGTAATAAATCGCCAATAGTGAAGATTTGCAGCTCTTTTTTGAGTACATCAGCCTTTTGAGGACCTACACCTTTAAGATATTCAATGGGAGTAATTAAAGATAAATCTGCCATGGGATAGATAATCCCACTAAAATAGTAAAAAATGAAAACCCAAGTAGTATGCCTTCACGTTTTATTTAGTATTTATAGATCAGTTCTGCTTTCCCGTCCTTACAGGTAACCATACTAGGCGGCAGCAACAGCATACAGTCTGAAATAAGTTTATATTTCTTATTAAATGCAATATCTGCTTCATTGTATTCTTTAACAAGGTCTTCAAATCCGTCTTTTATCACAGTTTTTGAATATGCAATATAACCTTTTGGACCTCCACAGGCTTTTTCGCCCAAGGCTATAAAATTCCAATCATTAGAATTATTACACTCCACAGAATTCGCCAATTCTGTAATTTTTTGGAGCATTTTATCTAGCTCCAATTGGTCTTGAGCCTTTTCGCTATCTAAATTCATCTTATCACAAGAAAATAAAAACAAAAAAGTAATCATACTGAATAAATGGATTGCTGACTTCATGATAATAAGTTTATGGTTTAACTTTAGTGTAGTATTTAAACGTTTGTTTTTGTAATGTGCTACACTTTAATCTATTAAATGAAAAAAGTCCCTGTATAAAGGGACTTTTGATTTGTTTTATTTAGATAGATGTAGGTCTATTGTATTGTAGTTCCGCCATCAACCGGAAGGTTTACTCCATTGATGTATTTGGATTCTTCCGATGCAAGAAATAATGCGGCTAATGCTATATCCTTAGCATCTCCATAACTTTTTAGTGGTATGATAGACATTAAATATTGATGGTATTGTTCATTGCTTAAATGAGATTCAGACATTGGCGTCTTGATATAGCCTGGATTAATGGCATTTACCCGGATATTGTACTTTCCAAAATCTACTGCTGCCGCTCTGGTAATAGCAGAAACTCCACCTTTTGATGCGGTATAAGAGCCCGGACCAGCCATCCCTGTTAATGCTGCTATGGATGAAACATTCACAATACTACCCCCATTTTCTTTCATGTGGGGCAATACTGCCTGCATTCCCAACATCACACTGTTGACATTGATTGCATAGGTCTTTTGCCATAAATCCTCATCCTGTTCCTCAAAAGGTGTTGGAACCGAAATCCCTGCATTATTGATTAATACATCAATCTTTCCAAAATTATTGATGGCAGCTGGAATAACTTCTTGAAACCATGTCTCTTTATTTGAAACATCTTGTTGTACAGCAACTGCATGAAAGCCTTCTGATTGTATTTTCTCCACTATTCCTCTTAATTTATCAATCTGAATATCGGTAGCAACTACCTTTGCGCCTTCATTAGCAAATAGGTATGTCATGGCTTCACCCATTCCCGAGGCTGCGCCCGTGATAATGACCACTTTTCCTTTTAATCTCATAGCAATTTTCTTGTGTTATAAATATCCATAGCTTTTCTCAATTAAAAAGTGATATTGGTTACCTTCATTGAAAAATTCATGAAACTGTTAGTGTGCAAATGATTTAATAATTGGAATAACAGCTTATAATCTGATTGGTTTGATTTTAAATAAAAAAGTCTGCTTATTTCAATTAAGCAGACTTTTTACCGTATAATACCTTTCTATTTAAGATTTCCAGGCGATGACAGAAATCTCTACATTAACCTCTTTGGGCAATGTTTTTACAGCAACGCATTCTCGCGCAGGCTGATTTTCTTTAAAATACTCTGCATATACCTCATTGACAGTTGCGAAATAGTCCATGCTACTCAAGAAAATCGAAGTTTTTACCACATCTGAATAATCGTAGCCGGCATTTTTTAAAATCGCACCTACATTTTTCAATACCTGATGGGTCTCATCCGCTACACCGGTGCTAATTAGTTCCATAGTTTCAGGGATCAATGGAATCTGACCCGATACATATAACGTATTATCGGCTTTGATTGCCTGGTTGTATGGTCCGATTGCTGCTGGTGCTTTTTCCGTGTTTAGAATTTCTTTTTGTGCCATGTTTTTATTTCTCTTATACTAAAATATGCCTAAACGTAGTTTCCTATTAGGATTTGTTCTTTACGTTTGATGGTCTAATATACGATTAGGTGTTTGGATTTTCAACAATTGAGAACAATAAGTAAATTGCAGAATGAAACAGAAATTAGCTTTAACCAATGGAAGGATTTATTCAGAACATCATATTTATGATCAACACGCACTTTTAATAGACGATGATCGAATAGCAGGTATTATCCCCAGCAAAGATGTTCCTGAAGGTTACCAAAATTGGGATGTTGAGGGGGCTAATATTTGCCCAGGTCTTATAGATTTACAGATTTATGGAACTGGTACTGACCTTTTTTCTGCTGAATTAACGGTTGATTCTATACACCGAATAGAACAGAATTTACTCAAGCAGGGCTGTACTTCCTTTGTCCTGACCTTGGCAACCAACACGTTGGAATTATTCAAAGAAGCAATTGAGGTATTTAAAAAAGCAAACCCTACAGTAGCTTTAGGGCTCCATTTAGAAGGTCCTTTTTTAAATGCCGCCAAACGTGGTGCTCATCCTGCCGAACTTATTCAAAAAGCAACAGTTGATCTTTTGAAATCTTTAATAGAAGGAAATGCTGATGAGGTAAAAATGATGACTGTGGCGCCAGAGTTGACTGATCAGGAATGTATAGATTATTTAAATGAGAATAATGTATTAATTACTGCTGGACATAGTGCAGCAACCTATCAACAAGCTACCCATTCCTTTGATAACGGGATACCCGCAGTGACACACCTTTGGAATGCCATGTCCCCTTTACATCACCGAGATGTGGGGCTGCCTGGTGCTGCGTTCAATCATCCTGAGGTTTGCGCATCCATCATTGTAGATGGGGTACATGTGGATTTTGAAGCCGTGAAAATATCGAAAGAATTAATGGGTGAGCGATTGTTTCTGATTACAGATGCGGTGGCCGCTTGTGACAAAGGAATCTATCAGCATGTCTTGAATGTTGACCATTATAGCATGCCGGATGGTACCTTGTCTGGATCAGCTTTGAGTATGTTAAAAGCAGTAGAAAATTGTGTCAAGAAGGTAGGAATCGGTCTGGATGAAAGCCTTCGGATGGCAACCCTTTATCCAGCAAGGTTATTTGGAAGAAATGATATCGGTAATTTAAATAGTGGATCAATCGCCAATGTGTTGGTTTTTGACCATAATTTTCAGGTTCAACAGGTTGTGTTTCAAGGTCAAAAAGTTATTTAATATATAAAGAATAGGTTACAATTAGTAGGAAAGCTTATAAAAAGCTTAATTTTGTGAGTTAAGAACGAATTTATGATGAGAAGATTTTTAAGTCTTTGTCTTTTTGTGTTGTTGGCGGTGGTAATCGTATCATGTGGCTCGAAAAGAAGGCAAGGAAAAGTTTTGCAGAAACCAACTGCCTCTGTAGAGACAGTAAATCCGGAAGAAACTAAAAAAGAAGAAGAAAAACCGGCTGAAACTAAAGCAAATCCTAAACCAGCTGGCGAACCGGTTACGCAAAAGAAAGTAGTTGAGAAACCTGTATTCAAGGCTAACCTGCCAAATGTACCTAGAGAATTTCGTGCAGCATGGGTGGCAACAGTTGCAAATATCAATTGGCCGAGTAAGAATAACCTCAGTACCGAACAGCAAAAACAAGAAGCAATTAACCTATTGGATATGTTGAAAAATAACAACTTCAACGCTGTTATCTTTCAGGTAAGGCCTTCTGCTGATGCGATGTATAAGTCAAGCTTAGAACCTTGGTCCTATTTTTTAACAGGACAGACAGGTAAGGCTCCAAGTCCATACTATGATCCTTTGGAATTTTGGGTTGAAGAGGCTCATAAAAGAGGTTTAGAACTTCACGTTTGGTTAAATCCTTATCGCGCTCACCATAGCAATGGTGGACAAGTGACGGGTGAATCCTTAGTTCGCAAATCCCCAGACAATATCGTTCGTCTCAGAAATGGAATGTATTGGTTCGACCCAGCTAGCCAAGAAACGCAAGACCATTCCGCAGCAGTGGTTATGGATATCGTGAAGCGTTATGATATCGATGGTGTGCATTTTGATGATTATTTCTATCCTTACGCTACTTATAATGGCGGATCGGATTTCCCAGATGACAAAACCTGGTTTGCCTATAAAAAAGCTGGTGGTAACCTAAGCAGACCTGACTGGAGAAGAGACAATGTCAATAAATTTATTAAGCGCATCTATACAGAAATTAAAAAGGAAAAACCTGCTGTAAAATTTGGCTTGAGCCCATTTGGTATATGGAAACCAGGCTATCCTTCAGGAGTAACTGGATCATCTCAATACGATGAACTATATGCAGATGCGAAACTTTGGCTCAATGAAGGCTGGATAGATTATTTTACCCCACAATTGTATTGGCCGATTGATCCCCCAAAACAGAGTTTTACAAGTTTATTGAAATGGTGGCAATCTGAAAACAAACATAACCGCCATTTGTGGCCAGGACTGAATACTGTTGAGGTAAGGGCTGCTAACCGTGCAGACGAGATTAAACGACAGATTGCTGTTACTCGTGAGGTTATTCCAAATAGCGTAGGTGCTGTACACTGGAGCATTGCAGGTTTAACAAAAAATCCAATGTTATTAAAAGCCTTACACGAAGGACCATATTCTCAAAAAGCGTTAGTTCCTGCCTCTCCATGGCTTTCTGCTAACCCTATTTTAAAACCAACGCTATTGCTAACAAATCAGCCAAGCAGTGTATTTGTGAAATGGCTTCATAAACAGCCTGAACAAGTTTTTAAATGGGTCACCTATGCACGATATGGAGATACTTGGGATGTACAGATTCTCGATGCGCCTCAATCTGAATTGAGCCTTCCAAAGAGTAAAGATGGTCAAAAACTAAATGCTGTTGCTATAAAACCAATCGATAGATTAGGGAATGAAGGTGACTATGCCGGTGAAGCCATCGAATAATCTATAAGGATTAATATATTTACAAAACAGCAGATAGGATCGACACCTATCTGCTGTTTTGTTTTTACAATGACCTTAAGCTATCAGTATGTCACGTAAATGTTACTGATATGTGTATGATTTACACTTAAGAGTGCAATCGGTTGCGCGGCTAAATGCTTTAATCTGCTAAAATTCAACGATTATGGGCTAAACCTTCTGCATTTTTATTCGAACCTTTATTCCGATTTATGCGTGTTTAACAGTTTGTTTTGCGAAATATGTCATTATTCCGTCATTACCTTGCTTTATTATGCGGTATTTGTGTTAATTTTAGCGTGGTTTTATTGCTAAACTCGATGTACCAAATCATAAATTAATGGGAAACATATTCTTATACGCTTCTGTAATTGGGCTTCTGTTAACTAGTAGCTGTGGTTCAACTAAAAACAAAATCGTTGCCAGTAATGATGATAAATCTTCAGTTGTTGTAAATCAAGGAACAATTCTACCTGCTGCAGACCAATTATCTGCTTATCTGCCTCTTTTGAAAGGCAAGAAAGTTGGGTTAATGGGTAATCAGACATCTGTAGTTGGCCCTCAGAATGAACATCTTGTTGATGTACTGTTGAAAGAGAAAGTAAACCTTAAATTTGGTTTCGCCCCTGAACATGGTTTCCGTGGTGATATCGAAAGAGGAGAGAAAGTTTCCAATGATGTGGATGCAAAAACCGGTTTGCCTCTTTTCACTTTATATGGTGGAAATGAAAAGCAGGATTCTATAGTCCAGTCCATTGATGTCATGATTTTTGATTTGCAGGATGTTGGAGCACGTTTTTATACCTATATCACTTCTCTCCATCGTGTCATGGAATTATGTGCCAAGCACAACAAAGAATTGATAGTTTTAGATCGCCCAAATCCTTGCGGTGACCAAGTCGATGGACCGGTTCGTAAAGACGATAAATTTAAATCCAATGTGTCTTATCATAAAATCGCTATGGTTCATGGCCTAACTGTTGGAGAGTTGGCTAAGATGATCAATGGAGAAAAATGGTTAGAACAAGGAAAGCAATGTAAGTTGACTGTTGTACCTGTTCAAAACTATACCCACTCCAGTATGTATAATCTTCCGGTTATCCCATCTCCAAGCCTTCCAAATCATTTATCAGTTCGCTTATATGCTTCTTTATGCTTATTCGAAGGAACAGATATTTCTGTTGGTCGCGGAACGGATTGGCCTTTCCAAGTAGTAGGTTATAATAATCCGGTATACGGTGATTTCACCTTTACACCGACTGAAAAGGCAGGAATGGCGAAACATGTGGAAGGCAAAGGCAATGTTAATTATGGTCTGGATCTTCGTGGGCTGGACGCTGATAAACAGAAATTTACATTAAAATATATTCTCTACTTCTATAATAAAATGCCAGACAAGTCTAAGTTTTTTGCCCGCGCAGAATTCTTTGATAAACTAGCCGGAACGGATGAGTTAAGAAAGCAAATCGTTGCTGGAAAAACGGAAGAGGAAATTCGCGAAAGCTGGAAACCTGAATTGGACGAGTACAAGAAGATGAGATCAAAATATTTGATCTACCCAGATTTCAAATGAAAAACAAGCATGTGATGGCTCAATTTTTATTGGGCCTATTCGCATAATGGGGATTTTGATCCTGAAAGGTCAATGAACAAAAACATCGGTTGTTTCAGTTAGATGGGAATAAACCGAATTATGATAACAAAAATTATAAATTATTATTAACTCTTAAAGCAATGCGAAGACTTCTACTCTTTTCTCTCGCTCTGGGTCTAACAATGCCGACTTATGCGTCTTTCAACGCAAACAAAGGTCTTGTTGCACTTGGAAACCATGCTAGCTGGACTAAGGCTTCATCGGTGCTGCAAAATACCGTAACTGGTACGGTTAGCGGCTCAGATGGTCCTATCGCAGGAGCTACTGTAAATGTCGTGGGTACAACCGTTACCACAGCAACTGATGACAGTGGTAAATTTTCCATTTCTGCGCCTGTAGGATCAACATTAAGATTCTCTTTCGTAGGGTACGAATCCAAAGAAGTAACTGTTGCAGGTAATACTGTCAATGTTACCCTTCAATCATCTAGTGACCTTCTGGACGAGGTTGTAGTTGTGGGTTATGGTACTCAAAGAAAAGGTAACTTAACAGGTGCTGTGGCCTCTATTAGTGTTAAAGATAACCTGGAAGGTCGTCCTATCGCTGATATTGGTCGCGGTATTCAGGGGGTTACTCCGGGTTTAACTGTTACCATCCCTAGTGGTGAAGTTGGTTCCGACCCACAAATCAAAATCCGCGGTGCTTTGGCTTCCGTACAAGGAAATGGGAATCCTTTAATCTTATTGGATAACGTGGAAATACCTAGTATCCAATACGTAAACCCTGATGATATCGAGTCTATTTCCGTGTTGAAAGATGCTGCATCTTCTTCTATTTATGGTGCAAAAGCAGCTTTCGGTGTGATCTTGATCACCACTAAGACTGGTGCCAAAGGTGAAAAGATTGATATTTCCTATTCTAATAACTTCTCTTTCCAAAACCCTTTCAAAAAATATGAAATGGGAAGGATCAACGCGTTGAAATATACCAAAGATGCGATGGAAAGAGTGGGTTCAAATATTTCTGGAGCCTTCTATTATTTGACTCCGGAAAGTTATGAAATGGCTAAACAGTGGGATGAAACCTATGGCTCGTCAATTGGCTTCGGAGATCCAACAGTTTACGGTCGTGACTGGATCGTTGATCCTACTAATCCAGGAAGAAAACTAGGCTTGAGAACCTATGATCCTTACGAATATATGGTTAGGGAATGGGCACCTACCATTACGAACAATGCATCATTGAACGGAACTGTAGGTAAAACAAAATATACCGCAACATTTGGTCATATTGCACAAAGCGGTATGTTGAAAGCTGGTGATTCCGATAAGTTTAAAAGAGCGAACGCTGCTGTAAGGTTGTCAACAGATGTCAATGATTATTTGACTCTACGTGCAGGAGCCATGTTTGCACAGCGTAATAAATTATATCCATATGCAACGAACTCAACAACTGCCGATCCATGGTATTACATGTATCGTTGGAGTTCAATGTATCCAATGGGATTAGATGAAAATGGAAGCAAGATCCGTAGCCCTTGGTCTGAATATTCAGATGCTAATGAAGCTTCTATGAAACGTAACTACATCAATTTAAATGCTGGTGCAACAGTTAACATGACTAAGAACTGGAAATTAGATGTGGATTACAATTTTACGAATGAAGACTATAACTGGTTTAGACCAGGTACTCGTTTTACTGCTGCAGATAGCTGGGTAGCGCCTATTGCTCGTCTTGATGCTTCTGGAAATCCAGTTTATGTGGACGGAACAGGTGCTGTAGTTGCTGCTGGGGCTGCTGGGGCAATGCCTGCTTATGACTTAAATACCTATCAATATACTGCTCCAGGGGGTAACCCAGATCATGTGTATGCAAGATCAGCGTATGAGTATAAACATACATTAAATGCTTTCACGACTTATAACTTAAATTTAGAGCAAGGTCATGATTTCAAGTTTATGTTAGGTACAAACATTGTTTCTGATTATGGAAAATATAACTGGACACAGAAAACAAACTTACTTGACTTAAATAATCCTCAATTTGATCTAGCTTCTGGTGTTGTTACTGGTAGTGGTGGTACTTATTGGACCAGTCAGGTAGGTTTCTTCGGACGTGTGAATTATGCTTACAAGAACAAATATCTATTGGAAGCCAATGCACGGTATGATGGTTCTTCCAAATTTATCGATCAGTTGAAATGGAGATGGTTCACTTCTGCATCTGCTGGATGGGTAATTTCTGAAGAAAACTTTATGGAATGGGCGAAACCTGCTCTTTCTCAATTGAAATTCAGAGCATCATATGGTGTTATTGGAAACCAAGCTGTACCTGCAGGTCTATACAGCCCTACTATGGATGCTTATGAATCTACTTGGGTTGGTGGTTCCAATAAATTCTATGCTGTTGGATCTCCAAGATTTAGCTTGAAAGATATTACTTGGGAAGATTTAGAAACTAAAGATTTCGGTGTGGATGCGCGCTTCCTAAACAGCAGACTAGGATTTGTGTTCGATTATTATATCCGTACTACCAAGAATATGTTTGCTCCATTTGAAGGAACAACCTGGACTATTGGAGGTGGTGCTCCTCTAGGTAACTTCGGTGAACTTCAAACGAAAGGCTACGAAGTTGCGGTAGATTACAATCACCGTTTTGAAAATGGTTTAGGATTCAACATCCGTGCTAACTTTGACGATGCAGTTTCCAGATTCTACAATTACACAGCATCTCGTTTAATGTCTTCAAATTACGATGGCCGTGCTTATGGTGATATTTGGGGATACGAAACAGATAGGTTGTATCAAATGGATGACTTCGTTTTAGGAGCTGACGGTAAGCCACAGAAAGTTACGCTGACTGAGGATATGACCAAATATTTCTCAAGTGGTGGTGGATCTACTTACCAATTAAATGATCAAAACGGTAAGCCTGTCTACCAAACTCGTTTGGAGAATACAGGTACGTTTGATTTCGGTCCGGGTGATGTTAAATTCAAAGATTTAAATGGTGATGGTGAAATTGATAATGGTGATGGTACAATCGACAATCCTGGAGATATGAAAATCATCGGTAATTCAACCCCTCGTTATAACTATGGTTTACGTTTAGGTGCGGATTACAAAGGTTTTGACTTCTCGATTTTCTTCCAAGGAACTGGTCAGAGAGCAATCTGGGGTAACGGTGGTTTAGCAATCGCAGGTTTCAATACTGCAGATGGTGCTATGCCTGCGGCAATCGTAGATAATTACTGGACTCCTGAAAACACTGGCGCATTCTACCCAGCAGCATTCAACAATGCTGGTAGTAATTCGGCAAATAACATGCAAGTTCAGTCTAGATACCTTTTAGATCTTTCTTATACCAGAATCAAGAACATTACATTTGGTTATGTATTGCCGAAGGACTTTATCTCTCACGCGAAATTGAGCAATGTACGTGTTTATGTGGCATTAGAAAACTTCTTTACATGGGATAAATTGAATGGCTTGCCAATCGACCCTGAAGTAGTTTCTGGTTTCTCCATGTTTAATGAAGATAACTACAATGGCGGTAGAACAGGGGTTGGTACTCCAACTTTCAAATCTGCTTCATTTGGTTTACAGTTGAACTTCTAATTCTAAGAACAATGAAAAAATTAACATATCTAATTCTAGGATCTGCCCTTCTTTTCACCAGCTGTGAAAAATTCTTGGACAGACCGGATTTGAACTCCATGGTGGATTCTGAAGCTACCTATTGGAGAAATGAAAATGATTTGCGACTGTATGCAAATGATTTCTATCCGAATTATTTTGTAGGATATAATTCAGCATGGGGAACTGCCTATGCTCCGGTTATCGGATATAATTTCTCAGATGATCTTACATCTGAAAACCAACAGCTAGCTTTAACCAGTACACCTCCAACAGGGGGCGGTGGTTCTTCCTCTTCTGCAGTCTCAATTTTAAGCCCTGAATTCCAGGGACCTAACTGGAACTTCTACTGGGTTAGAAAGGCAAATATCATGATCGATAGGATCGAAAAATTCGCTAAACCTAAATTGACTGAAGATGAATACAAACATTGGTCAGCAGTGGGTAGATTCTTCCGTGGTTTCGAATATAGCAGATTGGTAAGCAATTTCGGAGATGTGCCTTATTTTGATGCTCCAGTTGAACCTAATGACTTCGATACCCAATACAAACCTCGGACTAAACGCGTGGAGGTAATGGATAAAGTCTATGAGGACTTCAAATATGTTTTAGCAAATATGCGCGAGTCTGATGGTGCAGGTTATGTACATCGTTATGCTGCCGCTGCCCTGATCTCAAACATGATGTTGTTTGAAGGTTCTTGGCAACACTATCACAATATTGACAAAACGAGAGCTAAAAAGTATTTGGAATTAGCTCGTGATGCTGCTCAATATGTGATGGATTCTGGTAAATATAGCTTCGCTTCTGATTTTAAAAGCCTATTCGCTTCTGAAAACCTGGCTAGTAATAAAGAAGTTATTTTCGCTAGAATTTATGACGATGCATTAACCATTCGTCACTCGGTTGGGTCTTATAGCAACGGTACGGAAAACCAAGCTCGTTCTGCTAACTTAAACTTAATCGAAGCATTTATATGTAATGACGGTAAAACTTTCCAAAGTTCATCGACTGCCAATGCGAAGAATTTCAGACTTTCTGAATTAATTAAAACTCGTGACCCTCGTTTTGAAGCTACTTTCATGGATACCGTGAACACGCCTGCAATCGGAACTTTGGTTTACGCGTATAAATTCGCTGCTAGAGAGGCTTTAACTTACCTTAATTCTGGTCAAGCATATCCTCCAAAATGGGGTTCTAACACCAATACCAACGATGCACCAGTAGCTCGTTTGGCAGAAGTGGTTTTGAACTGGGTTGAGGCTAAACAAATCTTGGCAGAGTTCTATGGTGGTCCTGCTGTTTCTCAAGGTGATATCGACAAATCAATCAATGCCATCCGCTTAAGACCGTTAGATGCTGAAGCAGAAGCTAAAGGGGTTAAACAAACAGCTCCACTTTTGTTGTCTTCTTTGCCTGTTGATCCGGCTAGGGACTCCGATGTTTCTCAATTAATGTGGGAAATCCGTCGTGAACGCCGTATGGAATTTGTCTTTGAATATGCAAGGATTCAAGATATCCGTCGTTGGAAAAAATTGAACTACCTGAATTTCGATAAAGACAATTACAAAAGAGGCTCTTGGGTGATTGGCGTCAAAGATTTTGGAGATAAAAAAAATCCAGGAAAAATCTTAGCGGCCTATAAAGGTAAGCTTCAGGTTCAAAAAGCCGACGGTAAAATTGTAACTTATGATGGTACAAACGATGCCGAAATGGAAGGTTTCTACGTCGTAAGAAATTACGCAAACCGCTTACCGGTTCAAGAAAGAAACTATCTTGCGCCATTAAGTATTGCTTTATTACAAGAATACGCTGATAGAGGCTATACTTTAACCCAAACACCGGGTTGGAATTAATCTTAAAAATTAAGCAAAAGGTCAAGCAATTGACCTTTTGCTATATATACTTGTTATGAAAAGACTATTATTTCTGCTGTTCCTTTTACCATTAACCCTTTTTTCTCAAACTTTTAAATTCGCTCAAGTTACCGATACTCACGTAGGTGGTGCAACTGGAGCTGATGATTTACGCAGGACTGTTCTTGACTTAAATCAGCAGCAAGGCATTGACTTTGTGATCCTTTCCGGTGATGTGACTGAATTTGGATCTGATGAAGAATTAGCCCTTGCCAAACAAATCTTAGATAGTCTACACCTTCCATTGTATGTGATTCCTGGAAATCATGATAGCAACTGGTCTGAAAGTGGTGCCAACAGCTTTAGAAAAGTTTTCGGAGCTGAAACTTTCTTTTTCGAACATAAAGGATTTCAGTTCATCGGCACGACCTCCGGTCCTAATATGCGTATGAGTCCCGGACAGGTGCCTCGAGAAAACCTAGTCTGGATGGATTCTATTTTCGCTGCACATCCTGACCAACAGAAACCCTTGATTGCAATAAACCATTACCCTTTGGATTCTTCGCTAAATAACTGGTATGAAAATATCAATCGGATTAAAACCAGAAATGTTCAATTGGCTTTATGCGGACATGGGCATCAAAACCATCTCTATAATTGGGAAGGTGTTCCAGGAGTTATGGCTAGATCCAACCTCCGTGCTAAAGATGAAGTTGGAGGATATAATATCATTACCCTTTCTAAGGACTCAGTCGTTTTTCAAGTAAGAAAACCTCAGCTAAAAACGGAAGAACCATGGCTGAAATTAGCGCTGCAAAAAGTCAATCCTCAATCAAGTGATCAAGTAAAACGTCCAAACTATTCGCTAAACAAGACAAGCTCTGCAAAAGTAGTTTGGGAGTTTGAAGATCATGGCGATATCGGCGCTGGCATCAGTTCCGATGGAAAATGGATGTACACCGCAAATACGGTAGGCGAAGTATATGCCTTAGACCTAAAGTCGGGAAAAAAGCAGTGGACCTTTAAAACAGGTGGAAAAGTCTATTCTACACCTGCGGTTTACAAGGGAATTGTGGTAGTAGGCTCTTCTGACCATTTCATTTACGGATTAAATGCAAAATCCGGTAAACTTATCTGGAAAATTGAAACTGAAAAGGCTGTTTTAGGTTCTCCTGCCATAGAAAAAGGAAGAGCTTATATTGGATCATCTGACGGAATATTCCGTTGTATCGATGTGAAATCCGGTAAGATAAATTGGACCTTTGACCAGGTTCAGGGCTATGTATCTACCTTACCTACGCTGGCCGACGGAAAAGTTATTTTCGGAAGTTGGAAAAATGGTTTCTATGCCTTAAACCAAAAGACAGGTAATCTGGATTGGCAATGGTCAAATGGTCATAGCAACAGGATGTTTTCTGCGGCAGCTTGTTACCCTGTTGTTGTCAATGATCGGGTTTTTATTGTTGCGCCGGATCGATTTATGACTGCCATTAACCTCCAAGATGGAAAAACTATCTGGAGAGAAAAGAAAGATGAATATCGTGTCAGAGAGTCTATGGGACTTTCTTATGATAAGAAATTGGTGTTGGCAAAAACAATGGATGGCGAATTAATTGGCGTTCCAAATAATGCAACTTCCATGGATGTCAGTTGGAAAGCTAAATTAAAATTACCATATGAATTAGCTCCGACTGCAATTTTTAGCAATTCAAAATATATATTTGTGCCTAGCGATAAAGGATTATTATCTGCTGTTGATCCCAAAAGTGGTGAAACCGCTTGGCAATATAAAATCTCCAATGGTATGATTAATCCTCCACTTATCCTAAAGGATAAAGTTGTCGTAAGTACAATGGATGGAAAAATCGTAATGCTAACCTACTAAACCTGAAAATATAATGCAGAAATTTTTAACCATTATTCTTTTGATGATTTCCTACGTGCAGGTTTTTGCGCAGGAACAATCTTGGATAAGGATTAACCAACTTGGATATCTACCGGACAACAGGAAAGTTGCGGTTTGGGTTACGAAGTCGGATATACAATTAAAGAATTTTAGCCTGATTGACCCACAGACAAACCGAAAAGTTTTTACAGCTAAAGCTGGGAAAGAATTTGGAAAATATGGACCATTCTCAAAAGGTTATCGGTTGGATTTCTCAAAATTCAATAAAAATGGCGAGTACTTCATCCTAGCAGATGATGGTACGAAATCCCCAACTTTTAAAATAAATTCCGAAGTATATAAAGGCACCGCAGATTTTACTCTGCGTTATATGCGTCAACAAAGAACGCTGTTTAACCCTTTCTTACAAGATAGCTGTCATACACATGATGGATTCACCATGTACACCAGTTCTGTTGGAATGCCAGATAGCACTCGCGTTGAAGTAGCGGGAGGATGGCATGATGCCTCTGATTATCTACAATATGCGACTACCTCAGCGAATGCTACTTATCACTTATTGGCTGCATACCGAGATTTCCCTGCTGTATTCTCTGATGAAAAACAGGCAAATGGCTTAGATGGGAAAAATGGAATCGCTGATGTGTTGGACGAAGCGATTTGGGGCCTGGATTGGTTGTTGAAAATGCATCCAAAACCCAATATCATGTTCAATCAGATTGCGGATGACCGAGACCATACGAAAATGAGGCTTCCGGGACAAGACTCTGTTTATGGTCGTGGCCATGAAAGACCTGTCTATTTTATAGATGGCAACCCTCAGCAACGTGGTAAATTCATGAACAATACAACAGGTACAAGTTCAACGGCAGCAAAATTTGTTAGTGCTTTTGGATTAGGGCATCATTTGTTAAAAAACCAAAATGCAGAATATGCCAATCTGTTAAAGGATAAAGCCGCAACCGCCTACCAATATGCCTATATCAAACCGGGAGTTACACAAACAGTTTCCGTCAAATCTCCATATATCTATGCTGAAGATAATTGGGTGGATGACATGGAACTAGCTGAAGCGACCATGTTTAATTTGAACAACGATAAAAGCCATATAGATAAAGCATTAGCGTTTGCTAAGCAGGAAAAAGTGACGCCTTGGATGGTTCGGGATACAGCAAATCATTATCAATATTACCCATTTATCAATCTTGGACATTATGAATTGGCGAAATCCTCGGTGGGACAAGCCAAAAAGGAAGCATTAAGTTATTATAAACAGGGAATTGAGGAAGTAAATTCCAGAGCACAGGAAAATATGTTTCTGCGTGGGGTTCCTTTTATATGGTGTAGCAATAATTTAACAACTTCTTTTGCCATTCAATGCATTTGGTACAAAGAAGCTTCTGGCGATAAACAATTCGAAGAGCTTGAACAGGCTAACATCGATTGGCTTTTTGGAGTAAATCCTTGGGGAACTAGTATGGTTTACGGACTGCCTGCACATGGTGACACACCAACAGAGCCGCATTCAGCGTTTACATACTTACACAACTATCCGATAGATGGTGGACTTGTCGATGGGCCAGTCTACTCTGCTATCTATAATAATTTGATTGGGATACAACTGTATAAGCCTGATGGTTATGCAGATTTCCAAAGTGATCTGGTGGTTTATCATGATGATTTTGGCGATTACAGTACGAATGAACCGACAATGGACGGTACTGCATCGTTAATATATTTGTTGTCTGCTAAAGAAAACGAATCAAAAAAAAAAGAGTAATTGATGCTCATGGAGCAATTATCCGCGGCGATGAAACAAAAAGGCAGATCAGTCTTATTTTTACTGGAGATGAATTCAGAGAGGGACTGCAGAGTGTAGCGGAAACATTAACAAAAGAAAATGTTCCTGGAAGCTTTTTTGTGACAGGAAGATTCCTAGAGGATAAGAAAGCGGCAAAGCTGTTGAAAAAATTGAGTATGCAGGGTCATTATGTCGGCCCCCATTCTGATCAACATCTACTCTATGCTCCTTGGGAAAATAGAGATAGTTTATTGCTTAGTAAAGAGGAGTTTAACAAAGATTTAATTGCAAATGTTGATAAACTTAACAAGCTGGGTGTAAAAAATATAAATAAATTTGTTGCTCCTTATGAATGGTACAATACGGAGATCGCTGCTTGGTCAAGGGAACTTGGATTAGATCTGTATAATTTTACTCCTGGTTTAAGGACTGCTGCAGATTACACATTTCCTGAGATGGGAAAGAAGTACATGTCCTCAGACGCTATTTTAAAGCAATTGCTTGAATATGAAAGCGATAAAGGGTTGAATGGACATATGATTATCATCCATTTGGGAAGTGATCCTAAAAGGACAGATAAATTTTTTAATCAATTAGAAACGATAATTGATTTATTGAAGAATAAAAATTATAAATTCGTCGGCTTAGACGAATTATAAATATTAGATGCGTGTTTTTGCGTTTTTCACAAAAAAAGTCGCATATTTACGGAAAGTTATTGAAAGAATTGCAAATGCTAGATGTTATGATTAACACAACGGAGAAAGATTCCAATTATCAGGACTTAGATAAAATGTCGGTTCAAGAGATCCTGACGAATATCAACAATGAGGATAAAACAGTGCCATTAGCGGTGGAAAAAGTTATTCCACAGATTGATGCACTGGTAAAAGTTGTCGTTGATCGTATGAAAGCTGGGGGTCGTTTGTTTTATATCGGTGCCGGTACCTCTGGCCGTTTAGGGATTTTGGATGCTTCGGAGTGTCCTCCGACTTATGGTGTTCCTTTTGACTGGGTAATTGGTCTTATCGCGGGTGGTGATACAGCAATTCGTAAAGCTGTTGAATTTGCTGAAGACGATGTTGAGCAAGCCTGGAAAGACCTTGAGGAATTTGCAATCAATGAAAATGATTTTGTCATCGGTATTGCTGCTTCTGGAACTACTCCTTATGTTATTGGCGGTCTTGATAAAGCTAATGAAAAAGGTATTGCTACCGGTTGTTTGGTTTGCAATGGTAATTCACCAATTGCAGCTCGTGCTAAATATCCTATTGAAGTTATTGTCGGCCCGGAATTCGTTACAGGTTCTACGCGTATGAAAGCTGGAACAGCTCAAAAACTTGTCCTGAATATGATCAGTACTGCGGTTATGATTCAATTAGGTAGGGTAAAAGGCAACAAAATGGTTGATATGCAACTTTCCAACCACAAATTGGTAGGAAGGGGTGTACGTATGGTAATGGCTGAAACTGGAACCGATGAGGATACTGCAACTGCTTTAATCGAACAATTTGGTAATGTACGTAAAGCAATCGATAACTATAACCTGAATAAACAAAACTAATTTCGACCATCTATTATGTCACCAATTATCCTTTTAACCTTTATCGTGGTTTACTTTGGGATTCTTTTGGCAGTAGCTCATTTTACGTCTAAGAATTCTTCAGATAACTCTACATTTTTTGTGGCCAACAGAAATGCTAAATGGTACATGGTTGCCTTTGGTATGATTGGTACCGCTTTGTCAGGGGTTACTTTTATTTCCGTTCCCGGAGATGTTGGTAATACACCTGCCGGTTTAACTGACGCCAATAATTTCAGTTACTTTCAATTTGTACTCGGAAATGCAATCGGATTTATAATCATCGCTTATGTCCTTTTGCCCCTTTATTATCGTATGAACCTGACCTCAATCTATACCTACTTAGAAGAACGGTTAGGTCATAAAAGTTATAAATCTGGAGCGATGATCTTCCTGATTTCTAGAACGATTGGTTCTGCTTTCAGATTATATCTCGTGGCTATCGTCCTTCAACGTTATATATTTGATGCCTGGGGAGTTCCATTCATTCTTACAGTAGCAGTATGTCTAGTTCTTATATGGTTATACACCAATAAAGGCGGACTTAAGACTATTATTATAACCGATACCCTACAGACCACTTTCTTGTTATTGGCTGTCGTCCTATCCATCTATTTTATGGCTGACGGTCTAGGTTTAACGGTTTTTGAAGCATTCGAAAAAGTAAAAGAAAGTTCTTATTCTAAAATTTTCATCTGGGAAAATCTATTAGGTGATCCTCGAAATATTTGGAAGCATATTATTGGCGGTATCTTCGTAACAATTGCCATGACTGGATTAGATCAAGATTTAATGCAGAAAAACCTTAGCATGAAAACCATCAAGGAAGCGCAGACCAATATGATGACGTTTACAGGGATTTTTGTCGTAATTAACTTGTTCTTTCTTTGTGTTGGTGCATTATTATACTTCTACGCTGATGCCAATGGAATCAATATCGCTGATTTAGGCAAGTCGGATTACCTTTATCCAGAAATTGCTTTAAGACATCTTTCTATCGTTCCTGGAATTATCTTTATGATGGGATTGACTGCAGCAACTTTTGCAACGACTGACTCAGCGCTGACAGCTTTGACAACTTCCTACTGTGTCGACTTTTTAAATTTCAACAAGAAGGAAAATCCAAATGACCCTAAATTGGTTAAACAGCGTAATTATGTACACTTGGCATTCTCTGTCGTGATGCTATTGGTGATTCTATTATTCCATGTGATCAATGATGAATCTGTTGTATCCGCTATATTTAAGATTGCCGGATATACCTATGGACCGTTATTAGGATTATTCTCCTTTGGTATCCTGACGAAAATGAGGGTGAAGGATAACTTAGTACCTTTTATCTGTGTTATATCTCCGGCTCTCATTTATTTGTTGACACAGTATGTTCTTCCTTTAACAGACTATAAAATCGGTTTCGAACTGATTGTTTATAATGGCTTAATTACCTTTATCTTGTTATGGCTAACTTCCCCTGGGAAAGTTAAGACCCCGTTAACCGTAGTTAAATAAGGCCAATGCTTGATTTGTGTGTGCAAAAAAATAACAGTAAGTTTGACTAACTAGTTTTTTTGCACACATTTATCATATGATTGAAGAATCTATCCAATCTATACGTCGGAAAATCGGCGATTTCACCCCAGAATTTGGTATTATCTTAGGCACTGGCCTCGGAAAACTTGTTGAGGAAATTGAAGTGGAACACCAAATGATGTATTCCAATATCCCTAATTTTCCTATCTCGACCGTAGAATTCCATTCCGGAAAATTGATCTTTGGAACATTAGCTGGCCGCAAAGTTGTTGCTATGCAAGGCAGACTTCATTATTATGAAGGATACAGCATGCAGGAAATTACTTTTCCGATCCGGGTCATGAAAGGGCTTGGTATCCAAAAACTATTTGTTTCCAATGCATCCGGTTCTTTAAATCCCGATATCCGAAAGGGAGATATCGGTATTATTGAAGACCATATCAATCTCCTCCCCGATAATCCATTGCGTGGAAGTAACGATGATGACCTAGGTCCGAGATTCCCGGATATGAGCCAACCTTATAATTTCAAAATGCTGGAGCAGGGTTTGGAAATTGCTGGAAAATTAGGTGTACGAGCACATAAGGTCGTGTATGTTTCGGCTCCCGGACCTAACCTTGAAACCCGCGCCGAATACCGATATATGCGGATTATAGGTGGTGATATTGTCGGAATGAGTACCGTTCCTGAAGTAATTGTTGCCAATCATATGGGCCTGCCTGTCTTTGCAATTTCGGTTATTACGGATGAAGGATTCCATGTCGATTTAAAGCCGGTTTCCTTGAAAGAAATCGTAGATGTAGCCGCTCAGGCCGAACCAAAAATGACAAGTATTTTAAAAGAATTAATTGCCATGCAATAATTTTGGTTTTTTGCGCTATTTTTGAGGGCATAAAATTTGTACCGATCCTATTTTGAGTATGCTAAAAAGGTTGCTGTTTGTATTGATGTTGTTTAGTCTGCTGCCTAAACTATACGCTCAGACTGAAGATGAATTCAGTTCTGCATTGGACTCTGCGCGTAATGCTGAGGATAATAAAAAGGATTCTGTAATCTTTACAGCGAAATACGTGCGCTATACAAACCTGGCAACCATGAAGAGGGGAACTAAAACCTTTCAGATTGATACCTCTCACGTAAACTTTCAATACTACAATAAGCAAAATCTTCCCTGGGCCCCAACCATTAACTTGGGATCCTACGGTCTTGCTGCCCGTGATTTATTGTTTAATCCCAATAAGACTATCGGATTTCAATCGGGATACCATGCTATGGAACGCTATCTCGTTAACCCAGATTCCATTCATTATTATCGTGCTCGAGCACGATATTCAGAGCTCTATGCTGTCGGTTTCTTCTTCGATGATCAGGTGTTCCGTGCAAAATTAGCACAGAATATTAATCCGCATTTAAATATAGGAGCGGAATACCATGCAACTAATACGGACGGGTATTATAATAACCAACAGTACAGTGACCGTAAAGGGGCTGTATTCGCTTGGTACGAATCGCCAAGCAAGCGGTATAACCTACTTTCAAATTTTACTTTCAACACCTTAGATGCCACCGAAAATGGCTCTGTACGAAATGATACTTTATTCAGGGATACTTCGGATAATACCTCGCCGAGTAGATATCCTGTGAGACTGGATGGTATTCAAAAAAATAGACCTTATAATAAATGGAAAGACCTTGGTTTTTTCCTAAGGCAATCTTATTATTTAGGAAGAATTGATACCGTGAGCGGAAGTGGTCCCGATGCTGAAATTCATCCAACCAATGTCGTCGCTCATAATTCAAGTATCCGCCAACAAAAGTTCATCTTCTATAAAAATCAATCGGATCTTTATAATGCCCTGCCTTATAACGACCGAAATTTAATTGAAGTCGATGATACAACGAAAATAACAACCATCTCCAATGATTTTACCTATAGCTTCTATCTCCGAGGTAAGAACCTCAAGAACGAAGCAAAAGTAGAATTAGGTTTCCAGAATGACCTGATCTGGTATGCTGATAGTATGCTCAATAGATTCTATCAAAACAGTATGGTTAAAGGCGCTATAGGATATAAATTCTCCGATCGAGTGGATTTAAACTTCTCTGCCAACCAAATTGTAATTGGACGTAATTTTGGAGATTTCCTTTATGAGGCCTATGCCGATGTGCACTTAAGCGATGTACTCGGAAAATTAAGGATTGGGGCATATTCGCAGAACAAATCCCCAGAAATGATCTTCGAAAACGCAAACCTTTCTTATCATTCGTGGAAGGAGGAAGATTTGAACCTTGAAAAAATTAAGACCCAAAACCTTTCGTTTCAATATGCCAATGATAAGGTTGGCTTTACCGGAAAGCTGGAATACTTCCTGATTAATAACTACACCTATTTTAAGGAGATTGACAACCCTGAAAATAGCACCCTTCTAAGCAGACATATTATGCCTGCACAAGAAAGCAACTTAAATCTTTTAAAGTTAACCATCGGGCAGAATTTTAAATTCCGCAGATGGCATTTAGACAATAGGGTAGTCTATCAAAAATCAGATGCCATGGCTGTACTCGCTACCCCAGAATTATACACATGGCACAGTCTATACTATGCAAATATCCTGTACAATGTGATGGATTTTAGAATTGGTATGGATGTTAAATTTAACACCCCGTTTCGTACACCTTCTTATTCCATTAACTCCGGTCAGTTTTACAATGACAACGTAGGGATAGAATTCTCTACCTACCCAATTGTAGACTTCTGGATGACTGGTAATATTGATCGTGTGAATCTATTTGTGAGCTACAATTTTGCAAATCAACATGTTTATCCAAATGGATACTATACTGTCAGAAGATATCCTATGAACCCAGCCTTTTTAAGGTTTGGAGTTTCTTGGAAGTTTTATGATTAGTGTATAATCTACTTAAGTCCTTTTACTTGCTGTTGTCCAACGGTAAGGTCTGCTTGTATTTTTTTATGGAAAAGCTATTTCTAGTATAAGACACTTTGTGTTTTATATTGGTTTTAGTTGTGTTTTAGTCGTGTTTCGCTCGTGAATGGTCCGCACCTTGCTAGGACATTGTCCACAGCTCGACCGCTTGCGAGCGGACGAGCTCCGGATAACTTTTGGACAAGATGTGGATGAGACACGAGCAAAACACGACCAAGACCAAAGCCAAGCCCAAACAGAACCAATGTTTAACCTATACGATAAAATATAATCCAAATGTCATAAAGGGAATATTATTTATAATCATTCTAAATAAATATTACATTTACCACAGCAAAGAAAAAATAGTTTCAATTATACAGAAGTCCTGTTTACCCGCATGAGATAGGCGTGCGGGTAATGCAGGCACAAATAAAGCACCGAACATATATGAATAATTGCCGCCTAAAAATTCTTTCCAAAAGTGAGCTAGGCTTCATCAGTATGCCTGAGGATCAAGAAATGATTCATCTGTGTTTCAATAACCTCATGATTAATTTCAGCAAAGCAGATTTCATTGCCTTTAGATCCATCGTAAAAGATATTTACAAGGAAACTGAGCCTATTTCATTTCCTGATGGCAGGCAAAGAATGATTCTTAGTAGTCCTTATCCAGGTATCAATTTTTCATTTGATCGCTTCGAAATGTCGGAATTGTTAAGGTCTTTAGATGAGGCTTTTTATATGGAGAAGATCTATTCTTATTTTCAATAAATCGTTATTAAAGGACTAATAGGTTTGTTTTTAGTTCAAAAATCTTATTTTTATATAAATTAATTATTTGGCACTGAATTGATTGACAGTTTAGGGTTAAAAAATATGTGTAAAATATTTTGTAAATCAGAATTTACACCTATATTTGCACACCGCAACAGCGAAAAGGATCAAAGCTCGGTTCGTACAGAGCATTCCGACATAAAGTCGGAAGTGGTCACAAAGAAAATAAGGAGAATTAGCTCAGCTGGTTCAGAGCATCTGCCTTACAAGCAGAGGGTCAC
>JBEBTR010000013.1:0-41351 GCA_040393725.1 Sphingobacterium endophyticum | reverse complement strand
TAATGTTCATTTTTCCTCCTTTTTTAAGCCTTTGGATGAGCTTGTTTATAAATTGTTTTCAAACGTTCTGCTGAATTATGCGTATACACTTGTGTCGCCGATAACCCAGCATGACCTAATAGTTCTTTGATTGCATTTAAATCCGCACCGTTGTCCAACAGCGCTGTAGCAAATGTATGCCGCAAAACATGCGGACTCCTTTTCTTTTGGGATGTTATGGTGCTTAAATATTTCTTTACTATCCGATAAATAAGTTTAGGATAAGCTTTCTTCCCTTCTTTGCTAACGATTAATTCTGATGAAATGTTTTGAAAATTCTCTTCTTTTTTCATTTTCAAATATTTTTTCAATTCATCAAATAGTGTTTGGTGTATGGGAACAAAACGCTCCTTGCTCCTCTTTCCGAATATAAGTATTTTTTTATTATAAAAATCAATATCTACTTCCTTTATTTTTAATAATTCCGCTAACCTGATTCCCGTACCAAATAATAATTCCAGTACTATAAAATCCCTTGTTTTCTCGAAATCTCCCTCTTCCTCACTTAATTGATCAAGCAATAAAACCATCTTTTCCTTCTCAACGACAACCGGCAATTTCTTTGGCGTTTTTAAAGATTTTATTAATGCAATGGGATTACTTGTTATCAATTCCTCACGCATTAAAAACTTATAAAATGACTTTAATGAGGATATCGCGCGATTTACCGAACTCGATTCCATCCCTTGTTCCTTTAAACTTGAAAAATAATATCTTAGGAACCGATAATCTACATCCTCAAAGCTGGAACCTTCAACCCCTATAAAGTCTAATAGATTCTGAATTTCCCGTTCATAGGCAAGCAATGTATGTGTTGAATACCGCTTTTCAAATTTCAAATAATTAATGAATCGATCCTTATACATTATCTATCGCTTATATTGTAATATTAAGGATTATTAACAATAAAACATGTGACATAGAACAAATATATGTATGATTAAATTCACATTTTTCTGAACTAAACTTAAATCCCCTCCTATATATATACGTTCAATAATTATTTTTAGTGCAAAAAAAAATGCTTCCATGAATGAAAGCATCTTTATGAATTAAAATATTTTAAAAACTATAGTTTATTACTAGAATCAACTGCATTAAGTTCTGCAAAAGCTTGCTCTAAACGTTCAACAAAAGCCTCTTCTCCTTTACGTAACCAAACACGTGGATCATAATATTTTTTATTTGGAGAATCAGATCCTTCTGGATTACCAATTTGTGCTTGTAAATAGTCGTGGTTTTTAGCTTCATATTTTCTAACACCATCCCAAAATGCCCATTGCATATCAGTATCGATGTTCATTTTAATTGCTCCATATGAAATAGCCTCAGTAATTTCTTCTGGTGAAGAACCTGAACCACCATGGAATACAAAATTAACCGGCTTCTCAGCTGATAAATTAAATTTCTCACGAATATATTCTTGAGAATTATGTAAAATTACAGGCTGTAATTTAACGTTCCCTGGTTTATAAACACCATGTACATTTCCAAATGCAGCAGCAACAGTAAATTTATCTGAAACTTCAGATAGCTCTTTAAATGCATATGCTACCTCTTCTGGCTGAGTATATAATTTGGAACTATCAACATCTGAATTATCAACACCATCTTCTTCACCTCCTGTAACGCCTAATTCAATTTCTATAGTCATTCCAAGTGGTTTCATGCGCTCCAAATATTTTTTTGAAATCGCAATGTTTTCCTCTAAAGGTTCCTCAGAAAGATCTAACATATGAGATGAAAACAATGGTTTGCCATGTTGAGCGAAAAACTTCTCTCCAGCATCTAACAATCCATCGATCCAAGGTAATAATTTCTTAGCAGCATGGTCAGTATGCAAAATAACTGCAACTCCATAATGTTCCGCTAATAAATGAACATGCTGAGCAGCCGAAACAGCTCCTAAAATACACGCTTGTAAATTATCATTATTTAAGGATTTACCTGCATAAAATTGGGCACCGCCATTTGATAATTGAATAATTACTGGTGAATTCACTTTTTTCGCCGTTTCCATGACAGCATTGATCGAATTTGTACCAATAATATTTACCGCTGGTAATGCAAATTTATGCGTTTTTGCTATTTCAAATAACTCTTGTACTTGATCTCCGGTTAAAACTCCTTTGAAATCTTTTAGGCTCATAGTCTATTCTTCTTATTTTTTTAATTAGAATAAAGATAATCTTTTTTTATCAGTTCATAAAATATAGTGTAAAAAATACACTATGAACTTTTCCCAACTGTCCTCCTTTCCAATTCCTTTTCCATATTTTATTAATATCTTTATCAGAATAAAATTGTTTAATTATGCTTCAGGTGTACGGAATTAAAAATTGTAATACTGTTAAAAAAGCCATCGATTGGCTCAATCAAAATGGAAAAGATTTTGTTTTTCATGATTATAAAAAAGAACCTGCAACAATTGAAAAGCTTAAGGAATGGGAAAAAGAAATTTCTTGGGAACAATTGGTCAATAAAAAGGGTACAACCTGGAAAAAATTAACTCCTGAAGAACAAGCTGCTGTTGTTGATGAAAATACTGCTAACCATGTACTTTTAAAGAATAATAGTATGATTAAAAGACCCTTAATTGAAAGTCCGGATGGAATTCTATTAGGTTTTGATGAAGAAGATTACAAAACTAAATTATAAGCAAAGAATGAATAAATCTATTGTTAAATTATCACTGGCCCTTATTCTGGCACAAGTAGGATTTTCTCAGCCTACCTTGGCTCAAAAAGTAGAAAGTGTTTATGATTATAAAGAAGCTTTCAAACCGCTTTTTTACACTAAAAATGGAAATACTTATCGGTCTGCTTCTGGTAAACCTGGTGAAAATTATTGGCAAAATGCCGCAAGTTATGATATAAAAGTAAGTCTTGATGATAAAACTCATGAAGTAAAAGGTACTGTTAAAATTTATTATACAAATAATAGCCCTGATCAACTTGATTTTATTTGGCTTCAACTTGAGCAAAATTTATTTAACCAAAAATCTATAGGTCAAGCAGTGGTTCCCTTAACGAATAGCCGATATGGAGATGCTGCTTCTGAATTTAATGGTGGATATACCATTAGTAATGTAAACAGCACTGGAGCAAAAGAAGTAAAATATAGCATCAACGATACCCGTATGAGAATTGATCTTCCAACTCCCTTAGCTGCGAATGGAGGAAAAACTGAAATCAGTATGGATTTCTCGTACATTGTTCCTCAATATGGTGCCGATAGAACAGGTATTTTACCTACTGAAAATGGAGATATTTATGCTATTGCTCAGTGGTACCCAAAGGTTTCTGTTTATGATGACATAACAGGTTGGAATACTTTACCTTATACAGGTCCAGGTGAATTTTACCTAGAGTATGGAGATTTCAATGTTGAAGTAACTGCACCGGCTAATCACATTGTGGTTTTAGGTGGAGAACTATTAAATCCCGAAGAAGTTTGGACAAAGGATCAGTTAGATCGATATAATAAAGCAAAATCAAGTGATAAAACCGTTATTATAAGATCTCAAGATGAAGTTAATAGCAAGAATTCTAGACCTAATAAATCTACATTGACTTGGAAATATCGTCTTGAAAATGCTAGAGATGTTGCTTGGGCATCTTCAAAAGCATTTATCCTGGATGGAGCACAAATAAATCTTGCCAATGGAAAAAAAGCTTTAGCGTTATCAGCTTATCCTAAGGAAAGTAATGGTAATAACGCATGGGAAAGATCCACCGAATATACAAAAGCATCTATTGAATATTATTCCAAAAAATGGATGGATTATCCTTACCCAGTTGCTGTTAACGTAGCATCCAACGTTGGAGGCATGGAGTATCCTGCAATTGTTTTCTGCGGTAGCAAAGCCAAAGCTGGTAGCCTTTGGGGAGTTACAGATCATGAATTTGGACACATATGGTTTCCAATGATTGTTGGTTCTAACGAAAGATTATATGCATGGATGGATGAAGGTTTCAATACATTTATAAATGACCTTTCTACGGAAGCATTTAATAATGGTGAATATTTTCGGAGAATGGGCGATAGAAATGCTATGGCAAAAGCATTAATGCACCCAAATTTAGAACCGATCCTTACCTCACCTCAAGGCATGAAAGAAAGAAACATTGGTCTCCTTGCCTATTATAAACCAGGATTTGCATTAAGAATATTAAGAGATGAAGTTATCGGCGCTGAAAGATTTGATGCTGCTTTCAGAAAATATATTGAATATTGGGCTTATAAACACCCAACTCCTGATGACTTCTTCCGCACTATCGAAAATGAAACTGGAGAAAACTTAAATTGGTTTTGGAGAGGATGGTTTCTCAACAATTGGGCTTTAGATCAAGCTATTTCTGATGTGAGTTATGTTGAACTTGAGCCTGCAAAAGGTTCCATTATCACCATCGAAAATTTGCAAAAAATGGCAATGCCCGTAGTGGTTGAAGCAACAACTATCAGTGGTAAAAAAATTAGAAAGAAATTACCTGTTGAAGTATGGGAAAGAAATAACTCCTGGAGATTTGAACTAAATACTACAGAAAAACTTTCTAGCGTTAAAATAGATCCTGACAATGTTTATCCGGATATAAATCCTGAAAACAATATCTGGAATTCAAAATAAGATATGAATATTAATAAAATAAGTTTTCTTATAGCTATGTTGCTTTTTTGCAATGTAACTATTTCATTGAGCCAAGAAATCAAAGGCATTGTATATGACCTCGAAACGAGTAAAAAATTATCCGATGTACAGATTAAAAATCTAAGAACAAATGAGCAAGTAAAAACAGATTTACAAGGTAATTTCACAATTCCTGGACAAATCAATGATTATTTGAGCTTAGAAATTCGTGGCTATGACCGTGATACTGCATTTATATATCAAGAAGGTATAAATAGAATTTATCTTGTCAATGACAAAAGCACGATTACAATCGATGAAGTAATCGTTTCAAAAATTACGGATAGTAGATTGACCAGAGAAATTGAAAGAGCAAAAAATAATAGTAAAGCGGTGGAAACAAGCTCTACAAGAGGAGGATTAAGAATTTCCCCTTCTCGCCTATTTGGAAAAGAAGCTAAACAGGCAAGATCATCCATTGAAATCTTAGAATTAGAAAGAGAGCATCGAAATGTCGACCGAGTTTTTACCGACGATTTAATTCTTACGCTAATTCCTATGGAAAGACAAGAACTACTCTTGTTTAAAGATGGATATAGGCCTACTTATGAATTTATTAAACAAGCTTCCAAAGAGGACTTGACAGCTTATATCTTAGATGCTTATGCTAAATTTAAAACCAATAAAGTGGATTCAATCAAGTAAAACTCAAAATGTATTAAACATTTTTTAATAAAATTTGTATTTAAAACAGGTTAGCAAATCTTTAAAAATTTCAGCTAACCTGTTTTTTTTAAAACTTATTAGATATGAAAGTAGCATTAATCGGAGCAACAGGCTTTGTTGGATCCCATATTTTAGAAGAATTAATCCATAGAAATTTTGAAGTTACAGCCATAGCAAGGAATGTGGAAACTATAAAAGATGAGCCCCATGTAATTGCAGTACAATTGGATGTCAATGAAGAAAATAGATTAGCTAGTGCAATCAAAGGGAATGATGTCGTAATTTCTGCATATAATTCAGGATGGCAAAACCCCAAAATATATGAAGACTTTTTAATAGGTTCTCGAAATATTCTAAAAGCTGTTGAAGAAGCAGGAATTAAAAGAATAATCGTAATTGGTGGTGCTGGAAGTCTTTTAGATGATAATGAAAAAAGAATAGTCGATGGTCCTAATTTCCCAAAGGAATTCAAACCAGGGGCTCTAGCAGCTGCCGAATTTTATGAAATCCTACAAAGGGAAGATGAATTGGATTGGACTTTCTTTAGCCCTGCCATTGAGATGAATCCATCAACTTCAGGCAAAAGAACCGGTAAATATAGATTGGGAACTGACCATCCAGTTTTTGACCACGAAGGCCACTCCAAAATTTCTGTCGAAGATTTAGCCGTCGCTATAGTTGATGAAATAGAAAATCAAAATTATATCCAAAGAAGATTTACAGCAGGGTACTAACCTGCTGTTTTAATCTGTCATTAATTTGCTAATTTTTAAATATCCAACTTCCAATAGGTCTTCATTTGCCTCTATATCCTCCTTAATTTCTATTTGAAAGCTATCTTTATAAATTGGATTTAATAATTCAGATACTTCATAAATATCATCCACATCAATTCCATATTTATCATCAATATGTGAAGATTCATGATGCTTCCAAAACACCGAACTCTTCGCCATTCTTGTCGCATCTGCTAAACTGTCTGCAACGACAAGTTGTTTGTAATGGTATTCCTCCATATCATTAGGCTTATATCCGCCTAAATTTACAAAGTACAATTTCTTACCTTCGTTATCTATTTGATTCTGTTTGGAAACAATTCGAATTTTATAGTCTCCAACTTTTGTAACCTTCCTCCAGGAATCAATATGCATCTTCCCTTTCATTTCTGTCCAAAATTCATTCATACTAGGAACTAATTCTTTCAGCCCTGCTCCTATTCCAAAAAAGACATCATGCTGTTCTGTGAAACGGCCTTCAGGCTTTCCCCCAATTACAACCATATATAAATCTGATGCAATCATTTTTTCCATCCTTAACTTGTTAGATTCTATTATTCAATAAATTTAATCGATTCTTATTAAAAACTAATCTAACGACATATTATTTTTCTTTTAACCATGTGCCGAGATATTGAAAAAACAATCCTCAAAAAACTCTTATAGGCTTATTCGGATTATCATTTAATTATAATTTTTCCCTATTAATGAACCTTATTTAAGACAAAATTGTCTTTAAATAATTTAATAGGATGTATCTTTACTGAAAATAGAAAAATAATGTTTTCAAAAGCATGTGAGCACGGAATAAAAGCGGTCGTGTATATTGCAACGCAGTCTATGAATGGTCATAGAGTTAAAATAACAGAAGTATCTGAACACACGGGTACTCCTGAAGCTTTTACTGCAAAGGTTTTAGGACTCCTTAGTAAACATAATATTCTCCATTCAATCAAAGGTCCTTATGGAGGATTCGAAATGGATCAGAAGCAAATCCATGAAACAAAACTAGCCGAAATTGTCAATGCCGTTGATGGTAATCATATTTTTACGGGATGTGCATTAGGTTTAAAAGAATGCAATGCGGATAAACCTTGCCCTATGCATTATAATTTTGTAAAAATCAGAAGTGATTTAAAGCAAATGATGGAAAATACCAGTATTCATGACCTTGCGATTGGTTTGATTTCAGGTGAAAGTATATTAATTAGATAAAGATATTCATAAACATAATTGGAGGAAGATAAATGAAGGATATAGAAAGTTTAGATGATATTAAAGTTCTGGTAAATAACTTTTATGACCGTATTCGTGAAGATAGTTTATTAGGACCTATTTTTAATGGAATTATACAAGATAGATGGCCTGAGCACTTAGAAAAGATGTATAGGTTTTGGCAAACAGTTTTATTGGAAGAACACACATATTATGGTAGCCCATTTCCTCCACATGCTAAGATGCCTATCAATAAACAGCATTTCGATCATTGGATTGGATTATTTTCCGAAACTGTTGACAGTTTATACGTAGGAGAAAAAGCTGATAAAGCAAAATGGCAAGGATCAAGAATGGCCGAAATGTTTCAGTTCAAAATAGAATATTATCAAGGAAATAATTTAAAGCCCTTAATTTAATTATATAAAAAACGAGCTAATTTTTTCTATACTAATTAGCCCGTTTTGCTGTTATTTTTGAGGTAACCATTCATTAAAGAACGAAAGTACCTTTGATTCATCATATCCTTTCCCTTCTTCTAAATTTCCACTTTCCCTTGTCGTTAAAACATTGGCATTTTTATCAAGCACTATGAAAAATGGATATCCATATTCCTTCCCTTTTCCAGGAGCATACTTATTAAAAATTGCTTCATTTTTATTTTCAGGAGAAAAATTCAAATGATAATACACAAAATTCTGATCTAAAAGATCCTTGATTTTTTTATTTTGATGAATATAATTATTGAATCGTAAACACCATATACACCAGTTTCCACCCGCTTGGATAATTATATTTTTATTTTCATTTTGGGCAACTCGAACGATACTGTCAATGTCCTTATGTGCATCTGCCTCAGGATGATAAGGTTTAGCTAAACTGTCTAATTCTAAATTAGGTTTTTTAGCTTGAGCATTTACTTCTCCTACTGATCCAAATAAAAACAATGAAAATGCAAATCCTATTATATATTTCAATTTCGTCATATAAATATTTTTTCTACAATAAAACGATACTAAATTAAGGTTTCCTATGTAATTTTAGCATCATTTTAATCGCTATAAATTGTACCATTATTTTTTAATTTTCCACTCCTATTTCCGCTGGCTAGTTCTGCTTGCCTTAATATTTCAATTAGTTTGGATATACATCCATCATAAAAACAAATCGGAGTTTAAAAACAAACATTATCAATTGCTTATCTTTTTTACTTTAATATATGATTTTCAACTTATTTTGGGCTGGCTGCTATACCTGAACAGTCCATTGGTTAGTGCATTTTGGAACGATATAGCTGCGGGTGTTAAAAATCGACAATTAAGATTCTTTGGAATAGAACATATGTCAATGATGACTTTAGCCATTCTCCTAATCAATCTTTTTACGTTTACAGTACGAAAAAAAATAGGATCAAATGGATTTTCTTATCTGGCTAAAAGATATATTTGGATAGCAATATTCATTCTGAGCTCAATTCCTTGGTCTTTCTCACCGCTTACAAGTAGACCCAATTGGCGATAATTAAGGAGTTGTAAGCCCCGTAAAATAATTGATAAATTGAAAAAGTGAAGTTAATAGAACTACACCTAAAACAATATATTTAAATAATTTCTCTGAAGTGAATTTTAAAATAACTTTCCCCAAATAACTTCCTAAAACACTCACCAATATTAAAAAGGGAATTAAAGTTATATATTCTGAAGGGAAATATCCTTGAGAAACATATATTACTGCCCTACTAAAATCTACCCCTAAGTCAATTAAGGCAGAAGTAGCAATAAAAATGTCCTTTGGCAGGTTAAATGCCGCCAGGGTTATACCTCGAATTGCACCCCCAGTACCAACTAATCCAGCAAAAAAACCAGAAATCATTCCACCCAGGTATAAATTCTGATTCGTTTGTTTTATTGGTTTATTGAACCTGAATAAAAGAAATATTGCTAATAAGGCAATCAGAATATTCATCCCTAATTCCATTTCTTTAACCGGCACATACTTTGTCAGCCACGCTCCAAAAATGACAAATAGTACAGCTGGAATACCAAGTTTAATTGCAATATCCTTATTGATTCCTTTACGGAATAAGGTAATTTTTGAAATGTTGCTGAAAACATGAAAAACTGCCGTAATCCCCAATACTGCTTTAAAATCAAAAAAAAGCGATGCCGTCGGAACAAATAATATAGAAGATCCAAATCCAGAGATAGTCCCAATAATTTCTGTAATAAGGGCCAAGACTAAAAAAACGAAATACTTTTCCATATAGGAATTTCAGGGGTTAATAATTCTTATTGTTTTTCATGGCAAATCAATTTGCCGGTTCGGTTTATAAAGATAAGAATTTGGAAGACAAACTGTGGCTTTATTCAAGACCCGCTCATGTTTTGCTCATGTTTCGCTCGTGTTTTGCTCGTGTCTCATCCACATCTTGTCCAAAAGTAATCCGGAGCTCGTCCGCTTGTGAGCGGACGAGCTGTGGACAATGTCAAACCAAGGTGCGGACCATTCACGACCAAAACACGACTGAAACCCAAAGTTGACCCGACTGTCTTATAAATCGGCCTTTGTCTTTTTCTTTATAAAAATCAATGGGCCGAGATTTCTATGAAATCCGACCCATTTTTTGTTCCCAGCACTTAGAAAAAGCGCTAAGAACGATGGAAATGTATCAAATTGATACTGTGAAGATTTTTATTCTGGAAAATTACTATCTCCATCCCCCGCCAAGTGATCTGTAGAGATCAACATAGGATTCTAAATGTTCTTGTCTTAATTCTACTAAAGCTAAATCAGAATTTAAAGCATTACTTTGGGCAGTAATTACCTCTAAATAGGTTGCATATCCACCTTTAAACAGTAATCCAGCATTTTTGACTGCTTTTTCAGAATTTTCTACCCTTAATCGAGCAAATTCTAATTGTTCTCTTAATTTTTCCACGGTTACTACAGCGTCTGAAACTTCGCTTACTGCCTCCATAACCGTTCTTTGAAAATCAATTTCTGCTTTATCTCGTTCTAATTTTGCAACTTCCCATTCTGTTTTTAATTTCTTATTCTTGAAAATTGGGGCAGTGATATTCCCTCCAAATCCACCTAATAACGAACCTGGAATAGAAAACCAATTCTTGGGCATCATTGAATTCACACCAAATACACCCTCAAGAGAAAGTGAAGGATACCTCATTGCTTGTTTAATATTTGCATTGGCATTTGCAGCCACCAAATCCCATTCCGCTCCGCGTACATCTGGTCTATTTCTCACTATATCTATTGGGGAACCTAAGGATATATCTTTGTTTTCAGCAAATAGATGTTCAAAACTAGTTCCTCTACTAACCGAATCAGGCATCTCGCCAATTAATATGCGTAAAGCATTTTCTTGAAGAACAATTTCTTTTTCAAGTTCTGGTACTAATGAGGCTGCAATTAACCGCTGTGATTCTGTCTGCTGTATAGCCAATGCTGTAATCTCACCCGCATCATATTGTAATTTAATCATCTGAAGGGTGCTATCATTCAATTGAACGTTTCTCTTTGCTACATCAATTTTTGCATCCAACATTAATAGATTAAAATAACCCTTCGCAACATTTGCAATAAGATTTGTCTGAATAGCATTTTTGGCTTCCTGTGTGTTTAGAAACTCTGCAGATAATTGATCTTTAGCATTACTGATTTTACCCCATATATCGATCTCCCAACTAAATCCTATTTCCGTTCCAAACTGGTTAAGATAACTGAACATATTTTCAGGAGCTTTTGTACCATGTTTTTCATACCATTTGGTCGAAGGTCCTGATCCAAATTCTTTAGATCGGTATTGTTTATTGACACCTGCAATTGTTGCATCAACCTCAGGTAAATAATTCATCCTGTTCTGGCGCAACCATTTATTGGCAATTTCTATGTTTTTTAATGCCGTTTGCATGTCATAGTTATTTGCCAAGGCTGAATCAATCAAATCTTTTAAAGTAGGATCATGAAAAAATTCTTTCCATGAAATTTGACTAATACTTGAAGTGTCACCAAAATAAGCAAGCGTATCCCCTCTGAACTGGTCAGGCAAGTTCAATTCGGGTTGCTGGTATTTCTGTCCCACCTTACATCCCTGCACCATTAAAAATGCAATTCCAAGGCAACCCATTAAAACTTTATATATTAATTTCTTATTCATTGAATTTTATTCTTCTTCTGTTTTAATTTTATTTCTAACCTTCTCATCCAAAGTCTTAAATACCACAAACAATACAGGTATAATGAAAATACCAAAGGTTACGCCAAACAGCATACCACCAGCGGCACTAAAACTAATGGAATGGTTACCAATCGCTGAAGGTCCTACAGTCCACATTAAAGGAATTAAACCTGCAACAAAAGCCAAACTGGTCATTAAGATTGGTCTCAACCTTAATCTAGCTCCATTAATTGCGGCATCTACGATGCTCATTCCCTTGTCTCGTTCTTGTACGGCAAATTCAACAATCAGAATAGCATTTTTGGCCAGAAGTCCAATCAACATGATCAATCCAACCTGAACATATATATTATTCTGAAGTCCTGCTAAACCAATTGTGGCGTATACCCCGATTAAGCCAACAGGAATTGATAACAAGACCGCCCAAGGAAGGATGTAACTTTCATACTGAGCTGCTAATAAAAAGTATACAAACAATATACTCAGCGCAAAGATCAGAACTGTTTGAGAACCCGATTGACTCTCTTCCAAACTCATACCCGTCCATTCGTATCCAACATTTCCTGGAAGTTTTTCTTCAGCGTATTTTTCAATTGCAGCCATTGCATCACCTGTACTGTATCCTTTCGCAGGTTCTGCGTTAACAACAATTGCATTATACAAATTATAACGAGTAATGGTTTCCGGACCAACAATTTTTGTTAAGGTGACAATTGTATTAATGGGTACCATTTTGCCTTCTGTATTCCGAACGAAAATAGAACTGAAAGATTCAGGGTCGGTACGATAATCAAAGTCCGATTGAACATAAACACGATATTGTCTACCAAAGCGACTAAAATCAGAGGCCTGTACCCTAGCGAAATATAAACGAATAGTTGACATCAAGCTGTTAATACTAACCCCTAAAGATTTTGCCTTAACAACATCGATATTTACTTCATATTGTGGGAAGGTCGATTTAAAACTCGTATAAGCATTTCCGATTTCCGGCAGCTCATTTATTTGATTTATAAATGTATCTGCAAGCACATTAAAGTCACGAATATCACCTCCTAACCTATCCTGTAAGACTAATTCAATCCCTGCAAAATCTCCGAAACCCTGAACAGTAGGTCTTGGGAATACCGTAAATTTAGCTTCATGCAATTGGGCAAGATCATTTCGAATGGTATCCATAAAATCTTGAATATCATGAATTTTTTTCCGGTCTTCATGAGGGACTAAATTGATATATCCTGCAGCAAAAGCCGGGCTAGAACTAGCATCTAAAGCATTATACCCGGACACTGAAGTCATTCCTTTGATATCTTCATGTCTTCGCAAAATGCTATCTGCTTTTTTCAATACTTCAGTGGTCCTTGCTAAGGATGCACCAGGAGGCATTGCAATATTGTAGGTGATAAAACCATCATCTTCTGTAGGAATAAATGATTTTGGAGACTTCATCATGAAAAATGCTCCTAGAGCGGTAATAACAGCTAAACCTGCCCAGGCCACTTTTTTATTTTTAATGAGTTTTTTAACCCCGATAATATATTTGTCTGTAAATCGATCAAAGGAAGTATTAAAGGCAGTAAAGAACTTATCCTTATAAGTATTGAATTTATTTTTCTTCTTCCCTATTTCTTTTTCATCCTCCGGCGCTTTTAATAAAAGTGCACAAAGAGCAGGACTCAAGGTCAAAGCATTTAATGCAGAAATTAATATGGCTGTTGCTAAGGTATAAGCAAACTGCCTATAAAATATTCCGGCAGGTCCTTCCATAAAACCTACAGGCAAGAAAACTGCAGCCATTACCATGGTAATGGAAAGAATAGCTCCTGTAATTTCCGACATGGTTGACAAGGTCGCCTGCCTAGGTTTCTGCCCTGTTGCATGCATTTTATGGTGTATGGCCTCCACAACAACAATTGCATCATCCACAACAATACCAATCGCCAATACCAGGGCAAACATGGTTAAGACATTCAATGAAAACCCAAATAATTGTAGGAAAAAGAATGTACCTATTAATGAAACTGGAATTGCGATGGCAGGAATTAGCGTTGACCTAAAATCTTGTAGGAAAATAAATACGATAATAAATACGAGGATAAATGCTTCAAATAAGGTATGCTTTACTTGATCAATGGACTGATCAATTTGATCACGAACTGAATACGTGATTTCGTAATCAATACCTTTAGGGAAGTATTTCTTCTGTTCTTCAAGAACTTTTCTTACTTCCACATCGATGTCATGCGCATTTGAACCACTTGTTTGGGTTAGGTTCAAAGTTAAGCCTGGTTTGCCATCGACTTTATTATCAGAGTTCAGGTTGGTAGCACCAAATTCTACACGGGCAACATCTTTGAGATAAAGAACAGAACCATCTTTATTTGTTTTAATAACGATATTTTGAAACTCTTCAGGCTGACTAAATCGTCCTTTATGTTTAATGACTGTTTCAAATGCTTCGTCAGAAGTTTCGCCGAATTTACCGGGAGCAATTTCAAAGTTTTGATCTTTAATCGCATCAGAAATATCTTTCGGAACTAAATTATAAAGCGCCAGTTTTTCAGGATTTAACCAGACCCTCATGGCATAGTCACGCGCACCCAATCTAGAAACCTGAGCGACACCATCCACACGGAGTAATGGTCGCATTAAGTTAATTTGGGCAAACGCTTGAAGGAAAGTCTCATCGTATGCAGAGTCCTTCTGGTTTGAAAAGATATTGATGGTCATTATTACCCCACTTTGTCGAGGCATGGTAGTAATCCCAGCTTCATTTACTTCCGCAGGGATTGAGGAAATAGCTTTCGAAATCCTGGTTTGTACATTGACAGAAGCAACATCAGGATTGGTTCCGGTTTTAAAATATACGGTTACAGACCCAGAACCGGAATTAGATGCAGTGGATTTAATATAAGTCATATTCTCCACCCCATTAATAGCCTCTTCAATAGGCAATAGAACTGAGCTTGCTACGGTTTCTGCTGTTGCACCAGGATAACTTAGCGATACCACAACACTAGGAGGTGCAATCTCAGGAAATCTGGTTACGGGAAGCAATTTCATTCCGACCAAGCCTAAGATGACTAAGATAATGGAAACAACAGTAGCTAAAACGGGACGGCTTACGAATGTTTTAAGCATATAGTATAATATAGGATCTAGCTAACCTATACCTTTCCCAACTCTCTAGTTAAGAAAGGATATCATAGCATAAAATTAAAATTCAAATTATTTTTGTTGTGCTACAGGAATGATTTCAGAACCTTCAGTTAGTTCTTCAAATCCACTTAAGATAACACGGTCGCCTTCTTGTAAACCTTCAGATATAATATACTTATCCTTGGTTTTACCATTTAATTTAATATTACGGCGCTGAGCTTTATTTGCCTTATCAACCACATAAACGAAGGTTTTATCCTGTAATTCGTTTGTAGCGATTTGTGGGATCTGAAGGACATCTTTTTTAACTTCAGCAATTTTTAAGGTACCTGTACTACCCGATCTTAAAATATTATTTGGATTAGGGAATGTAGCTCGTAATGAGATTGAACCTGTAGTACGATCAACTTGTCCATTTACAGCATCAACAATACCTTTTGAAGAATATTCTTCACCATCAGCCATCATAAGGGTAACTTCTGGAAAAGTCAAGCGTTTAAGTTTATCATATTTTCGTCCTTCAACACTATCCTTCTTAGCTTGTGCTTTAGAGAAATACAAGAAATCAGATTCATTCATTGCAAAATATATATATACATCTTGAATGTCTGATAAGTTTGTCAAAGGTTCTTTATCCCCTTTGGTAATCAGGTTACCGATACGTTTAGGGATACGTCCAATATATCCACTTACAGGAGCGGTAATCGTTGTAAAATTCCTACTTAGTTGAGCGGACCTTACTTCGGCAGCGGCTTGATCTAACCCCGCTTTAGCAACCTGATAGTCAGATTCAGCAGAAGCTAATCTAACATCTGCAATAACATCATTCTCCACTAAAGGTCTCAGACGATCGACCTCCAGTTTAGCATTTTTTAATTTTGCTTGAGCTACTTTTTCAGCGGCATACATATTATTCAGATCTTCCTGATAAAAAGAAGGGTCAATTTTAAATAATTTTTGGCCTTTTTGTACATAAGCACCCTCATCCACATATATTTCTTGAAGTAATCCTTCAACCTGAGGGCGCACCTCAACGTTAACCTTACCTTCTATGGTACCAAGATAATCCTTCACCGTTACCGCATCAGCTTTTTCAACCGTATATACAGGTAAAGCCATCGCTTTTGTCGTATTTTCCTTTTCTTTTGATTTACTCTCGGAACAGCTAGCCATAATACTTACTGTACCGATTAATAAAAAGGTCGCTTTTAAAATTGATAAATTTGTTTTCTTCACAGTAATTTTCCGATTTAATTTATTTGTCTTCGTAATATTTTTATTACACTTCCATCTTATTAACGTATCATTTAACAATTATTGTACCGTTTAACATTTGTTAACATATTATTTTTTAGTTAAATAAATGAGACTTTCTAGCCATTTAAACGTTAAAACACTGATTCACAAAGAACAAGCAGTGTATTTATAACACTAAGATTTTTTTTATCAGAATTTTCTGTGACATTAAACCAAAACAGAATATTGATGTCAAAGCAAACTATTTCAATATAATCGCAGCAAAAAGCATAGAGTTTAAATATTGAGTCAATAAAAAAAGGCAATTGATTTTTCAATTGCCTCTTCTATTAATAAAGATTGTACTATTATTCTAGATACTGACCTTGACGAATTAATAAACCTCTATATTTATTGAATACGGAAGACTTCGAAATAAATCCTAAATACTGTTCTTCTTTATTGACAACTGGCAATATCCATACATCTTCTTTATTCATTTTCGTCATCACATTTTCCATATTTTCGGTTTCGAAAATTATATCATTTGGTTTTTGTCCCAAAGCCGCGAAGGTCATATCCCGACCTTCCTCCTCCCCTAAAAGGATTGAAAACAAGCGCTCACTATACAAGATCCCCATTAGCTTTCCTTTTTCATCCACAATAGGAAAAATATTACGCTTGGAATGAATGATATCGGTTTGTCTGTCCAATGGTGTTTCTTGCGGTCTTAACACGACAAAGTTAGTTTCAAGGACATATCTAATTTTCATCATACTGAGAACGGTCCGATCCTTATCTTCATAGGATATTAAATCTCCAGATTCAGCAAGTACCTTGGTATAGATAGAATGCTTCATTACCCCCCTATTAATTAAATAGGAAATAGAAGCTACCAGCATGAGCGGAACCATTAACGTATATCCACCTGTGACTTCTGCAATTAGAAAGATACCTGTTAAAGGCGCATGCATAATTCCAGCTAATGCTGCAGCCATTCCTGCCATTACGAAATTTGGAACATTTAACTGTACAAAACCAGTTTGATTCATCCCGTATGCAAAAGCGAAACCAATAAGTCCACCCATAACTAAACTCGGACCGAACACTCCACCATTTCCGCCACCATTGATAGTGAAAAGAGAGGCAAAAGACTTTCCAAATAAAGTCAAAATCGTATACCCTACAACTACCCAAGCAATATCTCGATAATCCGAAAAAAGAGAATTCTTAACAATTGCATTAAAGTGTCCATCCAGCATTTGTTGAATAGTGAGGTATCCTTCGCCATATAAAGCTGGGAAAATAAAAATCATGATTCCTAATGATATTCCACTAAACCATACTTTATTATAAGGATTTTTAATATTGGCAAACCAATTTTTTACGACTTGACTGATTTTGGAAAAATAGATCGTATATAACCCCACCAATACAGCAAGAAGGATATAAAAAATTATGGAGCCGACTTCCCAATCGGTAGCTGAAGTATGGAATAAAGGTTCACTATATAAGATTCTAGAGATGACAGCTGCAAGAGCGGAAGAAATTAATAAGGGGATAAATACGGGAATCGAGAATTCAGGTAATAGAATTTCAATAGCAAAAATCATCCCGGCAACAGGACTATTAAAAGCTCCAGAAATGCCCGCGGCGGCACCACAAGCTAAGAGCATGGTTATCTCTTTATAACTTAAGCCAAAGAACCTTCCTATATTAGACCCAATAGCCGAACCTGAATATGCAATTGGAGCTTCCAAACCGGAAGATCCCCCAAAACCTACCGTTATGGCAGCAGTAACTATTTGTGAATATATATTATGGATATCAATCCGGCTTGAACGCCTTGATATAGCATAAATAATTGGCGTAATTCCATGCTCTAATTTCTTGCTCTTAATAAATTTCCGAACATAAAGTACACTTAAGAAAATCCCAATTAAAGGGAAAACAAGATATAAGGAATACTTAAAATGCCACTCTAAGTCATCTTGTAATTTCGCCGCAATAAAATGAGTCATTCCTTTCAATAAAGCTGCAGCAAGACCTCCAACAATACCCACCACAAATGCCAGGACAATCAAGAAGTTTCGATTGGAAATCTTCTGCATTCTCCATTTATTTAATGCTTCAAGCTTCTTAAGGAATTTATGTCTCATATTTTTGATCAGCAAATAGAAATTTACAGATATCTAAATCTATTTGAGCTTTTGAACTAATAAAAATTAGCTGTACAATTTTATAATTTCTGCAAATATATGAACCATTTATCGAATAGTTAAATAAAGTAAGGATTGAGATCAAATTCATGAATTTGCCGGGTTACATTTTGTATTTTTGGAGCGAAACAAATTCTATAGTTATGTTAAATATTATTAAAGCAGGAATTATCACAGCATTTCTTACAACGGGAACTGTCGTTATACCAAGTGCTATTCCAGATGAAGGGATGTTTCCCCTAAGCGAGCTAGGGAAAGCAGGATTAAAAAAGGCTGGATTAAAAATCAGTGAAAAAGATATCTATAACCCTGGTCAAATTGGATTGGTTGATGCATTGGTACAAGTCAGTGGATGTTCAGGATCTTTCGTGTCTCCAAATGGTTTAATTATTACGAATCATCACTGTGCATTTAGTGCAGTTCAACTTGCCTCTACCCCTGAACACAATTATTTAGAAAACGGTTTTGTAGCAAATTCACACGAACAAGAAATTGAAGCCAAAGGACTAAATATACGCATTACGGATTCATACGAGGATGTTTCGCAAGAAGTATTGGCAGCAGTGGCTCATGTTAGCGATCCTACAGAAAGGATTGATATTATAAATAATAAAAGGAAGGAAATAGCTAAGGAAGCTGAGGGACAGGATCCCACAATAAAAGCTGAAGTTTCAGAAATGTTCATAGGAAAAAGCTATGTATTATTCAGATACAAAACGATAGAAGATGTTAGGTTGGTTTATGTTCCTCGACAGGATATAGGTGAATTTGGAGGAGAGACCGATAACTGGGTTTGGCCAAGACATACAGGAGACTTTTCATTTTTAAGGGCATATGTTGCACCTGATGGTTCGTCCGCAAAATTTGCAAAAGAAAATGTTCCATATAAACCTAAAAAACATCTTAAAGTAAATCCAAAAGGAGTCAATGAAAATGATTTTGTTTTTATTTTAGGTTATCCAGGCAGAACATTTCGACATAGACCAGCACAATATATTGCATATCAGGAAAAATATCTCCTTTCCTACACCTCTGAGCTTTATGATTTTCAAAATCAACAAATGGAAATTGCAGGAAAAGATGATAAGGCTACCGAACTTGCATTAGCTACCAGGATAAAAAGAAATGCCAATGTAATGAAGAATTATAGAGGTAAATTAAAAGGTTTAAGAAACATAGATTTAGTAAATACAAAGATTAAGGAGGATCAGGAACTCGAAAAATTCATCCAATCCGATGCTGCCTTGAAGGCTCAATATGGGAATTTGATGAATGATATAGACCAACATTATCAAACAGTTTTCAATAATGCAGAAAAGGAATTATGGTATAATAATATTTATAGCGGAATTCGATCCTTACAATTGGCGAGTCTTACCAATTCATTCCAGGATGCCTTAAATAAAGAGTTATCATCCAAAAGAAAGGCCGATTTATTTGCTGCAAACATTGAAGGATTTAAAAAACAAATGGCTAGTCTATATGAGAGCTACAATCTCCAAGTAGATAAAAACATTGCAGCAACGATGTTCAACCAAGCATATCAGCTAAAAGGACAAAACAGTCTTCCATTTATTGCGAATTATCAATTTAAGAGTGAACAAGAAGCTTCAAATTTTATTACAAAAGCTATCGAAAGCTCAAAGCTTTCAAACTATACAGATTTTGAATCATATGTATTAAAAGATGTCAACAGCTTCTTAAAATACCAAGACGATTTGATGTTATTTCAGAAGGGTTTAGAAAAGGAAATGAATCCATTTGATCAAGAACAAAGAAGAAGAGAAGGAAATCTAAATAAATTAATGGCGGATTACATTGCCGTTAAAGAAAAGTTCCAATCCAAAAGCTTTATTCCAGATGCCAATTCTACTTTGCGTCTGACCTATGGAAATATTAAAGGATACAGTCCTGCAGATGCAACCTATATGGAACCCTTTACAACAGTAAAAGGCTTAATTGAAAAAGGAAATTCCGGGCTATCAGAATTTACTTATCCTGAATCCATCAAACAGAATTGGTTGGATAAGAATTTTGGCAATTATTTTAAGAAAGATCTGAATGATGTTCCTGTTAATATACTTTATAATATGGATACTACCGGTGGAAATTCCGGTTCTCCAATTATGAATGCCTATGGAGAATTAATTGGTGTAAATTTTGACAGGGCTTATGATGCAACCATAAATGATTTTGCCTGGAATGAAAGCTATAGCCGTTCTATTGGAGTCGATATTCGATATGTACTTTGGATTGCAGATAAAATTGACAACGCCCAGTTTATTATTAATGAAATGGGTATAAAGAGATAAAATAATTTTTTAATAAAATGAAAAAGCCACCAAAATGGTGGCTTTTCATTTTATTAAAAACTAGATTTAGTGATTAAATACGAGTAAAGTAAATACATGGGCAATGCAGCCGAACCATACCAAGATCAATTAAGCGAAGGAATGTTCCATATTGGAATATTCTAAAATAAACTGTTCAACCTTCTGTACCATATTTTTACTACCGATTATCAATGCGGTCCTTTGATGAAGTTTATGAGGTATAATATCTAAAATGCATTGATCACCTGTACTGGCTTTTCCACCTGCCTGTTCAGCAATGAATGCTAGTGGATTACATTCATACATTAACCTCAATTTTCCATTTGGATACTGATAAGTATCAGGATATAAGAAAATCCCACCTTGAATTAAATTTCTATGAAAGTCAGCAACTAAAGAACCAATATATCGTGATGAGTATGGTCGGTTTGTCTCCTGATCTATTTCTTTACAGAACTGTAAATATTGTTTTATCGCCACTGAAAACTGGTTGTAATTACTTTCATTCACAGAATAGGTTTTGCCAGATTCAGGTATTTTCAATTCCGGATGAGAGAGGCAGAATTCACCGATTGATGGGTCCAATGTGAAACCATTAACCCCCGTACCAGTACTATAAACCAGCATAGTCGAAGAACCATAAATAATATATCCAGCAGCTACTTGTTTTCTTCCAATTTGAGCAAAATCGATATGCTGCAAATCCCCTTCTGTACTTACTCGCTTATAAATTGAGAAAATAGTTCCAACGGAAACATTTGCATCTATATTCGAAGAACCATCTAGTGGATCAAAATAGACCATATATTTACCAACCGCATATTTATTCTTTTTTAGAAGGTTGATTCCATCTTCATGCTCTTCAGAAGCCAAATAGCAACATTCACCAACTTTTTCAAGCGCATCCATGAAATAATGATCGGCAAACACATCTAGTTTTTGTTGCTCTTCACCTTGAATGTTTGTATTACCCAGCTTGCCAAGGATATCTGCTAATCCAGCTTTATTAACTTCTCGATGAACAATTTTGGCAGCAAGGGAAATTGCCTGCAGCAATTTAGTAAAATCACCTTTGGCTTGCGGAAAATGAGATTGTTGTTCAGTGATAAATTGTTCTAATGTTTGAATACTCATATTTAGATTGATTAACTGAATGCTTTTTCTAGTTCTTGGGGAATAAATTGCGCATAATTATTGTCAAACATATTTTTCAATTTTTCCGCTAATTCGTCATATGCTTCAGGATTATCCCAAACGAGTTTTGGATTCAATAGATTTGACGGAATATCCATACATTCGCGAGGCATTTGCAAATCAAAAATTGGATGTTTTTCAAAACCTGCCTCAGCAAGATTTCCTTCTAAAGCTGACCTAATTAATTGGCGCGTATATTTCAATTGAATTCTTCTACCGACACCATAAGGGCCTGCCACCCATCCCGTATTAACTAGCCATACTTGAATATCTGGATTTTCTTCAAGTTTCTTTTTCAACATTTCAGCATAGAACATGGGATGCAAAGGCATAAATGCAGCACCAAAACAAGCAGAAAAAGTAGCAGTTGGGGTCTTTACTCCCATTTCAGTTCCTGCAACTTTAGCTGTGTATCCATTGATAAAATAATACATGGCTTGTTCAGCAGTTAATTTAGATATAGGAGGTAGAACACCAAAAGCATCTGCACTTAGAAAAAATATATGATTTGGGGATGCTCCGAAGCCTTTTGGATTTACATTTTCAAGAAACTCAATCGGGTATGAAGCTCTCATATTTTCGGTAATACTGCTGTCTTCGTAATCAACTTGCCTAGTATCAGGTTTAAAATTTACATTTTCAAGTAAGGCACCAAAACGAATCGCATTAAATATTTGTGGCTCATGCTGACTTGTTAATCCGATCGCTTTTGCATAGCATCCACCTTCAAAATTGAATACTTCATTTTGTGTCCATCCATGTTCATCATCACCAATAAGCAAACGACCATGATCTGAAGACAAGGTTGTTTTTCCAGTGCCCGAAAGGCCAAAAAACAATGCGGTATCATTCTTTTGACCAACATTTGCCGAGCAATGCATGGTCAAAACATTATGTTTGAGCGGTAAATAATAATTTAAGGCTGAGAAAATACTTTTTTTAATTTCACCAGTATATGAAGTACCAATGATTAAGACAATTTTCCTAGAAAGATCTAATACGATACAATGCGATGTAGGCAGACCCAAATCTTCAAAATCTTGAATTTTCAAGTTAGATGCAGCCAAGACCGTCCAATCTATATTTTCAAATTTTTCAATGTCTTTATTGATAAACATGTTATGCACAAAGATATCTTGGCAAGGACTCTGTGTTAAAGTTAAAACATTTTGAGCATAATTCTTGTGATTGCAGGCTTGTACCGCTCGGATATAGCATGGCTTATCAGATAAGTAGATACTAACCCTTTTTAGGAGCAAATCAAAGAGTTCGGGATTTATAGGTTTATTAACCTTACCCCAATTCACATGGTCAGTGGTTTCTAAATCTTTCACCAAGAATCTGGATTCGGGGGATCGACCTGTAAATACACCGGTCTTAAAATTTAGAGCGCCCGTTTCTGTGAGGGTTGCTTCTTGGTTTTTAATCGCTTGCTCAACCAGTTCCGCAACTGGGAGTTGAAAATAAATTGGACCTGTAGGGAGGATGCCTAAAGAGTCCAATAGATTACTGATTAAATTTGTCATATATAGGCATTATTTTGCGAACAAAGCTATATATATTTTTAGCTTAAAAAAAAGGAAATTTAGCATATTGTAAATTTTACACTGTTATAACTACCTGATTTACAGTATTATAATTTTTTATTTTTTATTATAATTAATTTAGCAAAAATTACCAGTAAAAATGAAGAAATTAAAGAATATGCATTTAAACAGTTTAAACCCATTTTTGTACGAAAATGAGCAATGAATAGGGTTTTTTAGGTAAAATCAAATTTAATTGAAATGAAAATGTAGCTAATTTTCTACCTTGCTAAAATGAAATAACCAAATAGATTAAGAAAATGACAAAATATGTTTATGATTGTTCGAAATTTCTTTAATATTTAAGGGTTTATTTTGAAAGTTATCACCTAACTAAAAACATGACAATTGGAAAATAATATTATACATTAGGATTACTTTTCGAATAAGCATTCAGTTGTATATTTATCTCCATGAAGAACATCAATTACTCTCTATTAGAATTAGCAACATTGTGTAAAAACAAATCGGCTTCAGATGCTATAGTAAGAGCAACAAAAGGTGCTGAATATATAGATACTTTAGGATTTACAAGATTATGGTTAGCTGAGCACCATAATATGGAGCATATTGCTAGTTCAGCAACTTCTGTTTTGATAGGTCATATTGCTGGAAAAACCAAAAATATCCGTGTAGGATCTGGTGGGATTATGCTCCCGAATCATTCTCCGTTGGTCATAGCAGAGCAATTTGGAACATTGGAATCCATCTATCCCAATAGAATAGACTTGGGATTAGGAAGAGCACCCGGCACAGATCAAGTTACAGCTATGGCATTAAGAAGAAATAATTTAAATACGGCATTTTATTTCAAAGATGATGTTCTAGCACTTCAAAAATATTTCAGTGATGAAAACGTAAGTAGTAAAGTAAGGGCATTTCCCGGAGAGGGTTTAGATATTCCAATTTGGATATTAGGTTCCAGTACGGATAGTGCGTATTTGGCGGCAGAACTAGGTCTACCCTATGCATTTGCAGCCCATTTTGCACCAGCCATGTTAAAATCCGCTTCTGAGATTTATAGACTGCATTTTAAACCATCAGATCAATTGCAAGAGCCCTATTTTATGGTATGTGTAAATATAGTAGCTGCAGAAACCGATGAAGAAGCATCCTACCTATCAACAAGTCTTCAAAACTTGTTTGCTGGAATTATAACGAATCGCAGAATGCCATTATCTGCACCCACAGAAAAACCAATTTATCATGGTATACCAGAAATTGAGCAAGCCGTACAGTCTATGACTTCCAGTACTTTTACAGGAACTCCTAGGACTCTATCCAATAATTTACAGCAATTAATTAATGAGGTACATGCCCAAGAAATCATGACGACAAACTATATCTTCGATGATGAAAAAAGACTAAAATCATTTGACTTCATTAAAGAGGCATTTGACCTGATCAACGAGGATTAGAGCTTAATAATTTGCTTAAAAATTTTGAGGTGTTTTAAAAAAGCACCTTTTTTAATACCCTATATTTAGGGTATTTGCTTAAAATAGGCAAAAAAAACCGCCAAAATAACATTAATTCAAAACGTTTATGCTCAAATACTGTTATATTTACTACATCACACGAAACTAAATCTATCTTAAAAATAGATTCGCAAAACGTTGTATTAATAGGCTTCTGTTTTGCATTAAAGGTATACGAATAATAATTAATGTGATTTAGTAATTAACAATTTTGGAGATATCAGTTAGGTATCCAAAGGGACAATTTAAAATGTCTTTAAGGATAATAATTATTGATTGAAGCAAAAAAAGTGATTTCTAAATAAGTGAATCTAACGCATCTCTATTTTTTAAATGGAGGGATTTGCCTATGCACTCAAACTGCTAAAATCATGAATTGAATTTAACTGAGATCCAATGATTAATAAAAAATTGGATTATGATTTGGAATTCTGCCTATCTAGACCCGTACCTGGCAAAGGTGCCGAAAAACATCTACAACCGAGTTGTAAGTGAAAAAGAACTTAAATCCGACGATTCGGATGCTGTATATATTGCAATAATTGGTGGCGGTCCAAAAGGATTTTATGCCTTAGATCGTTTTATTTCCAAAGCCATGCAGGCCAACATCAACAAACCGGTGAAGATTCACTGGTTCAATCATTCGAAAGAATTTGCTTCGGGGCCTAATTTTCATCTCAACCTACCCTCCTATTTAATTATGAATGACTGTATTGCAGAAATCAGTTGTTGGGAATCCATGGACAGCCCCCATTCAATTCCAAATAAGTTAAAATTGATAGACTGGATAAACCTTAATAAATCGGGAGAGGAAGGTCCGAAACCATCCGACTTTTGTTCAAGAGAATTGATGGGATTATATTTAATGGATGCTCTTCATAAAACATTAGAAAGTAAGCCTGTACATTTAGATGTAAGTATGGTTCATGGAAATATTTCGGACTTAGATATATTTAATAATAAAATTAAATTGACGAGTTCAAAAATGAGACTTCCCTTTTTATATGAGTCAGCTATTTTATGTACCGGACATAGCTATTCGAATATGGAACAAGAAGAAGTTATGATGAAAGCGGCAAAAAATAATGATATCATGTATCTATCCCAGGCTTACCCTGTGGAATTATTGGATGAGATACCAGCTGCAGTTGACGTGGCAATCAAAGGAATCGGATTAACTTTTATGGATTCAGTATTGCATTTGACTGAGGGTCGAGGAGGCATATTTTATAAGCAAGATAATGAATATCGATATTTACCTTCTGGGTATGAACCTACCATTTATCCATTTTCAAGAAGGAATTTACCAATGTTACCAAGAAATGCTTTCTGGAAAGGCAATAAATACCAACTGAAAATCATGACGGATGAGTGGGTTGCTTCGATGAAGCAATTGAACAGAAAACTAAATTTTGAGAGGGATATCTTACCAACCTATAATTTAGAAGCACAATTAGCATTTTACACTTATATAAATGCAACAAAAGAACTATCGGATTCTGAAATTTTAGACTTTATTGAAACCTTTGATTCGAGCAACTTATTTTCTATAAGTGCTTTGATTGATCCCATAACCTATTCAAAAGTCCAGATGGAATCCAATTACCATGAATTCATTGTAGATTTAGGAATTTATAGCTTAAAACTTTCAGATCATGGGGAATTAAAAAGTCCAATGTCAGCAGCAATTGCAGCACTTAGGGAAGGTTTTTTTAAGATTGCCGAATTATTTTCTCATAATGGATTTGATGCGGAGTCCCAAGAATCTTTTGAAAAACATTGGTTGGGATTTATAAATCATTCGGCATTTGGACCACCTCGAGATAGTATAAATAAATTATTTTGTTTAGCTAAGGACGGATTTGTAAAATTTATTTATTCAGAAGAGCCTCAAATAATTGTTAACTCGAATAGTCTAACGATTAAAAATTCTTATTTAGAAAAAGAGTTTAATTACTTCATAGACGCTAGAATACCAAAAGGAAATTTAAAATTAAAGAATAACCATTTATTTGAACGTTTACGCAAGAAAGGATATATAAAGGAAATGAGAAATGGTGAATATCTGAACGGTAAAATTTTAATTGATAAAGAAGGAAAGCTTGTCGGAGATATTCATAATAGTCTTATTTATCTTTACGGCATACCCACTGATGGAACTCATTTACAGACAGACTCATTATCTAGAAATTTAAATAATTTTAGTAATACTTGGAGTTCTGCAACAATTGAAAGGATATCAAGTAAAAATTCTTCAGATGGATACTCTTTATATAGCAGTAATTACGCTGATGGTAGTTACATAAACTTAACACCAAATTAACAAAGAACTAAAAGTCAATATCTATTTTTGATAATATAAAAATTATTAAAATGATAAAAGACGAAGTAATGACACAGGATGTGAATTCTTATTTAGTAGAATTCCTTTATGATGGTGATGATTTTAATTCAGAAGAGGATTAAAATCCACCATCATATTTTCCCTTTCCCTATCAGCTCCCCAATTACCCAATCAGCATATTTAATTTCTAAAAATCAATTCTATAAATTTAACAAAATTTAAATTTATATCTTAATTTTATAATTATATTCATTTATTTAACTTTAAATTACATACATTTATCTAAGATTATCGTGAATACCAATTATATTATTGATCATGAAAAGTTCCGTGTTGAATTCTGATAAGAATCTATATATCAACTATTTTAAATATGTCAGTTATTACGCGTATAAATTAACAGGAGATCACGAGTATTCGGAAGACCTAGCGCATGATGCATTTACCTCTTATTACTTGAATAAGAGCAAGGTATCAGAAAACCCAAATGCCATAAAATCTTTCTTATACACTAGTGTGAGAAATAAACTATATAATGAACATAAGAGGCTATTAGTTAACCGCCGCTATTGGGATAAAACAGGATTCAACGAAATAGATTCCTTGGATTTAGATAGGTTGATCATTCAAAATGAATTATTAGAAGAAATTGACAAACTTGTTAATTCATTACCAAGAATGTGTCAGCAGGTTATCAAACTTAGTTTTTTTGATGGTTTAAGCAACAATGAGATTAAAGAAAAATTAAATATTAGTATCAATACAGTAAAAACTCATAAAAAGAGAGGTTTGAACTACATTCAACAACATTTAAATACGGAACATTATCTTTTACTGCTTATCTATTTAACTTAAAAATAATTTATTTTAAAATTTTATTCATCCTTTTTCTCTCTCATATTTTCTAATAGGTAATTATGAGCCAAAAGGAAAAATTAATAGCCAAGTTAATACTTAAATATTTAGAAGGGTCATGTTCGGTTAAAGAAATTCGTAAACTTAATAATTGGATAGAATCAGATATTAAGAATAAAGAATTTTTCATAAAAATAATTGATCCCACTTATCTCCAAAAAGAATTAGATATTTTAAATTCCTTTGATGGGGAAAAATCTTGGAGTAAAAGACAAAAGGTCAGATATTTAGGTTTAAAAAGATTCATCAAGTCATGGTCTATAGCGGCAAGTATTCTATTCCTATTGAGTACACTAATTTATATTAATAGAGATTTCCTCTATCTTCAAAAGCATAAAAGCGATTCCGATACAAAAGAAAAAAGTGTTTCTAAAATTTCTGATAAAAATCCTGCTAGCGTTGGTGCTAAGTTGGAATTTCCTGATGGAAGTACCATTCAACTCACTCAGCCATTAAAAATTAATTCTAAAGGAGATTTTTACAGCTTTAATAATAAGCTTATTTCTGAAAACTCATCTCAAGAATTAAACGAAGAAATTAAATGGTTTAAAATTAATGTACCCATTAATCAATTTTATTCGATTCAACTTCCTGATGGAAGTTCAGTATGGCTCAATTCAAATTCAGAAATCCAATTTCCATCCAGATTTGATTTAAAAGAAAGAATTATATCAATGAAGGGAGAAGCCTATTTTGATATAAAAAAAATTAATAATCAATTATTTACAGTAAAAACGGATCAAGCAAACATCCGTGTTTTAGGAACTTCATTCAATTTAAATAATTATAAGGATAAGCTTATTGCTAGCCTCGCAGAGGGCAAAATAGATATTCAAACAAAAAACGAGAATAGGACATTACGTCCAAATCAAAAAGCATTAATAAGTAATGATTCTATTGCAGTAAGTGAAACAAACCTTAAGAAAGAATTGGCATGGAAGGACAACCAGTTTTATTTCCAAAATGATTCTTTAGAAGAAATATTATTTCAGATAGAAAATTGGTATGGATTAAAGACTAATTATCAATCCTTTAAATCAGATAACCAAACATTCAGTGGAACTATAAATCGAGATGTTAACCTATCTCAATTTTTAGAAATACTTTCTCGAACCTCCACATATACCTTTAAAATTTCTGAAAACAATTTAATTATAAACTTAAAAAAATAGCAAAATGCCGTTTACTTAATCATAGATTTTAGGAAAAATAATATTACCATTAATTCCTAATCAAAAAGGACTTCCAATTATAAACACAAATCAATTTTAAAATGCAGTACTTTTTAGTTAACAAAAAACTGGAAAGAAAAAGGTCTATCCCCTATTCTATCCATGTTAAAATTGTTAGGCTTGGCTTTTTAATGTTCATTTTTTCATTAAATATCCTTATCGCTCAAGCTAACAATCAATTAATAACATTGAAATTTCAAAAAGCTAAATTAAATAGAGTTTTAGATGAAATTTCAAATCAAACTAATTTTCAATTCTTTTATAACGATCAAATAAACCAAGTTACTGGACCCATTACAATCGAACTAAGCGGTGCAACCATTACCCAAGTTTTAGACAGGATACTTCCCAAGAATAAATTAGAATATCAAATTACAGAAAGTCAGATTACCATAAACTTAAAAAACACAAATCGTTCAATTTCAAATGTTCAGATTCAGGAATACATAGAAGGCACTGTAAAAGATATAAATGGCGAACCATTGATTGGAGCTTCCATCAAGATAAAAGGAAGCCATATAAGTACGAGCAGTACGACATCAGGAACGTTTAGAATATTGTCAAAGCCTACAGACATTCTTTTGGTGTCCTACATGGGTTATAAAAGCCAGGAGGTTTCACTTGTTGGGAAGAAAATCATTGCAATTACGATGTATAAGGAGGATCAAATGTTGGAGGAAGTAGATGTAGTTGCCACTGGATATCAAACAATTGATAGGAGAAAATTTACAGGCGCGGCAACAAAAATCAAAGCCGAAGACGCACAACGATTTGGGGTTCCAGATGTTTCGAGGATGCTAGAAGGACAAGTTTCAGGAGTTTCTGTTCAGAATGTTTCTGGCACATTTGGAGCGGCACCTAAAATTAGGGTACGTGGTGCAACTTCCATCACCGGAGATAATAAGCCATTATGGGTGGTGGACGGTATTATTTTAGAAGATGTCATTAACATTTCCAATGATCAACTTTCTACAGGAGATGCCTCCACCCTGTTAGGATCATCAGTTGCAGGTATTAACCCCGATGATATCGAAAGTTTTGAAATCTTAAAGGATGCAGCCGCAACTTCTCTATTGGAGCAAGAGCGATGAATGGTGTCATCATCATTACGACTAAAAAAGGTCGTGAAGGAAGTCAGTCAGTTTCATATTTAGGAAATATGACCACTTATTTGCGACCATCTTACTCTCAATTTGACATTTTAAATTCCTATGATCAAATGTCGATTTATTCGGAAATAGCAAGGAAAGGTGCCATAGATTATGCCCTAATTAAGAATAATATGAATTCTGGAATATACGGGAATCTTTCGAGAGCGCTTTCAACATGGAAGGAAGATGGGAATCCATTAGTTGAAAATACACCTGAAGGAAGGGAAGAATTCTTAAAAAGATATGTATATCAAAATACAGACTGGTTTAAGACCTTATTTAACAACTCCTTGCTCCAAGAGCATTCACTTAGTTTTTCGAATGGGACAAATAAAGTTCAGACCTATTACTCGACATCCTTTTTACAGGATAACGGATGGGCGAAAGGCAATGGAGTTAAAAGATATACTGCCAATGTAAGGGGAAATTATCATATCAGAGAAGGTCTAACTGTAGGCTTAATAACCACAGGTTCCATTCGAGATCAAAAAGCCCCTGGTACATTAGGACAAGACAGTAACCCTGTTACAGGAGCTGTATCAAGAGATTTTGACATCAATCCATTTTCATATGCCTTAAACACTTCCCGTGTAATTGCACCTTTTGATGAAAAAGGTAACCGAGAATTTGTCACAATGAACTATGCTCCATTCAACATTTTAGAAGAGTTGGATAAAAATTATATGGAACTAAAAATGTTGGATTTAAAGGTTCAAGGAGAATTGAACTATAAACTCCCAAAAAATATACGCTATGATTTTATTGGAGCATTCCGATATGCTAGTACAGGAAATGAGCATAAAATCAATGAAAATTCGAATTTAGCCAATGCTTATCGTGCGGGTACTGAATATGGAGTAGATGGAGTAGAAAACAGCATCATATCGGATGCGAATAGATTTTTATATCGTGACCCAAAAAATCCAGATGCTAGACCAAAAACTGTGCTTCCATACGGAGGAATGTATTTTACCAATGAAAATATTCTTAAAAGTTATTATTTGAGAAATAGCTTTAACTGGAATCAAAGCTTTGGAAGGAATTATTTCACGGCTTTTGCTACACAAGAGTTAAGGTTTTTGGATAGGATATCCAAAGAATCGAGAGGATATGGCTACCAATTCGACAAAGGAGGAGTTCCTTTTATAGATCCTAACATTATAAAAATGATGGTGGAGGGAAATTTTCCATATTATGGAATGGAAGTTTTTTCAGATCGTTTTATTGCTTTTGCAAGTAATGCTACCTATTCATTTGATGGAAAATACCAATTTACTGGAACCGTTAGATACGATGGCTCAAATCAATTAGGTAGCAGTCGAATCTCCCGTTGGTTACCAACTTGGAATTTATCAGGTTCATGGAATATTGATCAGGAGAACTTTTTTAAAAAGCAAACCTTCTTTAACACCTTAACAATCCGAGGAACCTATGGCTTAACCGCAAGTATGGGGCCAGCTACAAATGCGAGTCTCGTTTTAAGGTCAGGAGGTGTAAATAGACCTTTTCTGACGGAACAAGAACCCGTAATTAACATCGAATACTTGGAGAATAAGGATCTTACCTGGGAAAAACAATATGAGGCTAATGTGGGAATTGATGCTAGTTTCTCAAATAGAAAATATCAGGTAGTTATTGATTTATATCATAGAGATGCCTTTGATTTAATTGGTCCCATGCGTATTTCTGGGATTGGAGGCGAATCGATCAAATTTGCAAATTATGCAAATATGAAATCAAGGGGAGTTGAAATATTACTGAAGGCCACAATTTTCAATCGAAAAGATTGGGGTTGGAAAACTCAATTGACCAATGCCTTTTATAATAATAGAAATACTTCAATTCGAAATGAACCGACAATTTGGAATTTGGTAAATTCAGTTGGAGCTGCAAAAGAAGGTTATCCGCACCGTGGATTATTTTCAATAAATTTTAAGGAGCTACATGATTACAACGGGACACCAATCTTTGTCAATGAAAAAAATGAAATTTCAAACAATGTTTTTCTGCAAAGTATTCATACGAATTATTTAAAATTTGAAGGATCTGTCGACCCGACCTTTAATGGTGGATTATATAATCAATTCAATTATAAAGGCTTCAATCTATCATTTTTGGTTACGTACAGTGCAGGAAATAAAGTTAGACTAAATCCTATATACAGAAATTCTTATACAGAGCTAGATGCCATGTCTTATGACTTTTTGGATAGATTTCTGATTCCATATGAGAACCTTTCACCTTCAATTGCAACAGTAAGAACAAATTCCAAACTGGCAGGAGACCAGGTTTACAATGCATATAATTACTCCACCCAACGGATTGCAGATGGCGGATTCATTCGAATGAAACAAGTAACACTTGGATACCAATTTCCGAAGAAGCTTTACGAAAAGTCAGGTTTCAATAATATAAATATCAATCTTGTTGGCAACAATCTGTTTTTGCTTTATTCAGACCCAAAACTTAATGGCCAAGACCCTGAATTTTATGGAACCGGGGGTGTTGCACTTCCTATTCCACGACAATTTACGCTATCACTAAAAGCGGGATTTTAAATACAGAAACATTATGAAAATTAACTCAATATATATAATAATTATAACGATTATATGTTCGGGATGTTCGAAATTTTTGGACACTCCTCCGGATTTGAGGACAGAATTGGACTCTCCAACCAAAATAGCTGAATTATTAACCTCAGCATATCCAAGAGGCAATTATATTCCATTTACTGAATCAGCGTCTGACAATGCAGGTGATAAAGGTCTAACGCTTCAATCTGCTAATTTGCTTAACATGAATCCCTGGATGTTCAAAGATGTTGAAACATCAGACCCTGATTCGCCTACATTTTATTGGTACTCTGCATATAAAGCCATTAGTGCATCCAATCATGCCTTAGAAGCAATCGAAAAGCTCAAACTCTCGAAAGAATGGAATTCATTGCGTGGTGAGGCCCTTTTAACAAGAGCTTACGCTCATCATATGTTAATAATATTGTTTAGCAAAGATTATGAACCATCAACGGCATCTACAGATATCGGAATTCCTTATGTCACACAGCCAGAACGAAAAGTATTAGAAAAGTACAATCGAGGTACTGTAAAGTCCGTATATGACCAAATTGAGAAGGATTTGGTTGAAGGCCTCCCCTTACTTGATGATAATAGGTATAAAGTAAAGAAATATCATTTTACAAAAACGGCTGCTCATGCCTTTGCCACACGATTTTATTTATTTAAGCATGATTATAAAAAGGCGATTGAACATGCAAATTTATCCTTAGGGAGCAATATTGAAAATCAAATTCGTCCAGTAAATACAAGAGAATTTGCAGCCATGGAATATTTAACAATGGAACAATGGTTTAGCAGTGTAGATAACCCGACAAATCTGCTATTGTCAGAAACAGCTACATCGTGGGGAAGGGACTTTGTTTTAAATCGTTTTGGATTATCTCGAAACATTATGGCGGAATTAATATTTGAAAAAAATATTACCACCGGAGCTTTTGGTTATCCCATATTTGGTGGAACTGATTATGCCTTGCATATCCCTAAGTTTCGCGAACATTTTGTTAGAACAGGCTTGAATGCCCAATATGGAATGCCGTATAATATGATTCCTTTATTTACTGTTGATGAATTATTATTAAATCGTGCTGAAGCTTATTCTAGAATGAAAATGTTTGACCACTCCATTAAGGACATCAACACCTTTATTAGCAAAAAAGTTTATTATTCTTCAGATATGCCTCAGTATGTTCCCCAAGTACATAACGTGAATCCTAGACGTATAAACGCATTTTATGGAACCTTGAACTTAGAGGAAAATATTATAAAGACAGTATTAGATTTTAAGCGAAGGGAATTTTTGTTTGAGGGACTAAGGTGGTTTGATATTATCAGGCATAAAATTGTTGTCATTCACAAATCCCATGATGAAAAAGAGACTTATGTTCTAGGAATCAATAGTCCGATGCGCATTTTCCAACTTCCAGCAGAAGTGATCCTTTCAGGTATTGAACAAAACCCAAGATAATTCATTATGAAATTTTATATTTTAAACTATATAGCAATCTGTTTTATTATCATAAATGGATGTTCAAAAGAGAAATTGCCTACTGATCCCATTGTTGATTTAGGAGGTGACCGCTGGGCTCCCGGTCCACTAGATAATTTTATAAAAGAGCAATTTATTAAAACGTACAATATTGAAATCAAATATAAATGGTCGCCTTTTGAAGTCAATTATAACAGAACATTAGTTCCTCCGCAAGAAAACAAAGTCATTCCTGTCCTAAGAGCAATCCGTGATATTTGGATGAAACCATATGAAAAAGTCGGGGGGACAAATTTTCTGAAACTATTTTCAATAACAAAATTTGTATTGGTTGGAAGTGCCGAATATAATAATAATGGGACTATTGTTTTAGGGACGGCTGAAGGCGGTACAAAGGTCGCTTTATATTTAGTCAATGATTTTGAACTTAAAGAGAAACCGACGGTTGTCCAAATGTTGCATACCATACATCATGAATTCGCCCATATATTACACCAGAACATTCATTATCCTCAAGCCTGGAGAGGAATAAGTACACAATGGTACACGCAAACATGGATTAATACAGATAAAAAGACGGCAAATTCTCAGGGATTTGTTTCGAGCTATGCAAAGTCTGCGGAATCAGAAGATTTTGTAGAGACCATTTCATTTCTTCTTGTAGAAGGACAAAGTGCATATGATGATCTGATCCAAGAAAATAAGGAAATGGAAAAAACCTTTAGGCTCAAAGAAAGGATTGTACATCAATATTATAAAGACGCATTTAACATTGATTTTAAATCATTACAAAAGGAAGTACAAACAGCTTTATTAGCACTTACCAAAACCGAAACAAAATGAAGCAACTATTAACGATGATATGTCTTTGTTCCCTTCTGCTATCCTGTAAAAAGGAATTTGAAGGCACAAGACCTGATAGTAAGATTAATCAATTAAAAGAGGAATATTCAGACCAATTAATTAAATCGAAAGATGGCTGGATTGGAATACTTTATCCAAAAGGTGGCGGAAGCTATACGTTCAAATTTAGTTTTGACAACAAAAACCGGGTTAAAACTTATGCAAACATTGATAATGAAAAAACAATTAAATCAGATGAAAGTTCCTACCGATTGGTCTCTGATCAATTAGTAAGTTTATATTTTGACACTTATTCTTATTTACATCAATTGGCGGATCCTGATGAACGAAAAAATGGTGGATTAAGAGGTGGAGGATTGATTTCTGATTTTGAATTCTCTTTTATTCAGAATTCTAAAGACACAATTAAGCTGCGTGGTAACCATAATGAAAGTGAATTAGTTTTAATCCGTGCAAAAGACGGTGAAGGTGACGATTATATAAGCAAAACTTTTGCTCTGGGAATAAAAATAGATCAATTAAATCAGCTTTCTTATTATTATAACAGCATTCACCTAAATAAAAAAGATTACGGCTTTATTTTAAACACGGATATAAATTCCATTACTTTCTATTATGATGAGAATGGAAATTACAAATCATTCACTACAGAATATGCTGTCATTGCAGATGGAATTCTTTTAAGGAAACCATTTGTAGCTAATGGAATTAGAATTTCAACATTTAGCGATTTTCAAATCAACAAAATATCAAATCAATTTTCTGTACAGTATAATGGTAACAATAAAGCAATTATTAAAAATTTAAGTAAACCAATAAGCATTGATAGAGAATCCCCAAGAAGAATGTATATGGTCGACAAAATGTATACTTCAAAATCTGGATTTACCATTTCAGGGGTCAGAGATGCTATCGGTATTACAAAGCTTCAAGGTTTCAATACATTTCTCTTTATTCCCAGAAGATTTATAGATCCACTAGATGCGTTTTATGTCATTCATTCTGAAGATTTCCATTATGGTCCAATATTCAATACAGTTTATAATGAAGAAGGAGTAATGTTTTTTAAACCCTTTCAATTATTGTCAGGAATTCCTCCAGGTTCAGAGAATGAACAATTATTTGTAGATCAGAATAAGTTATGGTTTGATCCCACAGGATTTTATGTATTTCAAACTGGTAAGGATTGCTATGATTTTGTAAGCAGGAAGGATAGTAAAATTTGGATAAGATTTAAGTAAGAAGAAATTATGAAAAAAATATTCGCAATCATAGTGTTTGTATCTATATTTTCTGGTTGTAAAAAAGGAGATTTAGAGGATATACCTTTAGAAAAAGTTTGGGAAGATCCCCATGAAAAATTAGAAAAATTAAAGGAAATCCTAGCCTCAAGTAAAGATGGTTGGGAATATACTATAACATACGGAGACCATAAAAACGTCAGTTATGGATATCTTGGCTTTAACACAGCGAGTAAATCTGAGTTTGTAAGCGATTTTTCCAAAAATTTTTCATCCTTTGGATCCACAGATTATAAATTAGCGGTCATACAAGCAAATCCATCAATAAGTTTTAAACCAAATTCAAGGTTTTCAAATTTTGCAGCAGATGCAAAGTATATAGATACATTATGGACATACAAAAGTCATGTTAAGGATACTGTCCATTTGGAAGGTGAGTTATTTGGGGCCAAAATGAAATTATTTAAATGCTCATCAGAAAAACTCAAAAAATTGAAAAGTAATTCAATTAATTCAGATGTTGAGAAAATCAAAAAGTTAGCATTAATGCCTCGTTATTTTTATCATTTTCAATATGGTACTAAAACAATTGGTTTGGAGATAGACACGGCTATTAGGATGTTAAGATTTATTTCAGGGACAGATCAAAAACCGGTTTTAAGGGAATCAAAATATTATTTTCATGGCGATGGCATCACACTTGAGAAACCAATAATATTGGAAGACAAAACATTAAATGTTTTGGAAGGGTTTGAAATTAGTGAGAAAGATTTAAAGATACGTGGGGGGATGAAAATATTGAATGAAAGTGTACCGAAAGTCTATGATCAAAAACCTGTAAGAGAATTTGAAGGAGATTTCAACACTCGTTTATGGTGGGAATCCAGCAATGTTTTTGGAACAAGGCAACAACCAGATATTGCAGGCTTTACAAAAATCCCGGGTTATTCTATTTTCAGTCTTGCGCCCTATTATGACTATTTTGAAGAGGGGAAAATTTATCATTGGTTCTTTGGTATTTCTGTAAATGGCAGCAATCCTGGTAGTTATGCGGGTCCGTTATCAAAAATTGATAAAAATGGAATTTTAAGTTTTGTAAAACTTTTAGAATCAGAGCCAGCTGAAGATCCAGCAGTATTAAAAAGTATGAAGATTACAAATTCATATATTTATAATCCTAAAGGCTTTTATGTTATTCGAACAGGAGTTGGTTACACCTTGGTAGATGCCAGAGATGGACAAACGTGGGCCTATTTTCAAGCTCCACCAGATTTGTCATTATAATAAATTATAGAGCATCTTCATATCTTTTGCAGGTGCTCTATAATTTAAATATTTAATAAGCTATGTTGACTTGCTGTAAAAAGATTTCTAAAAACAATATTTAATTCATTTTCTCTTTGTGCTGCTCGAATCCCTAAGTTTGGCATTAAATCAATAGCCTTTAATTTAATATTTTTCACCAAATCCTTAGACAACCTTGAAATTGAATCTAATATTTCAGGTTCAGTTATTTTGTTCTTTTCAGCATTTTCCCAGACCAGATTAGCTAATTTTTCTATATGCTCAACCTCGATTTCAAAGGCTGTCCTCATTTGATCCAATGTTCTAAATCTAAGTTTACTGTACGTATTTACCCAATTTGGATCTTTGGACTTTTCAAAGTAGTATTTCTCCGTTAAATCCATAAAGCGTTTAAACATGCCAATATAATTCTTGAGAAGCGTCAATTCCGCAAATGGCATAAAAGGAATATTAAAGAGCGGGGATTCATTTTTTTTTGCATGAGGAGCAAGAAGAAATGCATTTTCATGAGGAACCCTCACATTTTCTAATGAGAAAGAGTGGCTGGCAGTACATTCAAGGCCAAATGTATCCCAATCATAATGAATTAAAACATGTTCCCTCGGAACAAAGAATGAATAAATAATAGGTTCTCCATTTTCATCAATTAATTCTTGCCCATTCTCTACAATTTTAGCATTCAGCGTAAAATGCGATAAATGCGGTGCCCCTGTGGCATAGCTCCAAGAGCCGGAAATGATATAGTCATCATCATCTTTGACAGCTATACCTCCCACTCTACCGCTACCACCAAAGCATACCTTAGGATCTTTCCATATCTGAGTTGCTAGAGATGGGTCAATAAATCCTGCAAACATATTTGCCCCAGAACAAAGGGTAATAGTCCAAGCAAGACCGGCATCCCAATAGGCCAATTCTTCAATCAATTTTAATCCGGATGGAAAAGTCAATTCCAAACCATTTAATTGTTTAGGAACCCAAATGTTAAACCAATTGTTTTGATAGATTAATTTTAACTGATTTTCGGACAAGCTTTTTTGCTTAATTCCTACCAATTGATTCTCCTGAATTATAGTTATTTGTTGGTCTGTCAGCATTTAATTAATTGAGGTAAGCGATTGATAAAACATGATTTTTTTCCATTTAAGATATCCGAAAATTGCTACAATGAACAAAAAAGCTGTTAAAGCAGCAAATAAATACAGGTCTTTATGAATTAATAAGGGAATAGCAAACAGATTACTGATGTTTAATAAAATCCAATTTTCAATTTTTCTTCTTGCCAAAAGCCACATACCTGCCCATGCCGTCGAAGTTACCCAGGCATCCCAAACCGGGACATCAGAATCAGTAATTAATCTTAGCAAGAAGTAAAAGATAAAAAATCCTCCAAATACGATCGATCCTACAATTAACCATTCTTTATTGCTAGTTTTTGTTATCGGCTGTTCAGTTTCTGTTTTATTACGTATCCAATACCACCAACCATACAAACTCATTACTAAATAATAAATTTGTAAGGCAATCTCGGCATATAAACCTGCGGTAAAAAGAACATACATTCCAGAAACTATCCCCAAAATTCCAAACAAATAATTGGATACTTTATTATTTTTTGACAGTAAGACTTGGATTATTCCGCAAAGGACGGAGAAACGTTCCAACCAAGAGGTTAGTAAAAAAGCTTGAGTGATCTTGTTGAATATTTCTTCCACGATATAATTCTATTAAGGAAATCCATATCGGGAGCTTAAGGTTTAATTAAATACCTACGCCAGCATTACCTGGATCAGGTTCATTCCATAAAAGATGGAATTGGGTATAATCTCAGCCTAAAATATGTCCTGCCTGAAGGCAGGACATAATAGCACCCCATAAGAGTTTAAATATTATTTGTCTAATTGTAAGATTGCAGAAGTACGTTCTCGGGTTGATGCACATAACTCTGCATCATCATTTAGTTTCTTACCCCATGATGGAATCATCTCGCGTAATTTCTTACGATATGAGTCTGATTTTGCACGTTCAGGGAAACATCTTTTCAATAAACTAATCATAATGGCCACTGAAGTTGAAGCTCCTGGGGAAGCGCCTAATAAAGCAGCAATTGAGCCATCGGCACTAGAAACTACCTCTGTACCAAATTCTAAAATACCACCATGTTTAGGGTCTTTTTTAATTACTTGCACACGTTGTCCAGCCTTCTCAATTTCCCAGTCTTCCATCTTCGCAGTAGGCATAAATTGTTTTAATGAATCCAGTTTATCTTGAGGTTTTTTCATAACCTCGGTAATCAAATATTTTGTCAAGGGAAGATTGTCTAAACCTGCAGACAGCATAGGTCGAATGTTCGATAATTTAATGGAAGCAGGAAGGTCAAAATAAGAACCTTTTTTCAGGAACTTAGTTGAGAATCCAGCATAAGGTCCAAATAACAAAGCTTGTTTACCATCGATATATCTAGTATCTAGGTGAGGCACCGACATTGGAGGAGCACCTACAGATGCTTTACCATATACTTTAGCATGATGAGCTTTAATAATTTCAGGATTATTGCATCTTAACCACTGACCCCCAACAGGGAATCCTCCATAACCTTTTGCTTCAGGAATACCAGATTTCTCTAATAATAAAAGGGAGTGGCCACCAGCACCGATAAAGACGAATTTGGCAAGAATTTCACGTTTTTGACCAGTTTTCAAGTCTTTAACTTCAACTTCCCAACGACCATCATCTTCACGGTCAATATCCTTAACCTCCTGATTCAAAGATAATTTAATATTATCTTTTCCATCAAGATAAGTAATCAAATCTTTAGTCAATGCTCCGAAATTAACATCTGTTCCGATATCCATTTTTGTTGCAGCAACCGCTTCATTTTTATCCCTTCCCTCCATCATCAAAGGAACCCATTCATTCAACAATGATTTATCCTCGGTGTACTCCATACCTTTGAACAAATTCTGCTTAGTCATGGTTTCAAATCTGGTCTTCAAGAACTTTACATCCTTTTCACCAAAAACGGCAGACATATGAGGAACTTTACGAATAAAATGGCTTGGATTTTTAATGATATTTTTTTCGACCAGGTAAGACCAGAACTGTTTAGAAATTTCGTATTGTTCAGCAATATTAATTGCTTTGTCAATCTTAACACTTCCATCAGGTTGTTCTGGTGTATAGTTTAATTCACAAAGGGCCGAGTGGCCAGTTCCGGCATTGTTCCATGCATCTGAACTTTCAGCAGCAACAACATCTAAACGTTCAATAATCTCAATATTAATATCTGGACTTAGCTCATTAATTAACGTACCTAGCGTCGCACTCATGATCCCTCCACCAATTAATACGACATCTACTTCCGTTTTCTTTGTTTTCTTACCCATGGTTTTTAAATGAAATACAAAATTAATATTCGGTTTATATTATAGCGAATAAATTTGTCAGAAAC
>JBEBTR010000012.1:0-44626 GCA_040393725.1 Sphingobacterium endophyticum | reverse complement strand
ACTTTGTGCTGGATTGAAACCGTTAAATCTATGGTGCTAAATAAATGTTTGTTTTCGTTGCTAACCGTATAAGTCCTATCTTCCATTTCCGAATAGGAAATGATGTACTCTTCCTTGAGCATAAATAGACTCGATGTACCCAGACCGACACTTAATTCGGTATCCTTTAACTTGGCCACCTTCATATTGACAGATATCGGAATGCTGAGTATATCGCAGGCTGCGTCTACATTCGTTGGTTTGTATTGGGCCGGAATTGGATTGAGTGGTCTGTACAGGCTGTAGTTGGATGAATAGTTCTTCTTGGCGTAGCCAATACCCGTTGTGAGGCTGAAACGTTTTCCAATGGGTTGAGAAAATACTAAAGCAAAATTGGTGCTTACGGAATTTGTTTTAGATCCTGATACCCTTGTCAGGTCAGGTCCCGCCATTATGCTTAGGGTTGCAGGCTGAAGGGGTGACCTGGCATTCTGCTGTTTCTGAGATTTATGCGAAGGTCTCTCTTCTTGTGAGATAGAAGCTGGCGGTGTTCCTACATCATAGCGGAGGGAAACGGGTCTGGTTTCCAGATTTGCGCTTAAACCTGCTAAGGAAAGCCCCTGAGGCTGCTTTATGTCTATAGTTGCGGAATGGGCAGGATTCGAGCCGGGAATCAGCCTAGAGTTTCTGCTTTCAATTTTTTTGGCATCGAGCTCGTCCCCGCCTAAAGACATAATCGGGCTATCCGTGGACGGACGTATTCCGCTTGTTATTTGATCGGACTTCCTAAATCCATCGTTCTTAAGATCCCCGGGGAAGGATGACGTCCCTTTTGATTGCATCCTAGCGGCAATTTCCCCTTTATTTGAATAATACCTGTTAAGTCCGATCAATAGAAGTGAAGCGATGCATGCAGCAACGGAAGCTGCCTTCCAAAAAGTAACCGGTCGGGTATTTCGGGACTTCCTGGAGATCCTCTCCTCTAGGTCCTTCCAATGATCCTCTTCAAAGGGATGCTCCTGTTGGTCCAATACTCTCTTAAAAAGACCGTCTATTTTATTTTTATCCATCCGTGTCAATCGTTATGTATGCCGGCATTCGATCGCTCGGACCGCCGGATTAATTCTGCCAATTTTGCCCTGGCCTTATAGAGGTTTGATTTGGATGTTCCAATGGATATTCCTAATAAAGCTGCAATCTCCTCATGGGAATACCCTTCAATGGCATACAGATTAAATACTGTCCTAAATCCTGGTGTCAATGATTGGACCATCTTCAATAGGTCCTGGTAATGAAGCATCTGCAATGTGGATTCATTTAAGACTTCATATTCCTCCACTATGTCAAGTTCAACAGTCTGGTTTACGAATCTCAATGTCGATCTATAATAGTCAATCGCGGTATTGGTCATAATTCTCCTTAACCAGGTCACAAAGGGACGGTTAAAATCATATGAATTAATATGATCAAAAACTTTAAAAAAACCTTCATTTATTATGGTTGCTGCCTCCTCCCTGTTTTTTGAATATCTTAGACAAATACCCATGGACAATGAGTAGAAACTACGATATAGTTCCTTCTGCGATCTTCTGTCATTCACGATGCATCCTTCAATAAGTTTGATTAGTTTTTCATTTGGATCCTCAACCACAGAATTCATTCTTTATTGAACAGTAAATTTTCATTAGGTACACATCTTAGAATCTTTAATAGAATACGAGCTCAAAAGCAAATTGGTTGCCTGCTTGTGGTAATTTAACCAATTGACATCCAGTATTTTGAATTTATTTTTTAGAAAGCAACCATTCCTTTCCAGAGGACGTAGTTAATGAGAAGCACAACGAAATAATTTCAAATGTATGAATACTAAGTTTAAATTTTATAGGAAGGCCCTATTGATGGGGACATTGTTGCTTTCTTTCATTTCATGTTCCAAAGACAATGGCTCAGACATCGATAATCTTGAGGTTGGGATTCTCATAAAGGAGAGCCAAACCCACGGAAAAATTCTGACTGACGATAAGGGTAGAACGCTCTATTTTTTCTCAAATGATAGCAAAGGACAATCGAGCTGTTCGGGTAGCTGCATGAATAATTGGCCTGCTTATTATGATCACGGCGCCAAGGATTCAAAATTTCTAGACCAAAAGGAGATTGGCGAGATTACCCGGACTGACGGCAGTAAGCAGACCACATACAGGGGCTGGCCTCTGTATTATTTTATCGGAGACGGGGATTCTGGGAAGGTTGGTGGCGATGGGATAAACGATAATTGGTATGTCGCCAAACCGGACTATCTGCTGATGGTTTGCAATGCTCAATTAGTTGGACATGATGGTGAAAACTATAGATCCGATTTCGGTTTAGGCGATGGGAAGACAATATATTTTACGGATGGGAATGGCAGGACCTTATACGCCTTTAGGTCCGATAGGTTCAACGATAATACATTTACCAAGGCGGATTTCAGCAACGATGGCATCTGGCCGATATATCAATCCGTTTCGGGATCCCTTCCTTCAATAGTTTCTGCTTCAGATATCGCCTCTATCGATGTTTTTGGGAAGAAGCAGCTGACCTACAGGGGCTGGCCGCTATATTATTTTGGGAATGACCTGAACCGGGGAGATAATAAAGGGATCAGTTTCCCTGCTCCGGGAGTGTGGCCTATCGTTAACCTTGACACCCAAGTTGCCTCCAGTACAGAATAAATTGGTGTGCGATATCCCTAGTGCAATACATTTATAAATAAAATATCATATAGCTATGAAAAGAAATAGATTGACTTTTATTCTCCCTTTGTTGTTGCTCGCAGTCAGTTTATCAGGCTGTGGGAAGGACCAAGCAGAAAATATTGAACCTAAGCCGGAAGGAGGAGACATTACAGCGAGTAACGTTAGTTATTCGAACTATGTTGGAAAACTGCTGGAGAGTAGGTGCAATTCGTGCCATAATGTAGGCGGGAGCGGCAGCTCAAAGTGGACATTCTCAGGAATAGAGTCCGTTAAATCCAATTCGGATAGGATTAAGAATGCCGTTCTGGTTACGATGACTATGCCGATGGGCTCTTCGCTTTCCGCAAAGGAAAAGGAGTTGTTGGATGCCTGGTTTAAAAGGAATATGCCCTGACCCTTTTGTGAAACATTATGAAAAAGCTTTATTATAGCATACTGTTGATCCTGATAATAATCCCGGTACGGTCCAGGTCACAGTCCAATATTTTGGTCAGTAGAACAGCTCAGGTTTCATTTTTCAGTAGCGCTCCATTGGAGGATATTCAGGGCATTAGTACGCTGGGCGCATCTGCTATCAATATCTCCACAGGTGATATAATCTTTAAAGTGAGGATCAATACCTTTCAATTTGAAAAAAAATTAATGCAAGAACATTTTAATGAAAATTATATGGAAAGCGAGAAGTACCCAACCTCCGAATTCAAGGGTAAGATATCGGATGTTGCCAAATTGCGGAAGGAGGGTAGATATGTAAATCTTGTCTCTGGAACATTGAATATTCATGGAGTGACTAAAAGATACGAGACATCCGTCGAGTTTTTGGTCAAAGGCGGAGAAATTACGGCAAAGGCAAGTTTCCCCATAAAATTAGCAGACCATCAAATTAAAATCCCTTCGGTCGCCTGGAAAAAAATTGCCGAGACGGTCAAGGTCAATCTTTCTGCCGATTTTTCAGGGGAAGCCCAATAACATTCATGATGCCGACTAACTCTAATAATGGAAAGAATATGAAAAATATATTTTTCAGGATCATTGTAACTATCGTCCTATCTGTGCCCATCATTTCCTTTGGTCAGGATGATTTGGAGATGCTTGCAGGTTTCGACTCTGTACAACGCGATAAGGTAATTTCAACCTTTAAATCCGGTTCGATAATCAATTTGAAGACGATTGAGACTTTGGGAAAAGGGGAATTAGACTTTCGTGTCGACCACCGATTCGGTGACATCGCCGGCAAGGCCGGTGGTGCGAAGAACTTCTTTGGATTGGACAATTCAACAGATATCAAGATAGGGTTTGACTATGGACTAACCGATGAGCTTAATTTTGGTATTTATAGGGCCAAGGGAGCCTCTGATGCTACCCAGCTTTATGAGGGGGCCGTGAAATATCGTTTTCTCGATCAAACTCAGGATGACAGGATTCCGGTTAGTCTTGCTTTCTTCGCAAGTGCAACGCTATCTGCCGCCAAGTCGGATCCGAACCTGAACTCACCGGTCAGTTTCCGCCGGTTTAAAGATAGATTCGTGTATGTGGGACAATTAATCATCGCTAGAAAGTTTAGTTCGCGATTGTCCATTCTTGTTTCCCCTAGCTATTTGCATCGCAATTATACAGCCTATGGAGATCAGAACGCATTTTTTGCCATCGGGTTTGCTGGTCGGATAAAAATTACCCGTCGTATTTCGCTATTGGCTGATTATTTTCTACCCTTTAGGAATGGGCTAAAAAAAACCTTAATGGAATCAACATGGGGGAAGACTTATTACAACCCATTGGGAATAGGACTGGAAATAGAAACTGGAGGCCACGTATTCAGTCTTAATTTTACGAATTCTAAGTCTATCCAGGAAGCACAACTTATCCCAGAAACCTACTCTTCTTGGGGAAAAGGACAATTTAGATGGGGGTTCGGGATTACGAGGAGGTTTTCCCTTACCGGAGGTTAGCAGTGGGGTAAATGGGGAGGCTGTATGATTGCCTCTCATTTCATTTTAATGGAATTAAAAGCAATTTTATCTGTAGCTTTTAGATCAGATCTTTCGTTTTTATTTTAATTGTTTACCAACCAATTAGAATAATTATGAAATTCAAAGGAATTCTATCAACAACTTTTTTTGTCGCAGCACAATTTATTATTTCGAATCTATATGCTCAGGTAAATTGGGGGTTAAATGTAGGGCTCAACTACAACAATATTAATGCAATCAGCGAACTTCGGAATGAAATAGAAAGTCATGCTATTCCTAGGATGAATGTGGGATTAAGTGTCGATATTCCCATATATGGAGATTTATATGTTCAGCCGACGTTAATGTATTCCGGAAAGGGATACAAGTCAGATGCCGGAGAGATAGGCTTTACAAAGGATTTTAAAGCCAGGGTGACCTATCTTGAATTGCCCGTTCAGATCCTTTTTAAGCCTGAAGTAAGTTCTGGCAGTATGGTCATAGGTTTCGGTCCATATATTGCCTATGGTCTTGGCGGAAAATGGAAATCACCAGAGGATGTACTGATCGGAGATATTATGATTCCTAATGAGGGCGATATAGAATTTAACAAAAAAGGCGGTGAAGCGGATTTTGGAACATTTGTTTATGGGAGGCCCTGGGATTATGGGGGTAAAGCCGTTCTAGGTTATGAATATCTCAGTAAATATTTGCTGCAATTTAACTATCAATGGGGGATGGAGAATATCATATCCCAGTGGGGAGATGATAAACGTAATGCGAGTATCAAAACGAAAGGGTACGGACTAAGTATTGGGTATAAATTTTAAAAAAGGCTGTATGCCAAATATATTTAATTTCCATTAGGGTGATTCTTAGCTTTTAGGACAAAGATATCTTGTATATACAATCTCTTGAATAATTTGTATATTTAGATAACCAAAATCCTATACCTATGAATGAAAAAGATCTTACATCAAGAAGGAGCTTTATCCGTACCGTTACTGCAGCAGCAGTTGGAGCGCCGCTAATTTTAGATTCCGTATTTGCTTCAGTTCCGGCAAAAAAACTAAGACATGCCTGTATCGGAGTTGGGGGTATGGGCGCTTATGACTTACAGAACTTTAAATCGCATCCTGATGTAGAAATCGTTGCCCTTTGTGATGTAGATGAGAATCATTTGAGGAAAGCTGCAGAATTAATTCCTGGAGCAAGGTTATATACAGATTGGCGGGAATTACTAAAACAGGAGAAGAATAAAATTGATTCAGTCAATGTAACCGTGCCAGATCACAACCATTTTATCGTTGCAATGAAGGCCATTGAACTCGGGAAGAATGTGTATTGTCAAAAACCGATGTGCCATGATGTTGCAGAAGTCAGGGTGCTTACTCAAGCCGCGGTAAAAAAGGGAGTCGTTACTCAGTTAGGAACACAAATAGCTTCTTCAATTGGAGATCGTACTGCTGTTCAGTGGATCAAGGAAGGCCATATCGGAAAAATAAAACATGCCTATTTATGTTCGAATCGTTCAGGTATTGCGGGATACAGGTTGGCAGGTCCACGGCCATCTGCTGCGGAAGCTGTTCCCTCGACATTAGATTGGGATAAATGGCTGGGAACTGCCCCTGAACGGGCTTATGCTTCCAATATTTATCATCCTGGTATTTGGCGCACCTGGCAGGATTTTGGAACTGGCTGGTCCGGCGATATCGGATGCCATATCTTCGATGCAGTCTGGAAAGGATTGGGTCTCAAGGCCCCACTGACGGTTGTAGCGGAAGTGCAGAAGTCCTGGAAAGATGATAAAAGCCGCCGCGCTGATACTTGGGCACAAGGTAATCATATTACCTGGAGCTTTCCGGGAAATGAAAAAATAGCTGGAGAAGTACTGCCATTGGAATGGTTTGATGGGGAATTCTACCCTCCCAATGAAATACAAGCACTTTTTAATAATGGGGAAAACTATCCCGAGGAGGCCGCCATGCTAATTGGTACAGAGGGCGCATTGCTCATTCCGCATGGTGGAACCCCTGTACTATTACCGGAAAGTAAATTTGGAAAAGATAAGTACCCAGATCTTGAAGAAAGAAATCACTATCACCATTTTGTTGAAGGTTGTTTGGGAATGGCTGAGCCTGAATCTCACTTCGCACAATCTGGTCCAATGACAGAAGCGATTCTTTTAGGAACAGTTGCGATAAGGGTTCCGGAAACATTATTACAATGGGATGCTGCCAATATGAAGTTTCCCAATAATCCAGAAGCTGATAAATATATAAAAAGGACTTACAGAAAAGGTTGGGAAGTAAAGGGTTTTAGTTAACAGAAATTTTAAACTATTCAATATGCTGTATTGTTCTTCTTTCAAAAGGCTTGATCAGTCATTTGGATTGATTGCCTGAAATGCTTACTAATTTGAAAAGTTATGGCAAAGTATTCAAAAAAGGCATCTGAGAAGGTAGAAAGAGCGATGCACGAAATGAAAGAAGGAAAGTTGAAATCTGGAAGCGGCAAAAAAGTTACCACTAGAAAACAGGCAGTTGCCATTGGATTATCGGAGGCTCGGGAAGCAGGAGCGAAGGTTCCTAAGAAGAAAGAGTGATAAGAATATTTAAATATTTATGGATAAAAAGGTATTTCATTAAATTTATTTCTTTTCCTAGTCCAAATTATTGTAATTTCATCAGATTATAACAAAATCAATCAAAAGATGATCATCATAAACGGATATGAAGAGTATAAAGCTCATGAAGGTAAAGTATTAGGTGTTTCAAAATGGCATAAGATCGATCAAGAGCAGATTAACAAATTTGCAGACGCGACATTAGATCACCAATGGATACATACCGATGAGGAAAGAGCAAAAAATGAAGGTCCCTTTAAATCCACGATTGCTCATGGTTACCTTACGTTATCTCTTATTCCTTACCTATGGAAGCAGATTGCAGATGTAAGAAATGTGAAAATGGAAATCAATTATGGGATTGAAAACTTTAAATTCGGGCAGGCGGTTACTGTTGACAGTGAAGTTCAATTACAAGCAACTGTAAGAACAGTGACGAACTTAAGAGGAACAATTAAAGTTGCTATTCAGGCACGTTTAGAGATTAAAGATCAACCAAAACCTGCATATGTTGGTGATGTGATTTTTCTATACCATTTCAATTAATATTTCCTAATTTTTGGATTTTAAGCTGATGAGATCAAAGATTATAGGCACTGGAGCATATATTCCCGAATTAATAATTGATAATGATTATTTTCTGGGACATACTTTTTATGGACCGGATAAGAAGATGATCGTTCAACCGCAAGAGACGATTATTCGAAAGTTTAGGGAGATTACTGGCATTTCACAGAGGCGTTATGCAGCAGCAGGAATAACCTCATCTGATATGGGCGCTATGGCTGCGGAAGAAGCTATTGAAAAAGCTCAGATTGACCGTGAAGACATTGATTTAATTGTCGTTGCGCATAATTATGGCGATATGAGCCATAATGGGGCTCCACGGGACATGGTTCCGTCCGTTGCTTCAAGAGTTAAACATAAATTAGGCATCAAAAATCCCAACTGCATTGCATACGATGTTATTTTTGGATGTCCAGGATGGTTGCACGCACTGATCCAAGCCGATCTATATATTCAGACAGGCCGTGCGGTAAATTGCTTGGTAATCGGCTCCGAAACTCTATCACGCGTATTGGATCCCAATGACCGGGACAGTTTAATCTTTTCGGATGGGGCAGGGGCTACCCTTGTTCAAAAAACGGCAGGAGATAATGGTCTTTTTAATTCGGCCACTATTACCCATAGCTTTGATGAAATCGACTACATTGTTTCAGCAGAAGGTGTGGCTGGAGAGGTGACAGATCCTCAATTTATCAGAATGAAGGGTAGAAAAGTGTATGAGTATGCACTTAAACATGTTCCTCAGGCTATGAAAGACTGCTTTGATAGCAGCGGGCAAGACATCAAGGATCTCAAGATGATCTTTATTCATCAAGCGAATGAGAAAATGGACGAGGCTATTGTCAAGCGATTCTTTGAGTTATATGGAATTTCGGAACTTCCAGATCATATCATGCCAATGAATATCGGAACGATGGGGAATAGTTCCGTCGCGACGATACCGACCTTATTGAATCAAGTGTTGGAAGGAGAATTGCCGGGTTATTCCTTAGGGCAAGGCGATATAATCTTATTTGCCTCAGTTGGAGCGGGCATGAATATTAATGCAGCTACCTATAAATTTTAATCAAAGTCTTGAAGTTCCTGTAAATAAGCAATAAAGCATCTATATAAAACTATTTCATTTTCAATTAATTGCAGTATCTTTGCGGATATGTGGGGGCCTCAATTGCTCTTCTGCCAATAGTCAAGCGTTTCATCACTAACTATGTGGGTTCTCGCAGCGGCACTTTTTGCTGCCCTTTTCCTGAAAAAGTAGGGAGAGGTATTAAATGAAATTAAATGGAATTTAAAGAAATCGGGCTTATAGCTCCCTTATTAAGTGCTATTCAGGATTTAAAATATACCAATCCTACAGAAATTCAAAAACAAACTATCCCAGCTATTCTCAATGGTAGAGATCTTATAGGATGCGCGCAAACAGGAACCGGTAAAACTGGTGCCTTTGCTATTCCTTTATTGCAGCGAATGGCCTCAAAACCAAACGCAAAAAGAGTTCCTCGTACTTTGATTTTGGTACCGACACGTGAGCTTGCTATTCAGATTGATCAAAATATGGCGGCATTGGGAAAAAATCTTAAGCTCAATCAGCTGGTGATCTATGGGGGTGTTTCTCAGAATAAACAAGTAGAAGCCTTAAGACGAGGAGTTGATACCATCGTTGCTACACCGGGTCGTTTGATGGACCTATTGGGTCAGGGACATGTAAATCTAAGTGCAATTGAAGCGCTTGTTTTAGACGAGGCCGATAATATGCTTGATATGGGTTTTATCCATGACATTAAAAGAATATTAAAAGTTGTTCCTAAAAACCGTCAAACCTTACTTTTCTCGGCAACCATGCCCACGGCAATCAGAAAGCTCGCTGGAGAAATCATGAAATCTCCTGTTGAAATTAGTGTTTCACCTGTTTCCTCAACGGCAGAAATCATTTCTCAGTCTGTTTATTTTATCGAGAAGAAGCAAAAAACGGCCTTACTTGCGAAAGTTCTAAATGAGGACTCCAATGTTCAGACCTTGGTTTTTATGCGTACGAAACATGGTGCTGACCGTCTGTCAAAGACCTTAGGGAAACAAGGCGTTCAATCGGTCTGTATTCACGGGAATAAATCTCAAAATGCAAGACAGAATGCACTCAATTCCTTTAAGGATGGTAAGATCAATGTTTTGATTGCAACGGATATTGCAGCAAGAGGAATTGACATCAAAGAACTTCCTCGAGTGATCAACTTTGACCTTCCCGAAGATTCGGAAACCTATGTTCACCGTATTGGTCGGACAGGACGAGCTGGAAATGCAGGAAAGGCTCTATCCTTCTGCAGTGAGGAAGAGAAGCCTTTACTTAACAAAATTCAAAAATTGATCGGTTTCCAAGTTCCGGTCGTGAAATAACCCCTTTTAGGGAGTTGCTCATCATTCCTATAAACTGGGCGTAAAGAGCCTAATATCAGTTGATTTGTTCCCATTTGTAGGTATGGTGATCCTTTTTCATCCATAACATTTTTCGTTATACAAGCGTCAATTCAAGATGGCATCATGGAAACGGTAAAAATTAACCTAGGAAAAAACCCTTTATCAAGTTCTGTTTTATTTTCTGGATTTTTTTTAAGCCGCCTGAAGTAAGGAGGATGGTCCAAATGTGGCTGGCGCAGGAAACTTAGATGAAGTCATTGCGACAAATAGAGGTATATTTTAGTCCTAACAATGACTATTTTGAAGCTGGGATCGAGGTGACTTTAGCAGGAAAAGATAAGGTATAAGTAGCGACTTAAGCTGGGAAAGAATATTCCAATGTTACTCCTAAAACTTTAGTAGTTGATTTTATTTGGCGGCGAAGCAATTGCTTCTCCTACGGGTAGTGTTGAAGGGCAATTCATATATACGTTCAAAAATAAGACGTTAACCGTACTTACCAAACAACAGAGTGCAAATGATATTGTGTACCATTTTGAAGGTGTAAAACAATAAACAAAGGATTATAGTAATGATCGGATATTAATTTCCCATCAAAAGAAAGGTGTAAAAATCTGATGCGTTGGGATTTTTGCTTTTAGGTATTTTATTTCACATGGAACGTCCATGAGATTAGGCAGGATAAGTTATATGCTGTATATTGCAGTTCATATCAACACTTAACCAAAGACATGAAACATATCATTTTTGCAGGACTATTTGCAGGTATTTTATTATCTGGATGTGCAAGTAATAAAGCCAATAAGGATGACAAAGAATGGAGGCCATTGTTTAATGGCAAAGACATTAAGGACTGGTTTGTAAAAATCCATCATCATGAAGTTGGAGAAAATTATGGCAATACCTTTCGCGTGGAGGATGGAACCATTAAAATTAGATATGATCAATACGGGGATTTTAACGATCAATTCGGCCATCTCTATTATAAAACCCCATTCTCCTATTATCATTTAAAATTTGAATACCGTTTTGCTGGAGAATTACAACAGGGTGCTCCAGAATATACCTTATTGAACAGTGGAGTTATGTTTCATTCTCAGGATCCCAGAACTATGCTTAAGGAACAGGATTGGCCAATTTCAGTTGAAATGCAGCTGCTTGCAGGATTAGGAGACGGAAAGCCGAGGCCAACCGGTAATATGTGCTCACCTGGAACCAATGTGGTTTATCAAGGAAAGATTGCAGCTTCCCATTGTCTAAATTCTACCTCCAAGACTTATCCTGCAGATCAATGGGTGCAAGGTGAGTTAATTGTATATGGAGATTCCTTAATTCAACATGTTATAGAAGGAGAAGTTGTCCTTGAGTATTCTAAACCTCAGATCGGAGGTGGAACAGCAAATGGATATGATCCGAAAATGAAAGTTGACGGTAAATTATTAAGCGAGGGATTTATTGCTTTGCAGAGCGAGGGGCAACCTGTGGACTTTAGAAATATTTATATTAAAGATCTATCCAAGGAAAAGAGGTAGATATTCATATCGGCCAATTATTTTGTTTATTAACAATTATTTAACATTGAAACAATTAACATACAGTCAATTATTTAGTTAAAATTTTTTTGAATTTATAATTATCAACTATAAGGTTTTTCAGTAAATTCTTGTTTTACAGTGTTTTTATTAATGTTTTTTTACTTTAATTTTCTTTTAAATTCTCTCTAAGGTTAATTTTAAGTTCTGTTAATTAGACTTAATGGAGTGCCAACCCGGCTGATGAAGTAACACATTGTTAATATTTCCGTCACTTAATCTTAATTTAATACTTGTAGGTTTGGGCTTGATCTAAATCATCTAAAACTATGAAATTGAAAAACAAACAGCTCTTATTGTTTGTCTCTTGCATGTCACTAGTTTCTTTTAGTCCTGTGATGGCATCAGGACTTTCAGTGAACTTTGAATTTGCGAAGGGCCAACAAAAAGAAATCAATGGAAAGGTTTATGATGCTGCCGGAGTTCCCCTTTCTGGTGTTACCATCATTAACCTACAGAGCCAAGCCTCTACTCAATCAAGTGAAGACGGATCCTTCAGCATTACTGCGGAACGCGGTCAACGAATTCGTTTCTCATTTTTAGGCTTTATCTCCCAAGAATTAACGTATCAAGACCAGACCGATGTAACCATCAGGTTAGAGCCTGACAATACCGCTCTTGATGAAGTGGTTGTGGTAGGGTACGGAACTCAAAAGAAGGCAAATTTAACTGGAGCGGTAGATCAGGTCGGTTCTGAAGTATTCGAAGGAAGGCCACTAGCCAATGTTAGTCAAATGTTGCAAGGTGCAGTTCCTAACTTGAACATTACGCCTGCAGACGGTAAACCAACACGTGCGCCAGGATTCAACATTCGAGGTACAACTTCAATCGGACAGGGAGGTGGAGCGCTAATCCTAATTGACGGTGTGGAAGGTGATCCTTCTATTTTAAATCCAAATGATATCGAATCGGTATCTGTACTCAAGGATGCTTCATCTGCCGCAATTTATGGATCTCGCGGTACTTTTGGGGTCGTGCTGATTACTACCAAACGTGCAAAAGAAGGACGTAGTACGATTAACTATTCAGGGGGCTTGACTTCACAAAAGCCAACTACACTTCCGGATTTTGTAACCGATGGTTATACCTATGCCGAACGGTTTTTCGAAGCATATAATGCATGGAATAATTATTCTTCAATACCTAGTAAATTAAATAAAACTCAAATTTTCACGCTTGATTGGCTTGAAGAGTTTAAAAAGAGAAAAGAAGCAGGGAATACGGAAGAAGTTACGGTAAATAGTAATGGTGAATATGTTTATTATGGAAACGAAGATTACTACGGAGCTTTAATTAAAGACAATACATTCGTTCAAGATCACAACCTTTCGGCAAGTGGAACTTCAGGTAAGATAGATTATTTTCTGTCAGGCCGTTTATTTGACAATAAAGGTCTATATAGATATAATACCGATACCTATAAAAGCTATAATACAAGAGCGAAAGCTGGCCTTCAGGTAACAGATTGGTTGAGGGTAGAGAATAATATTGATTATGCCTTCATGAAATATCATGATCCTTCAACAGCTGGAGAAGGAGGAAATATTTGGCGTAACATCGCCGATGAAGGGCACCCTTCATCTCCAATTTACAATCCTGACGGAAGTTTCTCATTTTCTGCAGCCTACACATTAGGAGATTTTATATATGGAAAGAATGGTACTGATTTCGAAAAGAAAGATTTAAGAAATACGACCTCCTTTTCCACAAAATTCTTTAACAATACATTCCGCATAAAAGGAGATTTAACCTTCCGTAATAGAGATTATGGTTCGACTCGGGTACGAGTACCAGTTCCTTACAGTGTAAAAGAAGGAGTTATAATACCTTTAAAAACTGGGATGAACGATAATATCTATCAGGTTGCTCAAGAGAACAATTATTTGTTCACCAACTTATATGGTGAATATGAAAATACCTTTGCTGAAAACCATTACTTTAAAGGATTGATTGGTTATAACTATGAACAACAACGTTATAATGCAACTTATATCACTAAAAACGGTCTTTTAACAGAGAATACGGAAAACATAAATCTAGCTTTGGGCGATGCAGTTCAAGCAACAGCTGGTTATAACAGATATAGATTAGCGGGTTTATTCTTCCGTGTAAATTACATCTTTAAGGATCGTTATCTTTTCGAAGCAAATGGTCGTTATGATGGATCTTCTAAATTCCCGACCAACGAACAGTGGGCATTCTTCCCTTCGGTATCCGCTGGATGGAGAGTTTCTCAAGAACCATTCTGGACTGTGAGTCCGAATGCAATTTCAGAATTCAAGATTCGTGGTTCCTATGGATCATTGGGTAATGGAAATATTTCACCTTATTCATTCTTGGATATATATAATATTTCTACTTCGGGTAGAGTGTTAAATGGCATGAAAAACATGTACACAAGTGTTCCTGGCGTCATTCCAGATAACTTAACCTGGGAAACGGCAAGAACGGCAAACATTGGTGTGGATTTAACATTCTTGAACAATAAACTAACCTTTACTGGGGATATGTATCGTAGAGAGACGTTGAATATGTATACTGTAGGGCAACAGCTTCCTGAAATATTTGGAGCAACCTCTCCAAAAGGAAACTATGCTGATATGACAACCTCAGGTTTTGAACTAACACTAGCTTATAACGACCGCTTTCAAGTAGGGGCCAAAGAGTTAGGGTTTGGTTTAAAAGCAACTCTTGCGGACTACAGGTCAACCATTGATAGATATAATAATGAAACAGGAAATCTTGGTGACTATTATGCAGGCAAAAGATATGGTGAGATTTGGGGTTATACAACACAAGGATTGTTTAGTTCACAAGAGGAAATTGATGGCGCTCCTAAACAGACCCTAATCAAATCTTCAAACTCAGGGAAAATATACCCAGGGGATATTAGATTTGCCGATATTGATGGAAATGGGGTGATTGATTATGGAAGTAATACACTTAATGATCATGGGGATTTATCTATTATCGGTAACGAAGAGCCAAGATATATTTATGGGTTTAACTTAAACTTGGATTATTCAAATGTGTATTTCTCTGCATTTATTCAAGGTGTTGGAAAGCAAGACTGGTATCCAAGTAATGAATCTATTTTCTGGGGTCAATATAACAGGCCATATAATAATTTACCAACATGGCATTTAGATAATTATTGGACAGAGGATAATAAAGGGGCTTATTTCCCAAGATATGCAGGATATAATACTTCTTTAAAGCAGACAACGCAAACTCGCTACCTTCAAAATGCTGCCTATGTTCGTTTGAAAAACATTCAGTTAGGTTACAGTTTTCCACACAGTTTTGTTTCCAAGTTAAAGTTACAAGGATTGAGAGCAGGACTTTCTGCTGAGAACTTGTGGACATGGTCGCCTTTATATAAAAACACCAAAGATATCGATGTGGCAAACATTGGTAATTCAGATCCAGATATTGGTACAGGTAGTGGAGATGGATTTAACTATCCGACCATGAGAAGTGTGAGTTTTAACCTATCGATCAATTTTTAAGAAGGAAAACATGAAAAAAGTATTTTTAGCACTGGGTCTTTCCGCACTATTATTTACTTCTTGTGAATTGAGTGAGACCCCGCAAGCAACTGCTACCGAAGATGATATCTTCGGAACAGAAAGTGGTTTGAAAACATATAGCTATTCATTCTATAATAACATAACATCTGGTTCAGATGCATTTAAAGGTGATGCAATGGCCGACTATGGCGCTGTAAACAGTTTGAATAATTTCTTGATGGATGGTTCCTATTCAGCAGAAACAAGTTCAGGTTGGTCATGGTCCGCATTGAGGAATATCAACCATTTTATCACGAAATTAGAGGGTTCTGACTTGGGTCAGGATGTGAAGAATAATTATTTGGGGATAGCCCGATTTTTCCGTGCATGGTTCTATTATGATAAAGTTGTTCGCTTTGGGGATGTGCCTTGGGTAGAAACACCATTGAGTGTGGATGATAAAGAGGTGTTATATGGTAAGCGTGATTCACGAGTGTTAGTCATGGAGAAGATCATGGCAGATCTTGATTTTGCATATGCAAATATAGCTTCAAGTTCATCTGATGGAACCCTCATTACAAAATGGACTGCGATGGGATTAAAATCAAGAATTGCCCTTTTTGAAGGAACCTATAGGAAATATCATAATGAATTAAATCTTGGCTCAACTGCAAATCAATATCTGCAATTGGCTGCCGCAGCCGCAGAAGAAGTGATGTCTAAAGGACCACATTCTCTAAACACAGCTCAAGGTGTAGAACTTTCGCAACGTCAATTGTTCATCAGTGAGAAACCTGTTACGAACGAAGTTATGTTGGCTGTAGCATTTAGCAGTGAATTGGCGATTTTGAATGACGCGAACTGGTGGTGGACATCAGCAACTTATGGTCCTCGTTATAGTTTGGTTCGACCATTTATCAATACTATTCTTAATGAGGATGGAACTCCTTATACAGACCGACCCGGATTTATGACCGAAGAGTTTTTCGAGGAAACACAAAATCGCGATACAAGACTAGCACAGTTGATCCGTACACCAGGTTACACTAGGGCAGGGGTGGCAACGCCTCCAAATTTCGCAAGTCACACCTATACAGGATACCAGGCCATAAAATATACTATGGATGATCCTTCTTATGACAATGGTGGAACAAATACCAATTCAGTTCCATTAATGAGGTTTGCAGAGATTCTTTTAAATTTTGCTGAAGCAAAAGCAGAATTGGGAACACTATCGGTTGCAGATTGGACAAGGTCAATAGGTGCGCTTCGTGAAAGAAGTGGAATTACCGGAGGAACAAAAGTCCTTCCTACCAAGGTGGACACATACCTTCAAAAAACATTCTTTCCAAGTATAACAAATCCAATTTTATTAGAAGTTAGAAGAGAAAGACAAGTGGAATTAGCTTTAGAAGGCTTTCGTTTTAATGACCTTAAAAGATGGAAACGAGGCGAACTAATGGCTCAATTACCATGGACTGGAATCTATGTTCCATCTTTGGATAAACTAATGGACTTAGATCATGATGGCAAACCTGATGTTGTTTTCTATGATGGAAGCAAAACAGGACCTAGTATTACTGTTCCTGCTGGTGTTGCCAAAGTAGCTATTGGTGGAAAAGCAAATAATTTCCAAACATTGACTTCTACAAATCACTTAGAGTGGTTTAAGGCCCAACCTAGGACTTGGTATTCTGATGGTAGACAATATTTATATCCAATACCTGCCAACTCATTGGTACTCAATCCTGATTTAGGGCAGAACCCTGGTTGGTAACCCATTATTTTCAATAAAACTCAAACACCTATATGTTTTCATATAGGTGTTTTTTTATTTCTAATCTTATTGACAATTTAATTTAATTTTTATTTCTGTATTAAGATATTGTTTTGAATGAAGCCAATGACTTTAATATTTACCTTTATTAATAATATTATAGTAATAGTTAATCTATTTTCCTTTAATCTTTTAGGTCTAGTTTTGCATAATCAAAAAATATCTCAGGATTATGAAATTACAAAACAATCAAATCTTGATGTTGGTCTCAACGCTTTCTATTTTTTCGAGCGATCCTGCATTTTCAGCAGAATTGCCTGAAATAGTTGTAGAAAAAGTAATTGATCAATAGCAAGTAATTCAAGGAAAGGTTTATGATTCTTCTGGAGTCCCATTATCCAGCGTAAGCATCATCAATCAGCAAAGTAAAGAAACTACGCTGTCCGATGAAAGTGGATCATTTCGTATTTATGCACTAAGAGGTCAAAAGCTTAAGTTTTCATTCTTAGGTTTTATTTCACAAGAAATAACCATTCAAAATCAAGGAGAAATTACGGTAAGGCTAGAAGTTGATAACACACAGCTTGACGAGGTGGTCGTAGTTGGTTATGGAACTCAGAAAAAGGTCAATTTAACGGGTGCTGTTGACCAAATTGGCCCAGAAGTATTTGAAGGCAGACCTTTGGCGAACGTTAGCCAAATGTTGCAAGGTGCGGTTCCCAATCTCAATATTACTCCTGCTGATGGAAAGCCAACCCGTGCTCCAGGATTCAATATTCGGGGTCTTACTTCTATTGGTCAAGGGGGGAGAGCATTGGTACTTATCGATGGAGTAGAGGGAGACCCATCTATCCTGAATCCTAATGACATTGAATCCGTTTCTGTTTTGAAGGATGCATCATCTGCTGCGATCTATGGATCGCGCGGTACCTTTGGGGTCGTATTGATCACAACTAAACGCGCTAAGGAAGGACGGAATACAATCAATTATTCAGGGGGAATTACCTCACAAAGCCTCACCACTCTTCCAAATTTTATTACAGATGGATATACCTATGCAGAGCGATTCTTTGAGGCATATAGTGCATGGAACAACTATTCCTCAGTTCCGAGCCGATTGAATAAAACGCAGATGTTTACCCTTGACTGGCTGGAGGAGTTTAAGAAGAGAAAAGAGTCTGGCAACAAAGAGGTTGTTACTGTTAATGATAAAGGGGAATATGTGTATTATGCGAACGAAGATTATTACGGTGCTTTACTTAAGGAAAACACATTCGTTCAGGATCATAACCTTTCTGCGAGTGGTACATCTGGCAAAATGGATTATTATTTGTCCGGGCGACTATTTGATAATCAAGGGCTTTACCGATATAATACCGACGAGTATAAAAGTTATAATACTCGTGCAAAAGCAGGGCTACAGGTAACTGAATGGTTGAAGATCGAAAACAATATTGATTATTCTTTCATGAAATATCACGATCCTTCAACAGCGGGTGAAGGTGGAAATATTTGGCGTAATATTGCGGATGAAGGTCACCCATCAGCTCCAATTTTTAACCCTGACGGTACTTTTTCTTTTTCATCAGCCTATACGCTTGGCGATTTTATCTATGGAAAAAATGGTACTGATTTCGCAAAAAAGGATTTGAGAAATACGACTTCTTTCTCCACTAAATTCTTCAATAACAGCTTCCGTATAAAAGGGGACTTAACTTTTCGAAATAGAGATTATGGTTCGACAAGAATACGTGTACCCGTACCATATAGTGTAAAGGAAGGTGTAGTTGCCCTCTTAAGGTCTGGAATGAATGACAATATTTATCAAGTTGCTCAAGAGCATAATTATATGTTCAGCAATTTATATGGTGAATATGAAAATACCTTTTCAGAAAATCATTACTTCAAAGGATTGATTGGATATAATTATGAACAGCAAAGATACAATGCAACCTATATCACTAAGAATGGTCTTTTGACGGAGAACACAAAAAACATCAATCTTGCATTAGGAGATGCTGTTCGTGCTACAGCAGGATATAATCGATATAGGTTGGCTGGTCTTTTCTTCCGGTTAAATTATATTTTCCAAGATCGATATTTGTTTGAAGCAAATGCGAGGTACGATGGTTCCTCCAAATTTCCTAAAGACGAACAGTGGGCGTTTTTCCCTTCTGTATCCGCAGGTTGGAGAATTTCAAAAGAGCCATTCTGGACGATTAGCAACAAAACCATCTCTGAATTTAAAGTTCGCGCATCCTATGGTTCATTAGGTAATGGAAATATTTCCCCTTATGCATTTATGGATAATTATGGTATTTCAACCTCAGGTAGGGTGTTGAATGGTATGCGAAATATGTATACAAGTGTTCCTAGTGTACTTCCTGATAATCTAACTTGGGAAACAGCTAGAACAGCCAATCTAGGGGTAGATTTATCATTCTTGGACAATAAATTAAATTTTACAGGAGATTTATATCGCCGGGAAACATTAAATATGTATACGGTTGGCCAGCAGCTTCCAGAAATTTTCGGTGCGACCTCCCCTAAAGGAAACTATGCAGATATGACCACTAGAGGTTTTGAGCTAACTCTTTCTTATCGTGACCGTTTCAAAATTGGATCAAAAGAATTAGGGTTTGGAGTTAAAGCTACGCTAGCTGATTATTCTTCCATAATTGACAAATACAATAACGAAACCGGTAATATTAGAGACTATTATGCTGGAAGGCGTTACGGGGAAATTTGGGGATTTACGACCCAAGGGCTATTTAATTCTCAAGAAGAAATCGATGCTGCACCAAAGCAAACATTAATTCGGTCTTCACGCTCAGGTAAGGTTTATCCGGGAGACATCCGATTCGCTGACCTGGATGGCAATGGCGTGATCGATTATGGTAATAGGACGCTATCAGACCACGGTGACCTTTCTATTATTGGTAATGAAGAACCCAGATATATCTATGGTTTTAATTTAAATCTGGACTATTCTAATGTTTATTTATCAGCATTTATCCAAGGTGTTGGCAAACAAGATTGGTACCCGAGCAATGAGTCTATTTTTTGGGGTCAATACAACAGGCCATATAACAACCTTCCTGCATGGCATGTCAATAATTATTGGACTGAGGATAACAAAGGGGCTTATTTTCCTAGATATGCTGGATATAACACATCCTTGAAACAGACAACTCAAACGCGATATCTTCAGAATGCCGCCTATGTTCGTTTAAAAAATATTCAGGTAGGATATAACTTCCCTCATAAAGTTGTTTCTAAATTAAAATTACAGGGATTAAGAGCAGGTATTTCTGCTGAGAACCTTTGGACCTATTCACCTCTTTACAAGAATACAAAGGATATTGATATTGCAAATATTGGGAATTCAGATCCAGATATCGGCACTGGAAGTGGTGACGGATTTAACTATCCAACTATGAAAAGTGTGAGTTTTAATTTATCAATTACCTTTTAAGGAACAAAAACATTAAAAAAATATATTTAGCACTTGGATTTGCATCGTTCATTATTGCATCATGTGAGCTTAATGAATCTCCTAAGGCAACAGCAACAGAAGAAGATATCTTCGGAACTGAAAGCGGACTTAAAACATATAGTTACTCATTTTACAACAACCTTACTTCTGGTTCGGATGCCTTTAAAGGCGATGCAATGGCCGATTATGGGGCTGTAAATAGCTTAAATAACTTCATTATGGAAGGGTCTTTTTCAGCTGAGAATAGTTCAGGATGGTCCTGGTCAGCTTTGAGGAATATCAACCATTTTATTATGAAATGTGAAGAATCAAAATTAAGCCAACCTATCAAGAATAATTATATTGGTTTGGCTCGTTTTTTCCGGGCTTGGTTCTATTATGATAAGGTCGTTCGTTTTGGAGATGTTCCTTGGGTAGAGAAACCATTAAGTGTAGATAATAAGGAGATTCTTTATGCAAAACGAGATTCTCGAGTACTGATTATGGAGAAAATAATGGCTGATTTAGATTTTGCATACGGTAATATCGCAGCTAAATCATCTGATGGAACTTTAATTACGAAATGGACAGCCATGGGATTAAAATCAAGGATTGCTCTTTTCGAAGGTAACTATAGGAAATATCACAATGAATTAAATTTGGGGTCAACAGCAAATCAATACCTTCAGTTAGCAGCAAATGCCGCATCAGAAGTCATGACAAAAGGGCCATATAAGTTAAACACTGGCCAAGGTCCGGATCTTTCCCAAAGACAGTTGTTTATAAACAATAATCCTTTAACGATTGAAGTAATGTTGGCAGTTGCATTTAATAGCGAATTATCTTTGATTAATGATGCAAACTGGTGGTGGACTTCTGCAACTTACGGCCCTCGATACAGTCTGGTTCGACCTTTTATCAACAGCATATTGAATATTGACGGAACTCCATATACCGATCGACCGGGATATATGACAGAAGAATTCTATGAGGAAACTCAAAATCGTGATAAAAGACTGGCACAGTTAATCCGTACACCAGGATATAAGCGAGCAGGATCTAACAGTACTGCAAATTTTGCGAGCCATACTTATACGGGCTATCAACCTATCAAATATACGATGGACGATCCTTCCTATGATAATGGTAGGACCAATACCAATGCTGTTCCTTTAATGAGGTTTGCAGAAATCCTTTTAAATTATGCGGAGGCTAAAGCGGAATTAGGAACTCTTTCTTTGGCTGATTGGTCCCAAACAATTGGAGCATTGCGGGAGCGAAGTGGTATCACAGGAGGAACAAAGATTTTGCCAACAAAAATTGATACATACCTTCAAAAGACGTTTTTCCCCCAGATTTCAGACCCCATTATCTTAGAAGTAAGGAGAGAAAGACAGGTGGAATTAGCCTTGGAAGGTTTCCGTTTTAATGATTTAAAAAGGTGGAAAAGAGGGGAGCTTATGGCAGAATTACCATGGACAGGAATCTATGTTCCAGAATTAGATAAATTGATGGATTTGGATCGCGACGGCACACCTGATGTGATATTTTATGATGGTAGTAAAAAAGGCCCTAGCATTGCCGTTCCAACTGGTGTAGCTAGAGTGGCAGTGGGAGGAAAAGCAAACAATTTCCAGACGATGACATCTACAAAGCATTTGGAATGGTTCAAGGCCCAACCTAGAACTTGGTACGAAGATGGTCGACAATATCTTTATCCAATCCCTGCAAATTCTAGGGTGTTAAACCCTCAATTAGGACAAAACCCTGGTTGGGAATAATTAAACTTTTTGCATAATAGTTCGGCCTGCTGATTCTTTATGGATCGGTGGGCTTTTTTTAGGAATTCTAGATCGTTTTCAATAGTTGCATTCCAAATCCCGGTAAATTAGGAGGAATTAATTTTCCGTTCTTAATGCTATATGCGGTTAAATCCATATCATCCGAAGTACTTGTAACACCTTCTATTGTAACAGTATTGCCTAGACCTCCAGCCAAATGTGCTGTATAATTTGTTTTCAATAATGACCCCCATGCATGCGGAGAGGCTTGAGTTCCCATTTTAACTAATTCAGGCATCATTTTCCGCCAGTTCGTAAATCCTAAACCTTCGATATCCGTGAGTTGAACATCCAATAGCTTCTGTTCAAATAATTGCTTTAAGAATTGTTGATCCGGATCGGCTTCACCATCAGCCAATAATGTATCCAACTTTTCCTTCTGCAAATATTCCCTTAATTTCTTATAGTCTGCAATCGTTTCATGAAAAGGTTCTTCTATCCAGAAAAGTTTGATCCCAGCAACTCCTTGTAGATACTTTATAAAATCATCACTTGTAAATCCATTGTTTCCATCAACTAGAATTTCACAATCAGGGAATGATGCTGCAACTGCTTTGGTCACATCGATATCTCGTTGCAGACCTTCTGCTGCTGGCATCCACTTATGACCTCTTCCAATTTTTAATTTGAACTGACGATAGCCAACTCCATAATCAAAGCGGCATTCTTCTAAGATTTTATCTATTCCAGCAGGATTATCCTTAGGTTCCAAATCGTCAAAATAGATCATTCCACTATAATACTTTGTGATAAAAGGCTCTTTTCTACCCAACATTTCATAAACAGGTTTCTGAAGAATAACCCCAGCTAAATCATGCAAGGCCATATCGAAAGCAATGTTTTTATCTAACAAAGTTCCTTGCTTAGGCAAAAATAACTCAGAAACCTTTTTCCTAATAAGTTGGGGGACTAATTGTTCTGCATCTTTTTTAGAACCACGTAAGGATGCCCATCCCATTGCCCCTTGGTCTGTCCTTATCACACATATATCTAAATCAGGACCATTTCCATGTAAATCTAATTTAGCATTCTTGCCCACTAATCGGGGATAATTAAGTTTTACCCTTGAGAATACCACGGAATCGATGGTATGCTGAGAGAGTTCTTTTTCATCTTGTCCGAGTTCTAAGTCTATGAATTGATCAAGTGCAAAAGATTTAGAAGAAAATAAAAGGGAAGACGCTAAACCAATGTTTATACTATGAATAAATGCTCTTCTTTTCATATGGAATTAAGGTTGATTGATGATAATGTTCTGATTTATAACATCATACCTAGGGTTTTTGTTTTAAGGAAATTTTCCTTATCGGCAGAATAATCAGAAAATAGCTTATTGCTCCTTGTTTCTATTTTTTAGGTTTCCTAATAAATCATCCAATTGGTTAAATCGGGTTTCCCAAATCTTCCGAAACTGTTCAATCCATTGATCAATTTCCTTCATCTTTTCTATTTCTAATTGATAGTAAATCTCCCGACCTTTTTGCTCTGGTTTGATTAGTTCACATTCTGTTAAAATCCTTAAATGTTTGGAAATAGCTTGTCTTGAACTTTCAAAATGTTCAGCAATAGCGTTAGGAGTCATCGCCTGTATCGCAATCAGCGCGATTATCGCCCTTCGTGTTGGGTCCGCGATTGCTTGGAATATATCTCTTCTTGTTTCCATTTTGCAATTATTTGGTTTCAAATATAGTTGCAATCATTTGGTTTCGCAAGTTATTTATAATCCCCATTAGAAATTTATAAATCATATAAGTATTTCCTATAATGGATAATTTTTTGAATCAGGTTCGGAAGAGGAACTTTCTAAATTAAACTTCGCAAAAGTTGGTGGTTTGCCTTGCCAATTATTCTTTTATACAGCTATCTTCTCTATCTTCTGATATCCTATTTTATATAATTAAAAAGATAATCCCACTCTTATATAAGGTAAGACAGCTTCTTTACTTGCACCAACGGTAGCTTGAATAACCATTAAATCTCCAGGCATAAAATAGAATCCTCCACCTGAACCCATATGCCATTTAATAGAAGGATCATCAGTCATCCAAACTCTTCCTATGTCATAAAATCCAATAACACCTACAGTTCCCGGAACTAAATATGAACTAAAACTGAATAGTTTTAATCTTACATCAAAGTTATTGTACAAGGCGGTTTTTCCAGTAAATCTTTGTGAATTATATCCCCTTAGGCTCATTTCTCCACCGATCATGGCGTGTTGATAAAAATAAGGGTTTCCCCAAACCGCTTGTACGCCTGTACGGTTTGCAATGGTTAAATTCTCATTGAAAATAGTTTTATATAAACTGACTGAATTGTCTAATGCCGTGAAGTTTCGACGCTGTCCTTTCACTTCTCCTTTCCAATCTAAGCGAGTAAATATTCTGAAACCAGTTTTTGGATTCGATTTATTATCTCTAGAATCATAATCTACACCAATAGTCGCACCGGTAAAAAACTTGTTATCGAAAATATTTTCTAAAGGTTGCTCCAAATTAAATTCATGGAAAAACCTTTCTTCATTATTCTTAGATTGGCTATGATAAAATTCTGAACTAGAGCCATAGAATATTTTAGCCTTTGAAAAAGGGGAATATTCTAAGAAAATATCGGCATTAACTAAGTCATATCTGTTACGGTAATATTCAATTTCGAAATCATCTTCCTTCTTATAAATGCTGTTGTTCCCATACCCAAAAAAATTACTTTGGTTGAATGGTCCTAAAGCCCTAAAATCTATAGCAAGGTCCTGTTCTCCGAAAAGCTTTTTGACATTACCTTTATATTCAAAAATGAATGACTGTCTACCAGTCAAATAGCTGGCAAGGAATTCATGTTTGTAGGCATAGGGGTTCTTTCGAAACCCTTGGTTTTCGATAAGGTATCCAGCTCCAATAATTAAGCCTCTGTCTATGCCGTAATTCATGTTTACTAAGAACCCTTTCCGGTCGTAAACAAAATTATCATATTGGAATTTGTGAACTGAACTATCTTTCTTTAGTCGATAACGGATATTTTTTAAGTTGTTAAAGGTGTTCGCTGTATCTGCCCGATCATCATATAGAAAAGTTCTTTTGGCATTTTTGAATGCATCTGTTGCTAAAAATCTATCATGTCCTTTTCCGCCAATTAATCTCAGCTTTATAGGAGAATGACCTGCTCCATGCAATTTATATTCATCCTCACCATCAATTCCATAAATACGGATCTCTTTCGTCTCCAGGGGATGGAAATTTCTTTTTAAAATCCTAGCTCCTTCGGTACCATCTTTCTTTTTGTTGTGTACATCAATGTTGATACTTCCGTCATGTTCTATATCTATATCGATAAATTCTCGTTTTGCAGATAGTGGAAGGTCTACAACGTTAGCAAGTGACTTGTAATAGGTAATTCCAGTCGTCATTAGTTCATCACGACGTGATTGTATATTGGTTTCAAGTTCTGCTGCACTTAATTTGACAATGCTATCCGGCATTTGCAGCATTGCCTGCTGTATTAGTGAATCGGTCAAAGCCTCTTGAACATATAAAATCTCTGCTTTCCAATCATCTTCACTCAAGTGGTTTAAGAAAAATCTATCGAAATGTCGTGCATTAAAATTCCAATGTGAAACATTTCTGATGTGGGGGCTAAACGGTTGCAGATGTGCTTTCAACCATTGATATGATAATAATACAGGGAAAATTCCTGATGTCTTATAATATACTTTGTCCCGATCACGCGGAACGGGGGAGTACGTTTTCTTTCCTTTTTCGTTTTCGGGATCCCAACGCCAGTTATCTTCATGGCGATCCCAATCCCCTAAAACAAAATCCAAAAGTCTAGCACGAAGTGTTAGCTTTTGATCTACTTTCGTGTCATTATCCTCGAGTAATTTATCAATGACCTTAAGGGTATTGTCTGTTTTTTCATTTTCAAAAGGCATTCTAGCTTCGAACATATATGGACGGTTCTTGAATATAGGTCTATATTCTCCGAATAGAGGATCATCACCTACATACACGAGCTCCGGTGCAACATGCGGAATTTCTAAAGCTCTATTAAACGTTGGAACTGTCAGGGCTCCAAATGGATGAGCAATAGAAATTTGATCCTGCACAATGTCCTTGGCGATGGTCTTGCGCAGGCTTTCCGGTAAACTACGTTCTGGATATTTCTGAATTGAGCGTAAAACCCATTCAACCCCATTTGAATCGGCAAGCCTTAAGGATTGAGTCTGCATCCCTCCACCTAATTTGATAATTTTTAAACCTCCTTTTTCCTTAGAAAGATCCATAACACGCATCTTGACCGGCGTATTATAGAGCTTTCTATAGCTGTCACCCAACCAAAACCTATGAATTGCACCGACATTATCGTATTCTGGAGCAATGACAGTGACAATACTATCACCTGTTTGGGCAAAAGAATTTCCACATAATAGGACTAGAAAATAGGTTATGTATTTTTTTATTAAAGAAGGCATATCATTTCAACAGATTAAAGATGATTGTCTAATTTTATTTTAACACGTATTGCTTTTAAATCACTTACACCCTGAAGATTTTCAAGTTCAAATTCTTCATATTCAGGAAATAGATACCCTAAAGCCGAAACTTCTGCCAAGCATGATTTTAAATCCTTCGAAACTTGATTTCTGCTATAAACAATTGATATTGTTCCTGGTTTAACCAACCGCTCAGCACTGTTTTTGATACATGCCTTGTCAATCCGTTTTTTAATGATTTGATATCTGATATTATAGGAACCCTCAACATCAAACCTTCTTTCGTCTTCTCTGAAACTAATATCAATAGGGTTTGGATGTATGAATATAAGTTGCGTCGTTTCTAGCGGAATTTCTAGTTTTCCTTTCAAATCATGGGTATTTCGGCCAATCTTTGCAATATTGATGATTTGTTGTTTTCTGACCTCCTTTAATAATTTTGTGTCAAAACGTTTCATTGGAGTTATCGATTGGCCCATGTACAGATCATATTCAATTCCATCGGTTCGAAAAGATTCAAAGTAGGATGGGAAAATTTGTTGAATCGCTGCGTTGAATTCAGTTAATTCCAGTTTGATCGCTTTGTTTATCCGCTGGAGAGAACGCTCAAATAACTCACTGCTAGATTGTAGATCATCATAACTGTATTTTAAATTACTTCTAAAATCGTTTAAATAAGGAATAGCCTCTGGAAATTTGTCGCCTATTTTATTTAGAAATGATGAAACATAATCTTGAAAGAATGATAAAATCTCCAGTAGGTAATGATCTAGGTTTGGTCCATGTATCCAACCCTTTGTTTCATTGAAGCGCTGCAGAAAATCAGCATCTATTCTTATGCTTTCATGGTTCTCCAGATCATTAATAAGTTTTTCTACAAATTCAATTCTGATGATTAGATCATCTCTATAAGACTTATTCCTCAGAAAACTTGAATCCTTAACATCAATTGCTGCATAGAAGGGATAAACTTCTTTGAAGATGATTTTCTCTTGCTCCGGTTCGGGTAATTGACTAAGTACTTCGCCTAAATACTGTGCAGCTACTTGATTAAACTTCCACTCAACTGCTGGCTGTAATGCCGTGTAACGATGTAATATGACGTTGTTCAGCTCATTCCTAAAACTTAATATGATCTCATTTGCGAGTTGGGTCATCAGATTATAAAAGGACTGAACCTGAATAAGCATATTTCGAGTAAGGCTTACTTCATTCTTACTATATACCTCAAATATGCCAACTAAGTTATCATTATGAATTAATGGAAAACAAACATAGGAGCTAATTCCAGTCTTTTGTAGTGCCTGCTTTAGTGCAGAGTCATCAGATTCGAAACCTTCTTCTACTCCAAAGGACAATATGGATGGATCTTGTAAATATTGATAGAGTTCACCTTGATTGAAATAATGGTCATAGAAAACTTGATCGCTCAACAGAACGCTGTTCTTTCCTAATTCTGTAGATAAGATTGGTGCTTCGTTAAGTTTTAAAATGGGATAAAATGATGTTCTTATCCCTTCAATAGCAAGCATTCCATTTAAAATCTCATTTAATTTTAATAAGCCATCAGCACCTTTATAGATGCTTAAGTTATTGATAAGGTCTTGAAGGCTTTCCGTAATAAATTCATTCTGACAATCTCTTAGGCTACAGATGGTGAACCCAGAGAAAATAAAATTGCTCAAGTTAAATTTTTCGAGAATAGGAGCAACATCTTCATAGCCGATTGAATCTTTCTCTTTTATCGATGAAAGATCAATCTGTGGAAGGTCTTTTTTCGCCTTTATATTTACAAAAGTGAAGTCTATGTCGAGCTCATAATAATGGTCGAATTGCTTTTCTTTTTTTAAAAACCGTAGATTTTTCTTAATTGATTTTATATTATAAAAGCGTTCTAAAACTAATAGGAATAATTGTTTATTTGTGAAGTCTAAGTCCCAAATTCCATGAACTTGACGTGGTTTAATTTTATGGAAATCTTTGTCAAATAGATTATAAAAGGGATCGGTACCATAAAATACTCGATCGGGGATAGGAAAACCTAATCCCCATTTGACATGCTGATCCGAAGGAATGCCTTTGGCAAGATGATACATAGCCTCAAAAACCTCCCTGAAGTTTTCTAAGTTATTTTCTGTTATATCTCCGAACTCATCAATTTTTTCTCGTACAAGCTTTTCTGCCATTTTTGGCAGATACATCTCCGATTCTTTATTTCGACTCTCTAAATATTGAATAAATGGCCATAAAGACAACTTTTCTTCAATATTTCCATCTTGATGAATATCATTATCAATATGTAATTTTCTAAGCAGCATAAAATTTGGTTTGGATATTTTTATTGCTCAGCAGCAAAATCAACAACAGTCTCAAAGTCCTTTGTTAATGTGTTTTTTGGTTTGTCAATGTAAAAAGTAACTCGGATATCGTCATTTTCCAATATGTCAACAACACAAAATCCCTGTTTATTATATCCATATTTTAGGGGTTTTCTTTGATGGATATCGGATTGTTTGGAACCAGATCCGCTTACGATCTGACGGATATTACCGCTCGAAATATATTGTAGACCATGATCATGACCCGAAATAAATAATACTCGAGGATGATCTTTTGTTATTGAAGTAACCCTTTGAATCAAATCCGCATACAAGGGATGTTTTAAATCCTCTGGGGATTTAAAGACTTTTGATCGAAATAATGGATAAAGGGATCCCAATCCAGGTAATGGAATGTATAATGATGGACTTACATCAGTTAAAGGAAAAATATGATCCTTCCAGTTATAAATCAAACTATGGTCGCCATACGAACTCATTGGATGATGGGAAACCAATAAAATGGTTTTTTCTTTATTTTGGTCTAAGAGATTCTTTAAATCTGCAATAAACTTATTTTTATCTTGATCTATATTATGTTCATGATGGGGAAATAACCAATATTCACTATCATATACAATAGCAATGACATTCTTATTAATGCTTATTGTCTTTGGCCCAATGCTACCTGCTGTCGGCAAAAACTGTAGGTCGGAATCACGAAAATCATTTATATAATGTTCTTGGGCCTTCAGTTTAGCAAGTCCATTCTTTCCGGAATGATCCCAATCGTGGTTTCCTGCCAAGAAATATACAGGTAAGCCTAAATTCCTAAATCCTTCAAATTGTGATTTTAGTATATCTTCTGTCTTACTCCGTTCTGGCTCTTCAAGCCCCATTCCTGAAGGATAAATATTATCACCTATAAAAAAGACTTTCGTTTTTTGGGGTATTTGAAGGTCATATGAATTTTCAATCAAAAAACTCTGCTTATTATTCATTTCGCCAGCATCCCCAAAAATTATTAACCGTTGGTCAATTTCTTGAGAAAATGAGAATTGATAGACGAAGAAAGTAAGTATGAAAAAGATCCTTCTCATTATTTCCCGATGTTAACTTGATAGATAAATGCGTTTTCAGCATTCCCCTTTTCACTGCTGATATACATTTGGTCTTTGGAATCAAAAGCTATCCCCTCGGGTTGTGCAAACTGTTTCTTCTTGAATAGTATTACTTCTTTGGGTTTGAATTGTTCATCCAATGAGATCAACATATTGTCAACAGATGATAATAGATTCCATGTATTATCCGCATTTCCTTTGCTAATTGCAGACGGTTTTATGGATTTTAAGTTTTTTGGAAGTAATTGGTTAATCTCATCCAAACTAATGCTGAATTGATTCTTTAAACTTAATTCACCTTGCTCAAGAATATTAATCACATATCCAGTTAATGTGTTGTTCCCTTTATCCGTTTGGCAGGATTTACACAGGATCACCAAGCTTTTATTCTTGGGGTCATACCCCATAGATTCGTATTCCCCTTTTCCCAACTTGCCCTTAAATTCCAAAACCTTTGCTTGGTCAACATCCATGCTTACTGGAATGCTGAAGATATCTCCATTACTTTTTAATACATAAAAATATTCCCCATCATTCGTTATCTCTTCATAATCACCGTCTTCCCCAAATTCAAATTGTGAAGTTATAGTTCCTGATGAAAGATCATAGGTATAGATTAAGCCTGCCTCATCCTGAATTGCATATACTAATTCGTTACTATTGTTAAGAAAGGTGATTCCCGAAATTTCATTTAATGTTTTGGGCAAAACATAGGATTTACTTTTTATTAGTGAGCTTGAAGATGCTTCAGCATCCTGTAATTTTCCATTTTCATGTTTGGAGGATTGAGATTGACAGGATGAGATGCTGGAAATAAATAAAAGATAGAGTATGAATTTTATTTTCATCGTTATTTGGATATTAGAACAGCAATGCAGAAGGCAAGGACTGAGATGATTAAACCACACATAAAAATTCCGTAAGCGATGCGTAATAGTTGATATTTTCTTCCCAGGACTACTCCTTGCGAATAGACATCTTTTGTTAGCATACCATATAGAAATTCTTTGTCATCCATGGCCTTATTCATTGCATTTTGATATTCATTGTATTTAGTTTTATAAAAATTCCCAAAAAACAATAGATTGACAGATTTATTCCTTACTTCCTCATCACTAAAATGACCTTTCGGTATTTTAGGAATAGTTGCAAGGATAGCGAGAACCATCGTGGATACAGAGGTCCCCATTAATAGTACGGTAGGAATGATTAAATGAGGATTACTATCAAGTGCCTTTAATAAAACAGCAACAATGATGGAAAGTATAATTGAATTGACAGTTAGAAGAATATTGGATTTGTTATCCGCCATATCGCTAAGTCGCTGACTGTTTGAGGATGTAATTCGGAACATGGTTTCTATTCCACGTTCAGGTTTCTTGAGCCTATCGGTTTCATCCTCAAGTTTGTTTAAACTCTTTCTCTGTTTCTTTAGCAAAGATTCAAGATTATTAGCTTTCCCTTGATTTAATTTTTCTTGTGCATAGTCCGTATGAAAGGCATGATGTTCCATAAGTTCAATAGTCCTCCTTCTCCAAGAAGATTTGTCTATTTTCACTCCCTTAACATGCTCTGCCTCTTGTTGCATCAACTTATTTCTTTCCTCAAAATCTGAGGTGCCAAGGTGAAAAAGATCTGCATCACAGAGAATACTTTCTAATAAGTTTCTTGGCGATTGTGGCATCTTAGTAGCTAATATGCAGGATTTAACTTTTTCAATGACCATAGCAGGTACCTGTTCCTCTTTTAAGAATTGCTCTGCAATCTCTGCACTTCGACTCTCGTGATCTTTTGCTCCACCAAATAAATAGCCAGTATCATGAAAATATGCCGCTGCGACTACAATGAATTTTTCTTCTGAATTCAAGGAATAATGGTCAGCCATTTCTTGAGTCGCATCAACAACATCTTGGGTATGATGGCTGTTGTGGAAACAATAATCAGCTCGCTTTTCAGAAACTAATCTCGTTAGGTAATCGAGAATTTTCGGAATCAGTAGGTCATAATCCATGGAATTCAATTTATAGCCAAACTCTTTTTTTCTCAAAATTACAGAGTTATTCCTTTATACACGCATAGGAACCAAAATATGACGTTGTATAGGCAAATTAGTCGCTGTTAAAGAAATAAATTTTCCTTTCTGTTTCGCCGGAATTGATTGTTAGACCGTTACTACATAAAAAAGGCGAACCTATTGGTTCGCCTTTCATGATTATTTTTTTGCTGGATTTATTTTTCCCACCAAACTTTCGTGTGGAAAGTATCTCCACCCATCTGCTTAACGGCTTTTTCGTAATTCTCCGGATTGAATCTCCTCACTTCATTTTTGTACATAAACCGAGTAGGCATTACTCCATCATGAAGCATGAATTCTGTCTTGGGTAATTTTGGAAATCCTGTCCTCCGATATTCAAACCATTGTTGATAGTCAACCATAAATAATGCTAGGTATTTCTGAAGCATTATCTTCTCAAGTGTTCCATCAAATGTAGCAGCTGGATTATCAAAATAATCTGCCTGAACAACTCCTCCATATTGTTCTATCGATGCTTTAACACCTTTTTCATAAGCCGTCTTTGCTTCTGATGTTAATCCTAATGCCAAATAGGTTTCAGCTTTTATAAATTCTACTTCCGAATAAGGCATGATTAACTCTTGAATCGGTGTTCCAACATTGCTAGGATACATTAAATCTCCATTTGGCGTACTTGGACTGTATTTAATAGCTGATAGGTCTCCAGAATGTCCTGCAGGAATTCCTTTAAATCCAATGGGTACAATCTTTCCATCCACTAATTCGGTGGCTTGGGTCATGATAAATGGTCTCCTAGGGTCCTCAAGAGAATTTAATTGATCTACAAAAAATGAGGCCATTGCCGTAAAGTTCACATAATCTTGACGTCTACCCCAAGCATAATCATAGGGAGATAAACCATTTACCTTTAAAATAGCAGCTTCTTCATTTGAGCTAAAGATTGGATATTTTGCTGGATCATCTAAAATTGCTTTAATCTTAGCATAAGCATTCGTCTTTTTTGATGTCCTTAAGATATATCGCAATAGAATTGAATTATTGAATTTTTGCCATTTCTTTTTATCGTTGTTGTAAAGAAGGTCATTACCATCCATTTCTGATGGGTCAGAATACAAAGTATTAGCCTTTTCCAATGCTGCGATCATATCTGTATAGATTTTTTCTTGCGTATCAAAGACAGGTTGATCCACACCTTCTTCGGCTTTCATGGCTTCAGATACAGGGACATCCCCAAAGCTATCCGTTAAAATTCCAACGATATATGCTTTTAATGTAGTGGCAACCGCTTCGTAAACTGGAAGTTTTGTGTTTCCGTTAATGGCTGCATCTTCCATCTCACGGATGTTTCTTAAAAATTTATAACAATTGTTCCAGGTTCCATCGCCCGACTGTTCTGTGAAATAATATCGGTGAACACCATTGGCAGCACTTGGATTGGAAAGCCCATCCTGCATTATTTCCCAAGTAAAATCATTGCTGCGAACGGTAAAGTAAGTCGCCATTCCGTAAACAGTAGGAGTAACCAACGTTCCTGGTGCTACAGTTTCTAATTTGTTCGGATTTGTATTTATCTCTGTAAAGTCCTTGGTGCAGCTTGCCATACCTGCAGATAAGGCTGCGAATAAAACAAATTTTTTATAGTTGAATTTCATAGTTGTTCAGATTAAAAGTTAACTTTCAAGTTCATGCCGAAAGTCCTTGTGCTTGGCATTTGTCCCATTTCTACACCCGGCATGATGGTCGCACCATTTAATGCCGCAGTTTCTGGATCATACATCGGAAAATCTGTAATCATGAATAAATCACGACCAAAAAATGCAATCGACGCAGAATTCATTTTCCATCTTGAAACCAAAGTCTTTGGTAATGAATACTCGAACCTTACTTCACGAAGTTTTAAATAGGAAGCATCAAAGCTGTTGGTTTCAACATTCGCTCTTCTGTAATAATCACCATAATAGGTGTTAATTGCCACCTCTTTGCTATTGGGGCTAAATGATCCATCCTCGTTTTGAATTACACCTTCACCTACTATCGTTCCTGTTTCCCTTCCTCTTAATGTATGTTCTAATTTACCTTGTTCACTCATCTTATGGTGTGTTTGTGAATAAACGATCCCACCATATTGACCGTCAATAAGTGCGCTTAATGAAAAATTCTTATATCTGAACTCATTGTGGAAACCACCACGCCAATCAGCATAAGCATTTCCAATTTTTACCTTATCTGTAGGACGAACCGGCAAACCTGTCTTTGCATCATAGATAACTTGTCCTTGATCATTTCTTACTAAGCCATATCCCCAAAGATCTCCCGTCGAGCCACCGACTGTTGCAATTATTTCTGCAGCACCTGAACCACTTGAAGCTATTACTTGCTGCGGTGTTTCTACGCCTTCGCTCAATTCTAAAATCCTGTTCTTATTCTTCGCCCAGTTAGCCGTAACATTCCATTGAAAGTTTTCATTACGGATTGGTGTACCTGTTAAACTGATTTCCCAACCTTTGTTTTCAATTAACCCACCATTGATTACCTCTGAACTGTAACCTGTCGTTACATCTCGAGGAACAATTAGTATCTGATTTCTCGATCGATTGCTATAGTAGTTTACATCCGCAGTTAATCTATTATTAAAGAATGCGACATTTACCCCCGCTTCTACAGAATTTGAAATTTCAGGCTTTAAATTAGCATTGTGGAGTAATGAAGGTGCTTCAGCCGATCCTGGAAAGATCGAAGAGTTGAAGTATTTGATTGTTTGATAAGGGTCAGCATCATTTCCTACTTGGGCCCATGACAAACGAAGTTTGGCAAAGGAAATCTGACTTGGCATTTCCATCATTTCACTTAAGACAAAACTACTGCTTACGGATGGATAGAAATAGGATCTGCTGCTATTCGGAAGTGTAGATGACCAGTCATTTCTTGCAGTGACATCCACAAAAATCATATCTCTCCATGCTAAATTTACCATACCGAAAACACTCTGAATTTCCTTTTGCGTAGCATTGTTTTCTGCTAGGGCATTGGTTAAAGCATTGGATAGTTTATAAACACCCGGCGATGTTAATCCTCTGGCAACACCAACATCTTCTTTAATGTCTCGCTTCATGATATTTCCCCCTAACGATGCGCGTATGTTGAAATCCTCGCTGATCTGATCATTATAGGATAACAATGCGTCGGTATTGGACTCCATATAAAACAAATCTTGCTGTTTATAATATCCTTTAGGGAAGTTTGCCGTATCCCAAGGTCTGCGTTGCTCTCTAATATCGGAACGCATGCTCAATCCCGAACGTAACATAATTTCCCATTTTGGATTGAATGTGTATGTTCCTTGTAGCATCCCGTCGATACCATGGCTTTTTAAGCTATTGGTCATTTCATACGCAATAACAAAAGGATTTTCTATATAGGAACTGAATGGATGAATCTGTTCAATGTCCTCTCTATCTTTCTTCCACATCGGTCTATACCAATCCAAACTGATACTTGGATTTTGGAATATCATAAAGTATCCAATTGATTGATTATTATATCCTGTACCAGGTAAATTGTCAGAATTCTTATTGGTATAATTTGCTTTCATATTAATCTTTAGCTTATCGCTCAGTTTCGCTGAGCTATTTAATGAAGCAACTAACCTGTCAAATCCTGTATTGGGCATAATCCAACTATTTTTTGTATGTGTTAAGGAAGCTCTTGTGGTAAAATTGTCATTTCCTCCATCAAAGGACACACTGTTCATATAGGTTGATCCTGTTCCAAAAAAATCCTTTACTCCACCTTTATAAGGTACCCAAGGAGTTCTTGTCGTTCCTCCGGTTTCAGTATTTGGATCATATTGAAAATATTCTTGACCATCAAATTTAGGACCGAAAGCACTAGAAGTTGATCCGGTATTTCTTCCATCTTCTGTAAGGCCATATGAATAATATTGCTCACCAGCGGCATTTCTTTCCAGGTTTCCTTGTCCATATTCGTACTGAAATGCAGGCCACTTTAGAACAGATTGAAAACTTGTGTTAGAATTAACTGTGATTCCAATTCCATTTTTATTTTTTCTACCTGATTTTGTGGTAATAATTAGGGCCCCATTCCCAGCTCGACTTCCATATAGTGCAGTAGCAGCAGCACCCTTCAATACTGAAATGGATTCTATATCGTCAGGATTGATATCACCTAATCCATTCCCAAAGTCAACGGGTATATCCTTATCAGCACCACTTGAACCTGCACCATAGGCATCAGTAACCCCGGAGCTGAATTTTCCATTCACCATTGGAATACCATCAACCACAATAAGGGCCTCATTCTTTCCAGGATCTAAGGAACGATCTCCTCGAAGGTTGATCCTTGCTGTATTTAGTGGGCCTGAACTAGCTTGAGTGATGTTTAATCCAGCAACCTTCCCTTTCATCGCATCCACCCAATTGCTTGGGGTAGCTTCTGTCATTTGCTCTCCTGTAACCTTACTTACAGCATATCCCAACGATTTCTCTTCTCTTTTGATTCCTAATGCGGTCACAACAACTTCTTGGATTGATTCATCTGTTGCACGTAGATTAATTTTAACAGATCTATTATCGCTATTCCATTGTTGGGTGTGCGTTTCATAACCTAGGCTTTGAAAACTAACTGATTTTCCAGCTTCAACTTCTATAGAAAACTCTCCCAAAGCATTGCTGCTTGAAATAGCTTTGCCGTCAACCAAAATGGTTACTGAACCTAATGCAGATTGGTTGTTCTGGTCATAAACAGTTCCTGATATAGTTACCTTTTTTTGATCCAACCATTCAAGCTTAGTATTTGAATGTAATGAATACGAGAAGATGGGAGAGAATCCCAAGCCGATCAGGAGCAAGAAGGCACTTGAAGATCTTGCAGAGCTTCGATGAAAATGAGGGAATATTTTTTTCATATTAAATTGGATGTTAGAAATTGAGGCTTTCGGTAGCGAACCTCTTGTGGGTCAAAATTAATCAGGCAATGTTAAGACAATGTTACCCGATGGTTAACAATTAATAAATAGTTTTTCAACAGAATTGTTTTAAGTTGGGTTTTATTTAATAATTCAGTTTCTTGAGTAAATATCAGAGGGTAATCTTATTAAAATGTGAAAATTAGGTTAACGACTAATTACAAATCTGCAGCCTATATGCTAATTAATATTATGTTTTATTAGATGTAGGATCAAAAAATGAACGAATTGAGTTGCTATGTGTTTGATAAGATGAATAACAAAAATTATGGATTGATTATGAAGAAAAGTTTTTATTATAGAAACGGCCTATCTATTTTTTTCTTGTCCATTTTTATATTGGCTCTTTGGGGTCAAGCTTATTTTGGCTGGAAGGAATTTAATGAACAGCTAGTTGAATTTGGAGCCAGGGAAATATCATTATTGGATTATTTTTCATCGGGTCATTTTATTTCTTCAACTTTTGAGAATTTTCAAAGCGAATTTCTTCAGATGTCTTTGTACGTTATTCTAACAATATCTTTACGGCAGGTTGGCTCCGCAGAATCGAAAGACTTAGAAAAATTAGAAGAAGTAGATCGTGAACCGAATCCTAATAGAAAAGGAGCACCTATGCCGGTTAAAAAGGGCGGGTGGAGATTATTTATTTACCAAAGATCTTTATCCATTGCTTTTGTGTTATTGTTTTTTTTTAGTTGGATAGCACATCTTTACGGAAGTTTTAATGAGTATAATCTAGAAAATGTATTAAAGAAACAGTCAACTATAAGTTTAATTCAATTCCTAAAAGAACCGAAATTTTGGTTTGAGTCTTTTCAAAATTGGCAAAGCGAATTTATTTCGGTTGCTTCAATTATTATTTTAAGCATTTTTTTGAGGCAAAAAGGTTCTCCTGAATCAAAACCCGTTGATGCATCTCATTCTGAAACCGGTAAATAAGATCTTTGATAATTAAGTTATTATTGGGTATTCCCTTAGGATAGATTAAAAATTTCTATATAAAAAGAGCTTCTGTCAAATTTTCGACAGAAGCTCTTTTTATGTATGTTTTTCCTTTTACAGTAGCCTAGCGACAATTTTGTTGTAGATTCTTTTAAGGATTGGTTTTTTTCGTTTTGCTTCGTCAAAAGCAGTCCATGCAGAAGAGTCTTCAGCAGAATCTTTACGCTTAACAAAAATCGAATTATGTCCCCCTTTGAAGGCAATTGCTTCCGCCTCAGGTCTCCCATAAGAATAATAATATAAAGCCAATGACTTTCTGCTCATATCTTCAGGGCAATTTAAAGGGTTGGGTAGTCCGTGATAAGATATGGATGTTGTTGAGAACATTGCGATTGAGTTGAAGGTAGGTGCAAATTTATTTACACATCCTGTCATCTCCTCATCCCAGAGTTCAAAATGACCACCATATTCATCTTTCCAATCTTTATTTAAATAGATGATAATATTTACTCTTCGATCAAGCCCATTGATTGGGTGTTTGTTGAAATCTGCGTGTACTTTAAGCAAACCTCCACGTTTACATTCATGTAAACCCGCTCCTGAGAAATATGGATCTCCAAACAAAGTTTCATCAATGCTTGTAATTTCTTTTACAAAATTTAAGAAAGGTTCAGAATTTAAAAAATGCATCAACTGCTTGGTTTTTGGCCCGAACAACTCCTCTCCATTTCCAGCTAATTTTTTCTGTAAAGGATCATTGTAAACGATATTATTACCTTTTGATAGATCCGGAAACTCCTCCAAAACCGCTGTTAAGAAATCTGGATTAAAGAAATTCTCAAAAGAAATGCTTGGAAATGGTTGTGCATCTCTATACTTGGCCTTATGCTGTTTAGCATAGTCCATGAGATCTTGATTGTGTGAATTAAGATATGGATTCATTGCAGTAAGTGTGATAAAGGCAGCTAGCCGATTAAGTTAAAATTGTGTTTGATACAGCAAAGTTCGATAATAAAACTTCTTGACAGTATGGATTTTATCTATTAAACTTTCATTTGTAAATTTTAAGCCACAGTAGATTAAGCCTAATATTTAACCCTGGTTTAATTTTTATCGACAAGCATGAATTCCTTGGCTTTGAGTTATTTTGTCTATCGTTCTGATAGTTTATTTTTAAATAAAAACATTTGTTCCGACAAACTGTTATTATTCAAATTATAAATCATAAAATATCAAATATGAAAGAAAATTGGATTTTTAAATTGCGTCCAATGGTATTATTGACGCTTTTATTTGTTTCTGTGCAAAGTTGGGCTCAGGATAAAGGTTTGGATATCAATGTGGATATTGACAAAGGCGATGAAGGTATGTTCACTAAGCCGTGGGTATGGATAGTTGGGGGAGCCGTATTTATCCTATTATTAGTCGCTTTATTAAGAGGCGGTGGCAAAAAATAAATATTAAATTTATAAGGAAGCCGTTCAAAATTAATTTTGAACGGCTTCCTAATTTTAAGATGGACTAAAAGGTACTGCTTATTTCCCAACCGTATGTTGATATGCTTGAACCATTATTAAGCCCATTCTCTTTTATTTCTGGATTTTTTAAATCAACCATTCCTTCATTATAATTTCCATTCAGGGCTATGGAATTGTTCATTTTTTTCAATAGAGAAACTAACTCTCCTTTGGAAAAAAATAGAAAACTTAAACTCAGGATAATAGCAATACTTAAACCCTTCCTTAGATTAATCTTAAACATCATTGAATCTCCTTTCTTGGATATTCAAATGTGTTGTAATCTATTTAAGATTAAAAATATAGCATTTGCGGATTTATATATATCAAGGAAATTCCTTGTTTAAATTATATAATTTTAATAGTGAAGCTTGCTAAATAGTGGTTGATTAGTTAATTTTTTCAATAGAAATAATGTGTATTCCAACAAAAGGTGCATCTTCAAGATTTGTATAGCTTTTGCCTGCTAAAGAAATCATCCCCTGATTCTCAGTCTTAAATCCAACTAGCATATTTTTTTTTGGAATTAGCCATTCCTCCTTAGCTAATTTATAGATGAGGTCCAAAGTATAAACAGGTTGTACCTTATTCTTACCTATATTAGATTGATCCTCCGTCCATTGTGAATCTATCAAATCTTTGTAAAGCTCTTGCAGTTGTGAATCATCTAATTTCATACCTAATTTCTTTACGGCTCCGTCTATGACATCTTCGGTCCATCCTGATTCAGGTCTTTCCGTATCCCCAAAAATGTAAATATATCCTTTCCGAGAATCTACAGTTCCGTTTTTTACAATAGTTTCAGTTCGTACATTTCCAATATAGTGAAATGTGTTCTGTTGAGTGATAAATTTATAGTTGTTATTGCTTGACCTTTTAAAGGTTTCCCATGTTTCAAGGCTTTTGTCATATTCGGTTTCAAATTTGGGCTCAATATCTTTTGAACAACTTGATAAAAGGACACTAAAAAGGGTTACTATTGAAAATAAGAGTGATTTTTTCATAGTGGTTAAATTTAAGTTTAATTAGTGTTTAGGAATGAAACGATTCTAAGCTAAACTTTGCTACAATAAATCGTTTTGTAAAAATTTATTATATTCAATCATCTAAACCTAATTCAAAACTTATGAAATACAGTAGTCGTTTTTTCCTCTTCAAAATCTTCATGATTTTGTTCATGGCATTTTTTTCCCATCAAAGATTGACTGGAACAGAGATAATTCCAACAGATAGCTCAAAAATAAAAGTGATTTTTGACACTGATATGGGGCCTGATTATGATGATATTGGAGCAATTGCTTTATTACATGCATTTGCAGATCAGGGTAAAGTAGAAATTTTGGCAACAGCAGCTAGTGATGCACATAAAGATATTCCGGCGACCATAGAAGTTTACAATAGATATTTTGGACGTGGTGAAATTCCTGTTGGAAAAACAACAAATCCTTCCGCTCCAAAATTTACAGCCGGAAATAATTGGAATGAAACCATAATCAAACAATTTGCTCCAGCATTAGGAAATAAAGATTATCCTTTGGCAGTTGACATCTACCGACAGCAATTGGCAAAGCAACCCGATAATAGCGTTACTATTATTACCGTCGGATTTATGACTAATATCAGTGATCTTTTGAAATCCAAACCAGATCAATATTCTAAACTTAATGGAATACAGTTAGTAAAGCAAAAAGTTAAAAACTGGGTTGCTATGGCAGCTGCTTTCCCACAAGGTAAAGAGTTTAATGTCCATCAAGATGCTGAATCTGCAATTTATGCATTTGAAAATTTCCCTAAACCAATCTTATTCTCGGGATTTGAAATCGGTGATAAAATTAAAACAGGAGGGAAGGTTGCTGGGTTAAATAAAAATAATAGCCCTGTTTCTATCGGTTATAAAATCAATTTAGAAACTTATGAAAAACAAAAAGTTGATTCAAGGAAATCTTGGGATCAAACTGCCGTATTAATCGCTGCCGAAAATCCTGAAAAATATTTCTATATCAGTGGACCAGGAAAAATTAAATTGGAAAATGACGGCTCAAATTATTGGGAACCTATGGAAAATGGCAATCATAAATTTATTATCCATAAATATCCTTATCAAAAACTAGAAGAAATTATAGATGAATTAATGCTCCATGAACCTGAAAAAAAATAATAAAAGTCCCATTTCCTATAAAATTTACAGTTTTATAGGAATAGATTTATACTTTAGATTAAGCATAGTTAGCCTGGGTATAGGATTTTCTAACACGTTGAATAGGCAATTGGGCGTTATCCTTTCTCGGTCTTAGTAATACTATACGAAACTTTTTATTCTGAAATTTTTAAGCTTTAACGAGCGTTAGTGTGATAACTCATTAAATTATGCTCTGTCACGTAAAATATAAGAAGATCTGTTGCATTGATTGCAAGCATATCTCTTTACGGGCAAGAAAAATAAAAATGATTTTACCCACCATGGTCTACGTACTCTTGAGTAGAGATAAGCTTCTCCACAATGAGGACATAAAGGATGGGATTGACACAAAGCTGTACTTTTTAAACTAATAATTTTCATACAATAATTGTAAAAAATTTAATGAATTAATTAATACCATATACCTGGAAAAAGAATGATATGGTTTAGGGTTTAGTATCTAATTAAACGCCGAAACTAGGTAATTATTTTGTCTTTTTCAGGCAGATCAATTGCATGTAATAACATGTATGGTTAAACTCGTTTATACCAAACGATTTAACGTGTTGAAATTTAGATGTTTGAAATTAAGTTCTTGTTAAGAAATTAGTAAAAATAAATTAATTGTCTTTGGTAAATGCTACCCCAATATTATCAATTGAAAGTAGTATATGTGCTGAAAAACAGATGTTTAAACATGTTTAGTTGCTTTTCCGCAATAGTATTGTGTGATTGTGATTTACTTTTTAAAAGTAACAAAAAACATGGAACTTTGTTTAGTTATTATTGTAAATTTTTTAAAAGCAATCGATGAGAAAATTCTATTCCATTTTAATATATATTTGTACAATAAATAGCTTTGGTTATTCCCAAGAAAATGTGGAAAAAGCTGATGGTTGGATTTTTGGTCCATCTATAGGTTATCAATATCAAAGTGGAAGCTTTTTAAAAGCTTCTGCATGGACATTATTTGCTCCCAATCAATCACAATATATAAAGTTTGATGCCGGAGCAAATTTTACATGGATGATGGATCAATCCACCGTCATCCCAGAATTCGGAATTACATATTACCTCAATAATGTTGCGGTTTGGCCTTTTGTAAAAGGAGAAATCACTCCTTATACTGCCACAGCTAAAGCGGGAATCAGTGTATTTTCTATATTGGAGGTTTCTGCAGGATATGGCTTTGATATGAATACTAAAAAAAATTTTAAACCTATTGATGGATTTACCTTTGGAGTAGGTGTTAATATTCCGTTGAAATTTCATCTGTATTAATTGAACCAATCAAAATCTAAAGTAATTACCGTGTTCCCGTCTGTTTAAATGCTTTTCTGTACATTTGTATCCTGAAAATATTTACCATGACCTCCTTTAGAAACCTGAAACAAACAACAGGAAGAAAGATTTCCGTGGAAGGAACTGACTATCTGTTTTTTGGTGGAACAGCTTATTTAGGCCTCTTGACAAATCCTGAATACATCGATCTCTTTAAAAAAGGAATTGATATTTATGGCTTAAATAATGGAACCTCTAGATCTAATAACATTCAATTAGGCATTTATGACGAAGCGGAGCATCACCTTGCCAACCGATTTGGATTTGCTGCCGCAGCGGTTTTATCAAGTGGTTATCTTGCTGCCCAAGTGGCTGTAAAAGCATTAACCAAAAATAAAAATGTAATTTATGCTCCAGGAAGCCACCCTGCATTATGGCTTAATTCATCTCCAGAACATCAAGAGAATTTTATCGATTGGTCAGAAAAAACCATTCATGATATTAACAGCTCTCAGGATACGGATTTTGCAATTGTTTCGAATTGTATTGACAATCTTACCCCATGTCATTTTGACTTTTCATTCTTAAATAAGATTTTACCAAACAAGTTTATAACCCTAATCTTAGATGACTCGCATGGTCTTGGAATATTAAAAAGGAATCAGGTTTCGACGAATTTGACAGAATTAAATCTTCCAAATATAAATATTACAGTAGTTGCTTCATTGGCAAAAGGTTTAGGAACTGATGCCGGAGTAGTTTTAGGGGATAAAGAAAACATTGCTCTGGTCAAAAAACATCCAATATTTAATGGCGCTTCTCCCAGTTCTCCAGCTGCTATGTATGCGCTAATTCATGCTGATGAAATTTATTTACAGGCATTTGAAAGGATGCAAACAAATACCAATCTTTTTAGAGAGTCCACAAAAAACTTAAATCATATTGAAAATTTTCCTGTATTTAGCTCAAAGGATCCTTTTCTTTACAAACATTTATTGCAAAAAAATATATTAATTTCCAGTTTTCCATATCCTTTAGCCTCAAGTCCTTTGTTAAATCGAATCGTAGTATCAGCCCTGCACGAAGAAAATGATATACGTCATTTAGCTGAAATATTAAGTTTAGAAAGTTCATTAATACTTTGATTGTCAATAAAATAATTGTAGCTTTGCAAGCCTTTTGAAATGTAATATTGGGGAGTAAACTACTAATTCATTGAATGATAGTGGATTGGATTTTAAAAAAACACAAAAATATTTCCATTACTCATTTTAAAAAGATACTTTTGCATCCCCAAACGG
>JBEBTR010000011.1:0-44676 GCA_040393725.1 Sphingobacterium endophyticum | reverse complement strand
TACTTTTTTGGTCGTCTACAAATCATATACAGCAACCTCCAAAAAATATTATTAAACACGGATAATAAAAAAAAAGAAAGGAGCTACTTTCAACCCCTTTCTTTAAAATGCCCTTTAATGTCTTTATATATTTTGAAAAAATTGAATCACCTGGTTCAAGTTAGTATCTTTCAAAATGACTTTCTTATCCTTATCCATTAGATAAATGGTGGGAGTAGCTTTTATAATATATAATCCTTTGTTCAAGATTTCTTGTTCAACATCAACCCCATTGATCCAATTAGAAGGAATATTTTTTTGATAATTTTTCCAGATATCTAAATTCCCATCGGGATAAATAGCTAATATTTTTAAAGCTCCTTTATCAACAACTGAATTAAATCCTGGATTAGCCTTAATCTGTTCAATAGTCTCCTCACAGTTGCTACATCCTGGCTCATAAAAAATTAATAAAGTAAATGGAGACTCAAGCGAACTTAACTTTGAGGTGCTGCCATCTACGGAAAGATAGTTAAAATCAGTAGCTACTGTTCCTGGTTTATTCTTTTTTAAAAGCGGTAACAAGGTCTCATATTTAATCTTTTCGTCCGGAGTAACTTTGCCTGAAGAAATTAAATATTCAACGACTTTTTCATAATATTCATCGTTGCGCATTGGAGAATTCGGATTTGAGAGATAATTTTCAAATTGAAATTTAAAAAACTCAAAGACAGAAGGCTCAATTTTCGCTTCATTAAATACAGATTCAATTCCTTCCTCTAGTGTATCGAGACGAACTAATGGAAAATACCCAATATAGTCTGCAATAGCCTGCTCTCCATATTGAGGATTAAATATTTTTACGGTATCCCTAAAATTGAAATTATCCCAAAAATGATTAAATACATAATTAATCTTCCCTTCATCCCCTTCAATATGTGTGGGGGCTTTGGGTGGAGAATAATTTGCATTGGTACTATCACTGATTCGTACTTCACTTGTTTTTTTATTCTGTTGACAGGATATTATACTAACACAAAATAAAATCAAAAGAAAATTCGTAATTACTCGCATATTTATTATAAATGATAATTATAGTTGTTAAAAATCATACCATTGCAAGGTAAATAAAAGAAAATGTAAATAATAGAATAGAAATTATACAGTATTATGTTTATTAATGTAAAAAAGAAGCCTTGATATCGGGCGATACCAAGGCTAATTATTAATAGTTAGTGAATCTAAGCTTACCTATTAAGGGTGTACTTCACTCCTACCGAAGTGGATACAGCTCCTTCAAAATTTCTTCCTCCAACTTCGCCATCAAATTCATCCCCGTAAAGATTTCCTCTGACATCTAAAGTTAGATCTAATGCATCTGATAATCTAAACGTCTGCAATAATCCCAAATTTGGACTAAATTTTACTGAACCTGGATCTGATAAAACAGCTCCAAAACCAATTCCTACATAAGGAATAAGATTATACAATCGTCCAGGATCATATCCCAAAGCATCATTTGTCCAATTGAACATAAAATCTGCGTGAACATTGATGTAATTAAATTTCTGATATTCTAGTTCTTGAGAAGCATTCAATACTTTTCCAGTACTATACATCTTAGTTTGGGTAACACCTTTATAGTTGATACCATTCAAACCTAATCTAACTGCAAATCTTTCGTTCAACCATTTTCCACCATAAACTTCAAAATGTGGAGCAATTCTTTTTCCTACAGAAAGCTGTTTGTCATGATCCCCAAAATATATTTGGCCACCTACATTCGCCCCAACAAACCAGTGATTTAATTCTGTGTTTTCTTGGAAAGCTTTTTTCGCTATAAAAGATGTTTTCCAAGGATCTTTGTCTCCAGGCTCCTTCGCGAAACCTACTAATGCAAACAATGTTGCTAAAATTATACTACTTAACTTTTTCATTAATGTTGTTTTATGTTTCAAAAAGAAGTTGATCCTACCTATAAACTCTTAATTGATAAAATCTGTGTAATCGCTTCTTTTTATTCGCTTCTGAATCTACATCTATTTAAAGGCAACAAACTGACTTTTAAATAATTAAAATATAATTTTGAAAAATCAATAGTTATTGTGATCCATTATTTACTTTTCAAATCTCTCTGAACAACAATACGAATATACATCCTATTTTATCAGCTGCAAATTTAAATGATTAGCAAATTTTTACTTTTAATTAATTTTAAAGTACATCAATTTTATAAATTTTCATTAAATTTTTAAAATATCTTCATTTTTTATCATCCATATGAAATAAAAATATCATTTCACGACATGAATTTACTCATAACATTTTTATTTAACAATAAATTCAGTTTGATATTAAAATAATTTGTAAATGATTATCTACAGTGTAATTTCATCATAAATTGAATTAAAAACCTCAATCTAATTGACGCAAAAAAAAGGCTGTCCACTTGGACAGCCCTTCCCCATAAATGACTATTGTTAATTATTTCTTACACAGCGGATATTTTCACTTCCTCCCCAAGAAGATAAAGCTGTATGCAACCAAACGTTATCTCCTCCCAAAATCCCATTTTTCTTATCATCACTTACTCTATAGCAATAAACGCCAGTAACTAAACCTCCAAAAATCCCTGTTTCGCTAGTCCAGAAATATCCATTATCACCATCTTCATTGACACCGAATATCCCTAATACAACATTAAAATATCCCATTTTATTGATACGCAACCTATTGCTTGGATAAGGTGCACCTGTACCTGTCGCAGCATATTCAACATAATCAGGATCCAAGGTCCTTCCTGCAGTTACATCTATTAATGCCTCCGTTTCACTACGGTTAGGCATTCTCCATGTGTTTAATGGATAAACACGTGTACACGGATCTTGTGCACCAATTGTACCATTTGGAAATGGAGCTTTAAAATTCCAATACTCTTCATCCACCCTACCATATGAAGAACTTATCTGATGCCTGAAACGATAGGCCCTATCTGCTGAACTGAAGTATAAATTTGCTCTAGCCCATTCAACACCTGCAACTGTCAAGGGTGATTCTACTAAGTCAATGGCTGAAGTCATCCTATTTCCCCAGGTCATGGTACTTAAATTATTTGAATACTGAAATCCAGTAGAAAATGTTCTTGTATCGCCTTTATCCAATTTTAATGTTATAGATTGAACATTGACAACGAAAGGAGTGATGGCTTCTTGACCAGCAGTATAATAATATGCGACTTTAATAGTATCCTTCGTTGCTCCCGAAATACTAGAAAATGTAAGCGGGCCAACATCAACTGTATTAATACTTTCATATTGTCCTGTGAGCAAATTCAAAACACCTTTTTTAACATAAGTATTACTTGCCAAGGTCGCTTGAATAGTTTGAATACCGGCAAACATACCTCTAGCACTTATTTCTACTCCTACTCTGGACGTTCTTTGGTCAAATTCCAAATTCAATGGCTTATTAACAACACCTTCACCGGTTACCATAACTGTACCACTTGCGTAATATAATGCCTTATCAGTCAAAGATTCGATAACTGGATTTGCTGTATTAGCCACCTCCGGCAAATCATCTGCTGTATTATAAGTATAAGCATACCAATTATATTCAACATTTTTCTCAACTTCAACTTTAATCAATGTTCCCGCTACTGCTGTAACCGTTTTAACATATCCTCCTGCCTTGTACAATAATATTTTATATTTAGTCCCTTGTGCCATTGGAATATTCGGTAATGCGGCAGCTTTTAAATCCCTAGAAGAACTTGATTTTTTCGATGATGACACAACCTTATTTTCAAGAGTTTCATTTTTTAATTGGATATCAGCATCAAACCCCGGAAAGGACTTTCTTAATAAATTTTTCTTACCAACAGTTGTTCTTTTTGAATTTGCTTTTAATTCATCAGTTCTTCCTGTTGCTAACTTTGTTGCCGGATCTTCTACAACCTCCTTGATTCCTTCAACTTTAATACTTAAATACGCATCACCGGAAAGATTTTCAACAACATCTTCTGACCCCTTTTTACATCCCATTAAAAAAAATACGATTGTTAATATGGTCAATGGAATCCTAATATTTATTTTATAACTTGTTTTCATTATGAATGTTTTATGCGATTTTAAAGATCCATTTCTTGACTCTCTGTATCATCAAACCAAGATTCCACAGATGGATATGAATTCCCATCTGTCCCATTTCCTGGCGTAAAAGTTGCCGATGAAGCCAAAATTCCTTGTTCAAGTTCAATACAAAACTCAACTATGCGTGGAGCAGAGTACTTAATTATCCCTTTATTTCTCATGATTTTATTTAGATTTTATTGTTCCGCCATGGTAATTACTGCCCTACTTAATCTTGGGTCATCATAGAACATATTCTCAACACCACCGGCATGAACTACTCTTAATTGTGATGCTGATATACCAAACTCATTTACTAGGATATTGTAAACAGCTTGAGCTCTCTTTTTGCTCAACTCTTCATTAATTTTTTCAGTACCAGTCCCCATGTCAGCATATCCAGTTATTTTATATACGATATCAGGACTGCCTGTTTTGATTACTTTTGCAAAAAATCCTAAATTCACCCTAGTCTCTTTGGGGACTTCACTTTGGTTGATTGGAAAGGTAATTAAAACTGGTGCAGCTAATACTTTATTTTGAACTTGTATATCGGTAATTGTTTGACTTTGTGCATTTTCCAACTGCTTCTTTAATGATTCATTATCATTAGACAATTCTTCAACACGAGCTATTAGATTTCTTAGTTGTTCTTCATCATATTTTATAACCTTTGTTTTAGGTCCTTCCCAGTTCCTTTTCTTAAATTTATAGGTTACACCTGCCAAGGCAGATAATATCCCTTCATATTTTCTTTTACCTAATTCCCCATCAAACCGGTCATTTACCATTGCTCCTCGTACATCTAAAACAACATCTAAAGCATCTGAAACCTTGAAGGAATTGTATAAGCCTAAATTTGCACTTATCTCCTTCGCAATTGGTTCGTCTGTAGCTACCATCCATCCCAATCCAACATAAGGACTTAAATTATAAATCCGATTTTCTTTGTAGCCACCAATTAAATTGCTCACATTATACATAACATCTCCACTTAGATGATAATAATTGAACTTTTCAATTTCTAATCCTTGAGATGCATCATATACCTCATCTTCGGAATGCGCATCATTTTGAGTCAATCCATTGATTGTGAATCCTCCAACCCCTGCACGGACTCCAATATTTGGGGAAAACCATTTTCCAATATTAATTCCAAAATAGGGCGTAATCAATTCGGTGACTTTCGCTTGTCGGTTGTGATCACCAAAATAGTGTTGAGCTCCAGCACCAATGGTGACAAACCAATTGTCCTTAAATGGATTGAGGATCAACTATGAAGGATCCTGACTTTGGATTTCAAGAGTGTCCTTCTTAACTTCAATTTCTTGAGCGAATGAACCTTGGACTCCTGAAAGTATGAAAAGACTAACCGTTAATCCCTTCATTTTAATTAATGATTTAAACATTAAATAATAATAAATTGTTATCAAATACCAATGCAAACTTATAGCATTAATAAATCATAATTATTCCTATTATTTAATAAAATCAGGTATGTAGTAATCCAATTACATCTAATCTCAATTCGTAAACTAATGATTAATCATTGTTGATTTACGAATAATTTTACCTTAAAAAATTATTATAACTGTGCTAAAAATAACTTCCTTGTATGATACATATATATATTTTTGCCATTCAATTAATTTAAAATTCAATTAATCAATTATTTAATAACCGTCATGAAATCAACAAGGTTTAAAAGGCTAATTTTTTCAATTTTGAAATGGATTTAATACATTTTCAATCCTCCTCAAATGACATTTTTCCAAAAAATGCACTTTTATTATGCCTTTTCGATCGAAAAAAAATGATGTTCAATTATTTTATTTTTAAATTAGTTCAACTTTAAAATTTGAACATAACTTTTAAGGTATGAAAATAATAACCAGAATTTGGCATGGTATAACAAAAAAAGAAGATGCTGATGCCTATTTAAACTATCTTTTTGAAACAGGAATAAAAGACTACAGAAGTATTAAGGGCAATTTATCCACAAAAGTCTTAAGGAGAATAGATCATGATATCTGTCATTTTATGACTGTTACAGAATGGAATTCTTATGAAAGTATCCAAGAATTTGCTGGTGAGAAATTTGAAAAAGCTAGATATTATAAGGAAGATAAAAAATTCTTATTAGAATTTGAGGAATTTGTAACTCATTTTGAAACCTACATTATTGATTAAGCATTCACGATGGGTAAACGGAAATAAAAGGTACTCCCAATACCCAATTCGCTTTCAACACCTATTTTTCCACCTTGATTTTCGATAAATTCCTTAGAAATCGACAACCCTAATCCTGTACCACTCCTTAAACTTCCTGGAATTTGAAAATACCGATCAAAAACCTTTTAAATAGTTTAAAAAGATATCCATAAGCATAAAAATCCCAAGGCGGGGAGCCTCAGGATTTTTTAAACCAATTATTAAGCTAAATTATGAAATATAATTACTTATATTTTATTATGATGATGGTATAACGTATGTAAGAAACGATTCGCTTCAATCCAACAATTCGCTTAACATTTTTTAACATCTATAATAAATTGATACCTATCAGAATTTTAAAAACTGATCTCTAAACAAATCGAAATTAATAGCTTTTTAAATCCAATAAAACTTTTATCAATTCAATGATTACATTTGCGCCATGCTTATTAAAAAACTATTATTTCTAACTTTTTCTATCTTTCTTTACCATTCTTTAATCGCCCAACAAATCTTAAAGGGTAAAGTAGTCCGTATTTCAGATGGAGATACAATTACAGTATTAGACAGTTTAAATCAACAACATAAAATCAGGCTTCATGGTATAGATTGTCCCGAAAAAGGTCAAGATTATTATCAAGTTGCAAAAGATTACCTGGGAGGATTATGTTTCCAAAAGCAGGTAACCATAAATATTTTAAAATATGACCACTACAAAAGAGCAATAGGTAAAGTTTACTCTGACTCGCTGGAAATTAATAAAGAATTATTAAATGCTGGATTAGCATGGCATTTCACCCAATTTGACAATTCGGAAGAATATGCCTTCGCAGAAATGCAAGCAAGAATTAATAAAAAAAACCTTTGGTCTCTAAAAAATCCAACTGCTCCTTGGGATTTTAGAAAACAGAAAAGATTAATTCAAAAATCCAAAAAACAAATTGCTGATTAATTTTTCCTTATTGTAATCAATTTGAAAATTTCATTTACCATTAATGGAATAAGACCAAGACCAATAACTTTTAACCAATCATAGTGTCCTATCAGATGTAATTTGAATGACTCCCTCAATACAGGTATAAATAAAACAAGTAATTGTAATGCAAATCCCAGTATTATTGCAAGTATTAAATATTTATTTGAAAATATTCCTGAACTAAAAATTGTTTTTTTCTCATTTCGAAAGGATAAGGAATAAAACAATTGAGAAGCAATAATTGTTAAAAATGCCATCGTCCTTGCATAAGCGTGAATATCATCCGGAATTTCGTCTTTAAAGGGGTCATAACCATGCTCATAGTAACCTATTAAAAATGCAATTATAGTTAATAGCCCAATCAAAACGCCGGCTACCAATATTTTTCTTGCACCTCCATGAGAGAAAAAGTTTTCATTGGTTTTCCTAGGTTTTTCGTTCATCACAGTAGGATCTCCAGGATCCATACCTAATGCAACCGCAGGCAAAGTATCCGTAATCAGATTAATCCATAACAATTGAGTCGCCAATAAGGGAACAGGTAGCCCCGCAACTATTGCCACTAACATAGAAACAACTTCTCCTAAATTACTGGCCAATAAAAAAATAACAGACTTTTTAATATTATTATAAATATTCCGCCCTTGCTCAATTGCTCCAATAATTGTAGAAAAGTTATCATCTGCAAGAATCATATCCGAAGCATTTTTAGCCACATCCGTCCCGGTAATTCCCATCGCAACGCCAATATCGGCAGCATTCAAGGAAGGTGCATCATTAACTCCATCTCCTGTCATGGAAACAATGTTTCCCTTGGACTTAAATGCTTTTACAATATTTACTTTATGCTCGGGAGAAACTCTTGCAAAAACCCTATATTCATCAATATGTGATTCTAAATCCGAATAAGAAATATCGTTTATTTCCTTTCCAGTTGTTACCTGACTCATTTCATCTGCAATTCCCAATTCCTTTGCGATTGCAAATGCAGTATTACCGTGATCTCCAGTAATCATAACTGTAGTAACTCCAGCTTGTTTAGCTAATGATATGGACTCCTTCACATCATTTCGTGGCGGATCAATCATACCTACAACTCCGATAAATACTAAATTATTCTCAAAATTCTCATGATTTAACTTTTCATGACTATGTTTAAATGCTACTGCCAATGTCCTCAATGCTTTAGCCGACATTTTTTCTATGGCCTCGTTGATTTTTTCTTTATGATCTTCCGTTATGGGTATAGCTTCATTATTTTGAAGGACAAAATCACATTTAGTAATTAAATTATCAACCGCACCCTTGGTATAAATAATAAAACCAGAATCCAATTCGTGCATAGTAGACATCATTTTCCGGTCAGAATCAAAAGATAATTCATCAATTCTTGGTTCTTCCTTTTGAACATGTCTTCTATCTAATCCCCATTCATCAGCTAAAGCCAATAATGCAATTTCTGTGGGATCCCCAGTTTGCTTCCCCGATTCCAATGTCGCATCAGAAGCTAATACCATAGCTTTTGCTAATAAATCCTCCTCCGGGGTATTATCTGATTCATCCTCAACCGATATTAATTGATCGCCAAATGTAAATGCTTCTTTTACTGTCATTTTATTTTGCGTCAGTGTGCCGGTTTTATCTGAACAAACCACAGTCACTGAACCCAATGTTTCTACAGCTGGAAGCTTTTTTACTATAGCATTCTTTTTAGCCATCTTTGTAACTCCAATGGATAACACAATTGCCACAATGGCTGCTAAACCTTCTGGAATTGATGCTACAGCCAAGGATACGGATGTCAAAAACATCTCTGTAAGATCTCTGCCCTGAAAATAAGAGATCACAAAAATAAGGACACAAATTCCAATTGCTAATTTTCCTAATGTTTTACCAAGATGATCCAAACGAATTTCCAACGGAGTTTTTTCTGAATCTTCATTTTGTAAATAACCTGCAATCTTGCCAACTTCTGTGTGAGTTGATGTGCCAATTACAACTCCAACACCTCTGCCATAGGTAACCAGAGTAGACATATATGCTAAATTGACTCGATCACCTAAGGGAATGTATTCGTTATTAAGAACAATTTCAGCATCTTTATCCGAAGAAACAGACTCACCGGTCAATGCAGACTCGTCTATCTTAAGATTAGCGGACTCAATGAGCCTTAAGTCCGCAGGAATATATCTTCCAGTTTCCAAAATAACGATATCTCCAGGCAACAATTCTTCAGAATCAACTTCAAAAATTTCACCAGACCTCCTTACCAATGCCTTTGGATGTGATAAATCCCTTAAAGCATCAATGGCATTGTTTGCCTTTAATTCTTGATACAAACCTAAAAATGCATTAATAAGGATGACAATCAAGATGATGATTCCATCTGTGTATTCACCCATGAAAATGGTTATGGCAACCGCAACAAATAACACATAAATTAATGCATCATTTAGTTGTTCTAGAAATATTTTGAATATGGATTTTCTCTTTTGCTCATTTAATTTATTCTTTCCAAAACGTTGTAATCGATCCTCTAGATCAGCAGGGTTTAAACCTAATTTAGGATCAACATCCAGTGCCGATAAAACATCCTCTATAGATTGATTATAATAATGAACAGTTTCTTTATCTTCTTTTGATGCCATATATCATTGAATACATATATCCAAAAATAGTTCTATATGATGACCTATTTGATGACTTCTATCACTTTCATATGCCATAGTATTTATTTTTCTTATATAAACAGATTCAAAACATATCCAGGAATCTTACAGTCTAAAAATTTGACCCTAGCCTTAAACCTATCTTTTCCAGAATAAATTAAAATGGCCTCTTTCAGAAAACATTAAATAATTACCTTTCCCATTAGCGGATCGGTTATACTTGACTTACCATTTTCAACATGGCCAGCGAATCTTACATACAAATTTGGATCCTCAGTAGAAGTTATTTCAAAATCATACCACCCATTTGATTTCTCCAAATTCCATTTCTCCTTCATTTTCTTGCTTTTTGCAATAGATTTGGAAAAATTAGTGTATGAAGGATCTTTAATTTCCAAAGCCACTGTTGGACGTAAGCATTCAATTTGGAATTCATTCTTTTTGTTGAGAGTCGATGATATCAATTTTCCTATGTTGGAATCAACATTCCCTTTAAACACTCTGAAGAAACCATTGGGACCATGTATTGAAAAACAAAATGTTGGATCTTTGATTTCAGAAAGTTTAATTTCATATTTAAGTACATCTTTAGGCTTAACAGCAAAATTCCAAACCTTACCAATTTCATTTTTAGAACCATATGCAGTATGGGAAATAAGTTGAAATGGAACTCCTACAACTTTTGTCTGTGGTAGATTACCCTTAATTTCAAATAGAAAAGTAATGGTTGAAGAATCTTTAGTGAAATTAACATCAATATCATAGGGAATAGCGCATGCAGGCTTTGTGCCTTCTTCTTGAATGCCCAGACCAGTATTGATGGAGAGGTTATTTCTAAACTGCTTAATATTCGCTTCAGAAATTTGCTGATAATTACCAGGTAAGGATTTTGATTTTGCATTATAAATCCTACCAACATATTGATCGCGATTAACAAAATCAAGATTTGGTTTTTTTATGTCAGGAACTGCTCTAAATGCAGAAGTTAAGTTTCCACAGATCAACCGTCTCCATGATGAAATATTTTCCTCAATTACGCTTTTGTTAAATTTCTTTTGAATAAAATATTCCAAGAATTGTAATGTCGATGTATGATCAAAAACTTCAGAATTCACCCAGCCTCCTTTTGACCATGGAGAGGCGATAACCATAGGAACGCGATATCCCAAACCAATTGGGCTGTCATGTTCTGCATTTGCTTTTCCTGTTCGACGATTCTCCTGTTCCACAGTTACATACTCATCTTGTGTATTCATACCTTGAGGAGCAGCTCCTGTATCTTTCTTATTTGATAAAGGCGGAACAAATGGTGAGACATGATCAAAATAACCGTCATTTTCATCATAGGTCAGAATAAAGACCGTTTTCTTCCATACCTCAGGATTTGATGTGAGAATATCTAAAGTTTCGGATACATACCAAGCACCATACCAAGGCGATCCTGGATGGTCTGAAAATCGACATGGAGCAACAAGCCAAGAAACACTAGGTAAATTTCCAGAATTGACATCTGAACGAAATTGATGAAACACATCGCCTTTGGGTACTTCTATCATCTCATCTCCAGAACCCTTAATTTTAGTCAATTCATGATAATTTGGATCTTTTATATTGGTTACAAATGCTCTATTATGTATTTCTTGCTCATGTTTACTCAGTTTACTGAAATTTTCCGGAGTATATAATTCAACGTCCTTCTTATAGCTCTCCAACTCTCGAATTACTTTTTCGTAAGCCTCCTGATTGGCAAATTTTGCAACTGTTAATAAGTGTTCTATTTCCTGAACCCTCTTCTGCGCATATCTATAATAGGCCGGATGGAATTTGACCTGATATTGCTTATAGAATTCAAGATTATTATCTGTAAAATTAGCTAACCAATCCTCCTCTTCGCCTTCAAATCCTACAGGTAAGCTCAATTCATTCTGGTATACCTTCCAAGAAATCCCAGATTCTTGTAGCCTTTCAGGATATGTTTTCCAAGAAACATCTTTATAATTGATTTGTGAATTATCTACATGGGCAGTTGATTCTGGGTTATGTGGTTCCTCTCGAATTGCACCGGACCAGAAATATGAACGGTTAGCACTTGTTCCTGTTAAGGATGAACAAAAATGTTGATCACAAACTGTAAAGGCATCCGCAAATGCATAATAAAATGGAATATCCTTACGATCATAATAGCCCATTGTTAATGGCATCTCTTGGTAGTGAGGATTTCCTGCCTTCTTCGCTTCCAACCATGTATCCATTTTCCCTTCGTTACGCGCCGCAACCATATCTCTCCAGCCATGCGGTAAACTCCCCATCCATGTAGATTTCGTATTTACAATATCTAAATGGAACGGTGAGAATATTTCATTCTTTTTGTTTTGCTGATACCACACCGGTAAACCATTAGGCTGCCTTAAAACTCGAGGATCATTAAATCCGCGAACACCTTTCAAGGTGCCATAGCAATGATCAAACGATCTATTTTCTTGCATCAGAAATACAATATGTTCTGCATCTAAAAAGTTTGTTCCTGGATTAGCATCAATTGCTAATGCTCGCTGTATTGATTCAGGAATCATATTGATTGCTGCTGTGCTTCCAGCTAGCATCGAAGCTTTTTTAAGAAATTCTCTCCTTGTATCCATTAATAATTTGTTTAGATCCCAAAACTAGGATTTAAATAACTTGATTCTTCAATTTAGTTAATTCATCATAAATAATTAACCTCAGCTTATTATATCCTTAACATTTTTACAAATCAATAAAAGACTTAATCCTTATTAACTAAAAAAGCCCAACCATTTAGGTTGGGCCAATCTATATACTTAACTAATCCTATTGGTAACCAGGATTCTGAAGCAATTTCGTATTTCTATTGATTTCATCCCGATGAAATGCGGTGAAATACATTTTATCATTCCAACTTCTATTTTCAATACCTGGGTTAAGGGTATTTACGGTATACGTATAGGTATAGTTGTTGGTATCATATTTATAAATATTAACGGTCTTCCCTGGTTTTAGTTGACCAAAAATATCCATAATAGTGACTTTACGACCCAAAGTCGTCGGTGCAATCATCCAACGTCTGGCATCAAAGAAACGGTGTTCTTCATAAGCCAATTCAATACGACGCTCGTTTCTATATCTGTCTTTTAATGCGGCTCCAGTCTCAGTAACTGCCGGCATTCCTGAGCGGAAACGGATTTTATTTAACCATGTTTTAGCTTCGGCATCCTCCCCTAACTCAATACATGCCTCCACATAGTTTAATACAGCCTCAGTATATCTCAATAATGGCCAAGGAATTTGTTGACGCGTATTCTGATCAACGATTGCTGGATTTGGATCGACAAATTTGCGGTAATAATATCCAGTATAAGACCCATTCCAATCTTCTATTGGACTGTTTCTTGTATCCAATCCAAACGATACTGTTTTAGAACCAGAACCATTTCCAATTTCATAACGTCCAGTTTGAATTTGATTATATGGATCTCTATTTTTTACATCCTCGGTTCTAGGCTTCCAAGTAGATCCATCATGACTGATGGTTGCATAAAACCTAGGATCACGATTAGTATATGGGGCTGCCTTATGCGCTGGGTTATCCCAACTAAATTTCACTCCCGTTACCATCTCATAATCATCTACTAACAACTGTATCGGTGTATTTCCAGACCAGTTATGATAACCATTTGGACCATTATCCCGGCCAACATAACCTCCACGCTCATCCTTTAAATCAACAAAGAATCGTCCTAAAATTAAGTCTTTCTTTCCCTCAGCATTTGCAACTTTACTTCCTCCCCCCATCGCAATATCTAAATAATTTGCGGTGCCTTGTTCTGCACTTACTGGAGCCGTTAAGTTCATTTGATACCCATATTCTGAATGATCTACAACCTTCTTAGCAGCATCCTTCGCTTTTTGCCATCTTGCTCTTTTATCCCCTGAAACATATCCTAAAAATTCTGGTTTAGAAAATGCGCTGATGGTAGCAGATTTGCTTTTGGCTGTAGGGATATCGTGCAGATCTGATGCTGCATAAGTCAAAACCCTTGCCTTTAAAGCTAATGCAGCTACTTCATTTGCCCTTCCATCAACTTTCCCAACTCCCTGCATCAAAGTAGCGGCCGAGTCGCAGTCATTTACAATCAAATTAACACACTCTTCATATGTATTACGCTCTTTCATATAATCAGCCTCTCCCAATTCATAAACATTGGTAATCAATGGTACAGAGCCATATAGACGAAGCAACTGCTGATAGAAATAAGCCCTTAGAAAATAAGCTTCTCCCAACAATTTATCTGCTTGACCTTTATCAAATTGTGGATTTCTTAATTGCTGAATGGCAATATTGGTAGCACGTATCCTTGAATACATATTACCATAATTATAGGTATCCATAATATACCCTTGATCAGCTGCATTGGATCTACTTTCTGTTACAGTGTTTATACCACGTCCTGGATGGGTAAATAGAGCTTCATCGGTCATGGAAGCCATCTGTTGCTCATAAAATCCTCCTACCCCAAATCCATTGTATATTTCGTAGACAAATGCCTGAGCCAGCGCCCCATCTGTCCAAACCACATCCTCTGATACCTCACCTAATGGTTTGGTGCTGACAAAATCGTCATTACACGAAGCCATTAAACCCATTAAGGCCAAAGGAATATATTGTAATTTAAATTTTAATTTCATGTTCATCAATTATTAAAAGGAAACCATAATACCAGAGTTAATCAATCTCGCTTGTGGATAATAATGTCCAATTGCATTCGTCGATTCTGGATCATAAATTTTCATGCCACTCCAAGTCAATAAATTCTGTCCGCTAACAAAGATCCTTGCACTGCTAACACCAAATTTCTTGGTCCATTCTGTAGGTGCATTATAACCCAATTCTAAGGTTTTTAGACGTAGATAGTCAGTATTGCGCATCCAATAGGTATTATTGTATGAGAAATATTGGTCACTACGGTCTGTAATACGCGGATGTTCTGAGCTTGGATTATCAATGGACCAGCGATTCTCATAAAAATCTAACAGATAGTTACCTATCGCGCCTGACTCGTCTGTTCCTACTCTTGTCTCTGCTCCCATAGCACCTTGTAGTAAAATTGATAAATCAAAATTCTTGTAAGTGAATCCAAGATTAAGCCCTCCTTGGAAGGTTGGAACAGTGTTTTTATCCCTTCTAACTCGGTCATCTGGTGTGATCTTTCCATCGCCATCATAATCCTGATATTTCATGTCTCCAGGACGAAGATTACCAGTGATATCACTATAATCTATGGTATTTGCATCAATTTCTGCTTGATCCTTAAATACCCCATCATAGATATAATACATACCAGCATTGATAGCACGACCTGTACTTTTCTGCCATTCTGGTGCTCCAGGTGCCTCGTCCCAAAAAATAATTTTGTTCTTAGCATAACCTCCATTTATAGAAGCATTGAAACCTAATTCTCCAAATGTCTCCCTATAACCGATATTTAAATCAAATCCGGAGTTGTCCACTTTTCCAATGTTCTCAGCTGGTAATGACATACCGGTACTCTGAGGGATGGAAGCATTTCTACGCCATAAAATACTCTCGCGGCTATTTCTAAATAAATCAAATTCAGCGTTAAACTTCCCACCCAAAAATTGAAAGTCAAAACCTAAGTTATAGTTATTAGCAACCTCCCAAGTGATAAACATATTCGGCACACGACTCTCATACAATGATTTAACAACCTCATTGTTAATCACGTATGTACCAAAACCATAGGTCGAATAATATTGATATTCCTGAAGTGCACCATTATAGTAAATATTATCATTACCCATCTGACCATAAGATGCTCTGATTTTAAAATAATTGACAAATGGCACATTCTCTTTCCAGAAATTTTCTTCTGAAACCATCCATCCTAGCATGGCTCCAGGAAAGAATCCATAACGTGAATCTTCAGGGAACATATAAGAACCGTCATAACGCCATAATAACTCAGCAATATATTTGCCCTTATAGTTATAATTAAACCTACCAAAGTAGTTTAAACGAGCTCTTTCGTATGCACCACCTGAGTTATCTTTTTCTGCATCTCCTCCAGCAAATAAATAGTCGATATTATTCGAAAGGAAATACCTCCTAAATGCTGAAAAATTATCATTACGAATAGTTTCACGGTTAACACCCGCCAAAATATTTAAGGTATGATCACCAATAACTTTATCATAAGATGCAACAGCTCCTAATAGAATGTTCATCTGATCCTCATTGGATTGATTCAATCTTGGTTCAGCAGGACCACGTTTTCCTGCAACTAATAATGGCGTAACTCCATCAGCTTCATAATCACCTTGCCAAGTATATAAATACCATGGAATCTCCCAACGTTTGGTTCCTCTTACATATTTATCGATTGCCGCCGTTCCCGTTACTTTCAAACCATCTACTCCAGGAATCTTAATTTCTACTTGTCCGTTAGTTTGGAAATAATATCTCTTATCCCGATCATAACCCGTTGCATCTGTGGAAATCACAACAGGATTCTCTCCATATTCAATATCTGGTCCCGGCATACCATTCGGCCAATACGCAGGCATCGTTGGGTTACCACGCATTAACATACGGAAAATAGTTCCCGCTCCTTTTGTAGGGAAATTCCTGTTTTCTTGTCTGCCTAAAACACCAAATTGTGTCTTGATATATTTATTGATGTTGGCATCTAAATTCACACGGATATCATATTGCTTATAACCCGTTGCTGAATTTTTATAATAACCATCTTGGTTAAGGTAGCCTAATGACATTAAATACCTAAGATCTTCTGTCCCTCCTTCTAATTGAACATTATGCTTGGCTTGTGGAGACCAATTTTTTAATGCTTCCTTATACCAATCCGTATTGGGATGTCCCCATGGATCAGATCCGTCTGCAAATAATTTTTTGTCCTCTGAATCAAAAGGTGCGGTAACCGTACTTCCATTTGGTCTTTTATATGATCCAGCAGAATTAAATGCATCTAATGCTGCTCCCCATTCGGAAACTGGTAACTTATAAATTTCCAACTCATTACGCATCTCAGAATACTGTACTGCATCTGCTAATTTTGGTACAACTGTTGGCTGAGAAAATCCTTGGTTAAAGGTATAGGATAATAAAGGTTTACCTGTTTTACCTCGCTTGGTTGTAACAAGAATTACCCCATTCGCAGCACGGGCACCATAAATAGCTGCCGATGCATCCTTCAGAACCGAAATATTTTCAATATCCGCAGGGTTTAATCGATCAATACCTCCTGATCTTGCAGGTATACCGTCGATTACAATCAATGGCCCTGAATCTCCAAGTGTATTCGTACCACGGATACGAATTCCTGAACCATCATATCCAGGTTCCCCGCTACCATTCGTAGCAACAACTCCAGGAACACGACCTGCCATAGCATTGGATAAATTAATAGCCGGTGACTTTTTCAGCTCTTCCCCTTTTACTGCTGATACCGCTCCTGTAACGGTTTCTTTTTTCTGTGTACCGTATCCTACAACAACAACTTCATCAATATTATCAGAAGTTGCTGCCAAGTCTATATTGACGGTCGTTTGATTGGATACAGAAACTTCTTTTTTCTCAAATCCAACTGAAGTAAATACTAAAGTAGCTGAACCAGGAACTCCATCCAATGAATAATTTCCTTGTTCATCGGTTGTTGTGGCTTGGTTAGTACCTTTAACACTTACAGTTACTCCGGCCAAGGGCTGGCCAGTTGAAATATCTTTCACAGTTCCTCGAACTGTTACTTGATTTTGCCAATGCATAGCATAATTCGTTGCATGCACTGCTGAATGAGCAAATCCTGAAACTGAGGCTATGCTGAAAAGCATAGTGGCTCCTCCGATTCGAAGCATTTTCATCCCATTCTTTCCATTGAAAAGATGGTGGCTTTTAACCATAGAATTAAGGCGTTTAAGTTATTATAGATTTATGTTTAGTTGCTCTAAGTTAGAGAAAACAACCGTTTGCACAAATCATTTTTTGAAATTTTTAATCCCTAACTCTTTTTCTTATTCTTTTAACTCAAGATAAATGTTGAATAAACACTTATAATCGATTGCATCTCAATAAATTAAACTTCGGAATAGAATTTAATGATTTATTAATGTAAATGTAACATAGCATAGAAATTCTGAACAATATTTTGATTTGCTTATAGATTTCCCATAATTTTTATTGGTTTAATTTTGATTTAGAAATCAAAAAATGATCAATTATTATAATAAATAATACAATTACACTGCATAAATTCATTTTAATTATTAAATTTATTTAATCTATAATTAATAATTAGGTGTTTATAATTACATTAAGATGAGGGTTATACTATTGCTATTATTCTTTTCTAAATCTTTCTTATTAACAGCCTTGTATTCGTATTATAAACATACGTTAACAAGTGAATGGATCTTATTTTCATCCCTTTTATTTACTTCTATATTCTATTTGATTTGTTTAAAGAAAAAATAATACAGTTTATAATATGAATAAAAAAGCCACCCAAAAGGTGGCTCTCAATATTTTTATTAAAGTTTATTTCAAAATTTCATTTAAGAATAATAACGTATGATTCCAAGCTCTTTTTGCCATCGTTGGATTATAATCATTCGATTCGGGATTTGTAAAGGTGTGTTTTGAATTAGAATAAGTAATAATCTGCCAATCTGCTTTGCCCTCGTTTAATTCCTTAATTAAACCATCATAATCTTCTTTTTTAACAGAAGCATCGTCTGCAGGATGCTCAACCAAAACCTTAGCTTTAATTTCATTATTTGGACGATCTTTAGCCTTAGCCAACCCTCCGTGGATACATACTACCCCCTCTACTTCCAATCCGCCTCTTGCTGCTTCAAGTGCCCCAGTGCCACCAAAACAATAGCCAATCACTGCTATTTTGGTAGCCCCTAATTTTTTCAACTCATTAAGGCCAGCCTGAATTCTTTTTTGGTAGGATTGATAATCATTTTTATATTGTGAAGAAAGTTTCGCAGATGCATTATTGTCCGACGGGATATTCCCAACTCCATATATATCCGCTATGAGAGCAATAAATCCTTGTTTTTCCAATGCCAATGCGGCATCTTTAGCTTCTTGGTCTATCCCCTTCCATGCCGGCAGTATTAAAACGCCAGGTAATGATTTTCCTGAATTGCTAGTAACCAAACCTTTCAATGCTTGATTACCCTCCATATAATCTACCTCTTTTAAATTTTGACCCATTACCAAATGCCCTAATAAAACACTTAGAATAATGATGATATAGTCTTTTTTCATAATCAGATATTTTATTTAAACTTTTTTATAACATCTCCGTATCAAAATTTACTTATCCTGCCCCTTGATGAATGGTATGATACTCATAACATCAGAATCAGAAAACCCTGCATCTTTCGCTCCTTGATAAGTTTCTAATATACTTGTTGTTAATGGAAATTTTGCACCAGCTTCAATTGCCAATTTTACATCCTTTAACATCAGATCAATTGAAAATGCTGCTGGGTATTCATCTTTTATTATTGATGCTGTCTTAACTTTAGATGCCCCACTCCCACTCGCACTATCATTGATAATGCTCATCATATTCTCCCTCGAAATCCCTAACTTCTCGGCAAATAATACTGTTTCTGCCATTCCTTGATATAATATGGACAAATAATAATTAATACATAATTTAGCATTAACACCCTGTCCATTTTTCCCCATATACTTCACTTCTTTACCCATAATTTCTAAATATGGTAATACTTTCTTCTCATCTTCCTTACTACCTCCTACCATAAATATTAAGGTTCCGTCTTTTGCAGGCTGGGTACTTCCCGCTACGGGAGCATCTATAAAACTGGCACCTTTAGACTTTGTAATTTCCGATATCGCATTAGATGCTTCTTGGGATATTGTGCTCATGTCGACGAATAATTTCCCAGCTATGTCCATGGATAATATCGTTTCATAAACAGCATGAACAGCATCATCATTAGTTAGCATGGTAAAAATAATATCACTAGATTTCACTAGCGATACAATATCATGGCATACAATGCTGTTTTCAGAAAAATCTTGCATCTTTTCTGCCGTCCTATTGTAAACAAAAAGATGTACTCCAGCTTTTTCTAAATTCTTGGCCATAGGTTTACCCATATTACCTAAACCAATAAACCCAATTTTATCTTTATACTCCATGAGTTAATTTTTCATTTGGAACCGGTGCATCTTCGAGAATTATTTTTTCGGCTTTTAGTTCATCCCAAAATCCAGTAGGTATCTTCACATCAAATGAAGCAGCATTCTCTTTTGCTTGCTCCGCAGAACTTGCGCCAGGAATGACAGCAGACACGACATCTGCGGCTGCTGAAAACTGTAATGCCGCTGTTCTTAAGTCGACATGATGGTTATTTGCAACTTGAGTCAATTTTTTCAATCGTTCGGCTGCAAATTCTGGAATTTCTTTACCATACAAATACCTTGGCCTTCCAGCTAAGAAGCCCGCACATAAAGGCGCTCCAACAACAATAGACATTCCCCTTTCTGAAATCTTTGGAAATACTTCTTTAAGGTCGTCTTCGTATTTTATTAATGAATATTGACATGCAGAAAGAAAAATATCAGGATCAGCAACCTCCAAAGTCTTTAAAATAGGTTCAATGGTATTAACTCCAAGCCCCCAACCTTTTATTAAACCTTCTTCCCTCATTTTCGTTAATTCCTTAAATGCACCATGCTGGGCTATTTCAAAGTATTTAATCCAGTCTTTGCCCATATCTCCATTATCAGGTGATAAATCATGCACAAAAACAATATCCAAGGATCCTATACCCATTCTTTGTAAACTATCCTCAATACTTCTTCTTGTACCTTCTGCTGTGTAGTCATACCGATAAGAAGCATTTAGCTGACCTCCCCACATTAATCCTTTTTGTTTAAAATTATCTTCTGGCACCAATATTCTGCCTATTTTAGAAGAAATAGTGTATTCTTCCTTTATTTTATCTTTGAGATAGAGCCCCATCCTACGTTCACTTATCCCTAATCCATACCATGGTGAGGTGTCAAAATATCTAACCCCAGATTTCCAAGCTTGATCCATTGCCTCATGTGCAACCAGATCACCATGATCAACATTGAAACCATTTCCTATTGCAACACCTCCAAAACCATTCTTTGATTTTGGACGAAATTTTACCATCTGCTTTTTTATATCCTTTTGATCCATAACGCTTGTGTTTCCTAAAATTTCATTCGGCAGATTTGAATGACCTACTACCAAACTACTTCCTAATAGTATACTCTGTGAAATGAAATTTCTTCTATCCATTCATCTATTTTTTCTAAAACTGTAAATAACCTTGCTTTAATAAAGAACAGAAAAAGGACTAATTTGTTGTAAAAAACAAAAAAAGCCTATCAAAATGATAGACTTATCTTTTGTATTTGTCATGTAATCCTTTTCCTTCTAAAATCATTGGGATAATTTTCTCTACCCTGGCCAGCTTGGTCTTATCCTGCTTAGCCTCCTCAATATATTCTGTATATTCCTTTTGCTTGCCTGCAGTTAAACTATAAAATGATTTTTTAAATTCTGAGTTTTCTTCTAAATATTCCCGCAAAATTCCCGTGACTTCCTTAGGTGCTGCTTTCTCTGGCTTTATTGCCTTTCCTTCTTTAATAGTCTGAACAGATTCATCAATATAGTGAAGAATATCTTTCTCATTCATTTCTTGAATATTTTTAAATCTCCATTGTCTCAATGACTTTGACTTGCCTTCTGAAGCAGTAATTAATACATTCAATTTATCTTCTAAAAATACACCATTATAAAACCATAGAGAAAAAAAATCCTTGAAGCCTCCCCAACCAATAACATTTTTGCCTTGATATGTGTAAACATCTGCTCCCCATTTTATTTCTTTTTTCAAAGGTGTTTTTGTCTTCAAAATAATTTGGTTCATAAATTCCTGACACTCATCCCACTTTGAATTTTTATTCTCCCAACTCGGATATTTTCTTTCTTTTAGAAGTTGTACATTAAAATCTACCAAATCTATAATGAGCTGTTCTGGTATTTCTGATTTCAATGGTATTTGAATCGCTCCTTTAGAAGTTTTATAGCTTGATAATTCCTTTTCAAAATGTTTTACGGCGTCAACACCTGGATATATACCCAAATGATTCTTAAACATCGCAAAATGAATTAAATTTCCATTATACCTAAAGGTTGGCATACTATAGTTTATAGTTTCTTTTGCCTCTTTTGGTGCGGCATTTTTAATTATGCTCTTAACTTTTTCAAGCATTTTTTTCTGATCTCCTTCGAAACCAGAGATATATTCATCAATATTAGTAATCTCACTCATATATAATTTTTATGGCTTCATAAAATCAAAAGCGCCCTTCCTTAAGTTAATGCCATATTCCAAATACGCCTTTAAACAAGCTAAAAAGTTTGACCATCCTTCTGTCTGACCGATTGCTTGTTTTATTCCTTCATCATTAACTGGCATATAACTTTCCTTTATTCTTACCACTGTAAAGATATCTTGATAAGCTTCTAAAAATATTTCCACGAGCATTCCATCTTCTCCTCCACTCCAATCAAAGGATATATAGTCGTATGAACGAATTAACTTACCTGTAACTGGAAAAATATCGTCAAATTCTGGAAACTTCCACTCTACAGTAACTCCATCTTCTAATCTTCCTGAAGATCTATCAATAAAATAATTGCTCATTTTATCAGGATTAATGATAGCCTCAAAAACCTCTTCAATAGGCTTTAAAACTTCAATTGATGCTTTTGCACTTAATTTTTCATCCATAACGCCTTAGTTTTATTTATCCGTTTAAAAAAATTACTTATCCTAATTTAACACTTAATTCCACGAAAAATATATCCATGTAAAAATCTATTCCCTTTAATAATTCAACCTATTCAAAAACAGATTCTTAGGATTTATTGTTTTTAAAAAGATGAACATTGTTCATATATAAAAAAAGGAAAATTTAGGTTAAAATTGTTTACCATGTTTTGTAAACAAGAAAAATCTAACATATTAAAAATTCTTTTCTTGTCATAAGGCAAGGAAAGAATAAATTATCAATCCTAAATTTGAAGTTATAAATCAAAATAATCATGGAAAAGAAAAGATTACATATTGAATCATTAATAAATGCGCCTTTAGAATCAGTTTGGAAAAGCTATAATAATCCTGAAGATATTGTTCAATGGAATCAGGCTTCGGAGGATTGGCATTGCCCCTCATCTACCAATGACCTTAAAGTTGGTGGAAAATTCAAAAATAAAATGGCAGCAAAGGATGGCAGTTTTGAATTTGATTTTGAAGGGACTTATACTGAAATTACCCCATATAATAGTATTTCTTATTTATTAGGTGATAATAGAGAAACTGATATAAAATTCAAAGATGAAAATGGTAAAACAAGAGTAATTATTGATTTTGATGCCGAAGAAACAAATCCTTTAGAAATGCAAAAGGAAGGATGGCAAGCAATTTTAGATAGTTTCAAAAATCATACAGAAAAAAAACACATTTAACATGTCTGAAAAAAAATATAAAATTGGACAATTTGTATGGGCTGACTTGACTACAAATCAAGCTGAATCATTAAAGGAGTTCTACAAAGAAGTAATAGGTTGGAAAGAATTCCCTGTTGCCATGAAAGATGGAGAAGATTCCTATAACGATTATGCCATGATGATTGATGAAAAAGAACCTGCTGGCGGAATCTGTCATAAACGCGGAGTCAATTCAAATATCCCTCCGCAATGGATTATGTATATCTGTGTGGAAGATGTTAATGACACCTTAAAAAAAGCATTAGATAATGGTGGAGTTCTTATTCATGAAAGTAAGAAATCCGATGGCACTTATAATTATGTAATTATTCAAGATCCTGCTGGGGCAGTATTTGGATTTGGTAAATTTTAAAAATTATGCAAACTGCTTATTACTCAATTATTATAGAGAATAGTCCCACAAAAGTTTATGAACTAATGTTAGACCATGATTCCTATAGAAAATGGACGAAACCGTTTAGTCCTACTTCTGACTTAAGAGGTGATTGGACTGAAAAATCTAAAATGTTATTTACTTCAAAGGATAAGGATGGATTTGAGGCCGGGATGATAGCTGTCGTAGACGCGAATATTCCAGGTGAAATAGTTGTCATTAGGCACGTAGGAATGTTTGACCAAGATGGAGAGTATAATGAAGGAAAAATGGTTGATGAATGGAAGAATTCCTTGGAAGTCTATCGGTTTAAAAATCTGAATGGAAAAACAAATCTCATTTGTTCAGTCGAATTATCAGATCAAACAGACCCGCATATGTTTGACCAAACATGGCCAGAAGCTTTGAATTTGTTAAAAGAAATTTGTGAAAAATAATTATGGCAAAAGTAAAGACCCAATTTTCCAGCAATTCTGTGGAGACCTTTATTAATAATCTAGAAAATGATCAAAAGAAAAAAGATTCATTCAGATTAATTGAATTAATGGAAAAAGCAACCGGAGAAAAAGCGAGAATGTTTGGTCCTACAATTATCGGCTTTGGACAATACCACTATAAATATGCTTCGGGCCACGAAGGTGATGCTCCCTTATTGGGATTTTCACCTCGAAAAGCTGCAATTTCTTTATATGTAACAACCGGTTGTGATGATCAAATTCAAAACCTTGATGGTTTAGGAAAGTTTAAAATGGCTAAAGCCTGTATATATATTAAAAAGTTAGAAGATATAAATTTGGATGTTCTCCAGCATGTCATGAAGGAGTCTATTGACTTTATTTCCAATAAATACCTACGAATTCAAAATTTTTAATTCACTACTGACAAACCTCTGTCATTTTGAAGCTTAATTTTAAGAAACATTTTTAAAGACATGAAAATTCATACTACAAATTATTTCAATACTTTAATTACCGTTGCTGAAGATTCTAAAGCATTGAAAGGTGATATTCCCACAATCAAAATTGACAAATTAACTGTTGCTAATTTGCAATTTGATAAATTAAGTAAACACCCAAACAAAATAAACTCGGATGATTTGATTTTTGATATTTATGCCGAACGTAATGAAATATTAGAAAGCGATTTAGAAAAAGAAAGAATTAAATTCTATTCTAAGGGTCAGCCCTGCCTAAGAACTTCTCCTTTGGCAAAAACTTATGGTTGGGGGATATACTATGATTCCAAAGGAAATATCAGGTTAATAGATAGCGCTTCTGATGAGTATGAAGAAATGCTGAAAAATGACGAGATTAAAAAACTACCCGCTATGCGAAATTCAAAAAAATAACTTCCTAGTCAACTTTATTTACTGTCCTTATTTTCTAAAACTTGCCTTAAGACAAGTGAACTTGATTTTAAGTGCAGTAATTTAGTATAATAATGAAATAAGATTAAATTCTTAAAACCTATTGACATAAATGTAAACTAGGTTTACGGATCAACATTAATTAAATTAATATAAACCACTAATTAAAAACGTTATGGCAAAAGTACATGCTTATTTAAACTTCAATGGAAACTGCAATCAAGCATTTGATTTCTATCAAAAAGTATTTAATTCAGAAAGAACTGGAACTTATTTCTATGATGATATACCCGCTGACCCTAATCACCCACCATTACCTGAAGATGCTAAAGGTAAAGTAATGCATACCGCCATTCATATTAATCCAGAAACCATGCTTATGGGTTCAGATGTCGTGGAAGGATTTGGCCACAAGCTAACCATTGGTAACTCAACATATATTATGTTGGATGTAGCAACTCCTGAAGAAGCTAAACAATATTATGATGCGCTATCTGAAGGTGCTAAGGTCATGGAAATGGAATTGGGAGAAACATTCTTTGCAGAATTATACTCATCCTTTCAAGACAAATTCGGCATTAATTGGATGATCCATTTTGAAGGTAATAAAAAAATGGGATAATTATTTTTTTATTGATTTTACAATTTGTCATGAATTAACCAGTAGTAATCCAATAAATAAACCTATTGGTTAATTCATCAATTTCCTAGTGATTCGATCATGAACAATATAACTTTTAAAGCTGGGAACAATATTAGGATGAGAATTCCTACAAAAATGTTCGAAGAAACCTTACATTTTTATAGAGATATTCTTTTGCTGGATTCGGAGGAAATATTTTTTACCCAATTAAACAGCTTTAGATTAGCAAAAATCATATTCGGATCAATAAACTTATGGCTACATGAAATACCCGACAATGCTAAGCCTGAAATATTTCTCGAAATAAATACCAATCAAATTAATGCTGCTCTCGATTTTTTAACTGTTAACCAAATTTCACATCAAACAATTGAAATAGAAAAATCGAATAAAATAACAATAATTAAAGATCCTGCGGGTAATGTATTGACACTTGAAGGATTGGAAATGAAAGCGAATAAATAAATTAGCCATGTCCATCATTGAAGAAATAATTCTATTAGCACAATTCAAAAATTCCTTAAATAAAATGATTATGTCAAATAAAATTATACCATCTCTTTGGTTCGATAACCAAGCTAAAGAAGCTTTTGATTTTTATACAGATGTATATTCAAATAGTTCAATCATTAAAGATTCCCCAATAGTAGTTGAGGCAAATATTATGGGCTTTGACTTTATCGGAATTAACGGCGGTCCCATGTTTAAACCTAATCCATCAATTTCATATATGGCCGTATTTGAAAGTAAAAAGGAAGTTGATACCGTATGGGAAAAACTATTAATTGGAGGACAAATTCTAATGCCACTTGACCAATATCCTTTTTCTGAGTATTACGGCTGGGTTCAAGATAGATATGGTTTTAATTGGCAGTTATATTATGGTAAATTAGAAAATGTAAATCATCAAGCTATTGTACCTACGCTTATGTTTGGAGGATCCCAGCAAGGAAAGTGTAAAGAAGCTTTGAAATTTTATCAAGAATTATTTCCCGACTTTGTTTCCCAAGGTATTCTTGAATATCCCGATGGTGCAACAAAAGGACAAGTTATGCACACACAGTTTACCGTAAATGGAGTAACTCTTGCCGCAATGGATTCAGGTGTACCTCAAGAATTTTCATTTAATGAAGCAAATTCTTTAACGATCACTTGTAATAATCAAAATGAAATCGATTATTTCTGGAATAAAATTGTGAAAGATGGAAAAGAAAGTATGTGTGGCTGGTGTAAAGATCAATTTGGTATGAGTTGGCAGATTGTTCCAAAAGATATATCCAAAATGCTAAAAAACCCAGATTCATCTGCTGCTTTAATGAAAATGAAAAAGATTGAAATAGCAAAATTATTAAACCCACAGAATTAATTTAATGAATAATTATATTGTCCTTCTCCGCGCTGTCAATGTTTCAGGGAAAAACATCATAAAAATGTCTGAACTAAAAAATGTGTTAATTTCAGATGGTTTTTTAAATGTTCAAACCTATATACAAAGTGGAAATGTAATCTTATCTTCAGAAAAGAAGTCCAATGAAGTTTCTTCTCAAATTAAATCGTTGCTATTAGAAAAGTTTTCCCTCAATATTGAAGTTTTTGTCCTGAATGAAACCCAAATTAAGGATGCTCTAGAGCACAACCCTTTCAACTCTAATCTTCCTGGAAATAGGGTTTTTATTACTTTCTTATCTGACAATGTCCTGCAATCTAATGTAGATGAATTTAATAAGTTGAAGCTATCACCAGAAGAATATAAAATTCTTAATAACATATTTTATTTTTACCTGCCAGATGGGATGGCAAAAAGTAAACTGAACAATAATTTTATAGAAAACAAATTAAAAATAATAGCAACTGGTAGAAATATCAATACATTAAACAAATTATTAAATTTGAAAAACTGATAAATTCTAACCTTAACAAAAATAAATTATGAAATTTTTAAAGTATTTATTACTCATCGTATTTGCTATTGTTGCTGTAGCATTAATTGTAGCTGCATTTTTACCAAAAGATTTCCATGCAGGAAGTAAAATAACCATTAACAAACCAAAATCTGAGGTCTTTAACTATGTGAAATTAATTCGCAATCAAGGAAATTATGATAATTGGTCTAGAATGGACCCAAACATCATTCGAAATTATGAAGGTACGGATGCTACGCCAGGATTTACTTATACTTGGCAAAGTAAAAAGGTAGGTGATGGAAAGCAAATCATAACTAAAGTTGATTCCGCAGGCGGCCGCATCGATATGGATTTATTTTTCAACGGTTCTGATGAAGCTAATAAATCATTTATGCAAGTGCAAGAATTGAGTGATCTTAGTTCTGAAGTGATTTGGGAAATAGATGGTAAAATGCCTTATCCTTTTAACTTAATGAGTTTATTTTTTGATATGAATAAAGATTTTGAGGCAGGTCTCAATCATTTAAAAGAGATTTTAGAGAAATAATTATTTAAGGTATTTAGATAATTATTTTAATCCCTATGATGGAATGGTCCTATATGGTCTTTTAACAGTAAGTCAAATGCGGTTTAACGAAAGATGGAATAAATGAACAATATTATTTATTTTTATATAACTAATTATTAATGGTATGAAAAGTTTTATCTTCCTCGCACTTGTCAGTTGTCTTTTTTCTTGCCAAAACAATTCAAAACAGACTGATAACAGACCTATAGATAGTTTATCTAATCAAGATTTTGACCTAAATCCTATTGGAGTTGAAAAAGGTTGTAAATGGCTGAAAGAGAATATTGAGAATTATTTCCAGAAGGATGGATCTATTCAAATTATACAAGCTATGACCACACCTGAATATTTCGAATTTAAAAGTGATGCAATAAATACGGGTCTTGAGATGGATAGCAGCATAACTGAATTTGAGTTAAACCAAAAATGGAAAAATAAATTTGATCTCAAGACTGCGGGAATTGGTTCTGGTTTCCTAATTTCTGGTCAAGATTGGAAAAATATCCAAGTTTCTAACTGTAATCTCATTAATCAAACTCCTCAGGAAATAAACTATAAAATTTTAATTTCTGACTGTGATTTTCAAACTGATTATAATAGGGATATTAAACTCATTCTAGACCAAAATAACCAAATTAAAATCGCTGATATTAAAGAATATGATTAATAATGATTAGAATAAACACTGGATAACCATGGAAATATAGATTGATTTTCTAATCCTTTGATCTTAATATCCAAGACATTCATCAGGTCCTTAATAAAAGGACCTATTTTTTCATCGTCCCTATTACTGAATAAACTAATGCTTAATGATCTCTTTGGAATAGTTAATACAAAATTATTAAACCCTGTACTTTCTCCAGAATGAAAATATACTTCATTTGAAAATTGATCATATCCTCTAAACTTTCCTAAACTATAAGAAATATCCTTTCCAACTACTGCAATATTATTATTAAAAATGGTCTCAAAATTCTGCTTTCCTTTAATTAATTTTTGAAAATCAGTATTCCATTTTCTAAAGTCAACAGCTGAAGTGTAAACTCCCCCATCTCCTTTTGTTGCACTTGTAAGACTTTGATCAGCGTAAATAAAGGAATCTTGATTCAAATGATATCCATAAGCACGGTCAATTATTTTATCCGTCGGATTGTAAACTATAGAATTATTCATCTGAAGTGGATCAAATATTCTTGCTTTAACAAATGAACTGTAATCCATTTTACTTACTTTCTCGACAATTAAGGCTAATAGGCAATAACCTGTATTACTATACCTAAATTTTTCCCCTGGAGTAAAATAAACAGAATCAATAGGTTCAACTAACTTTAAAACATCCGCATCTGAAAGTTGATCTGATATACGATCCGAAATTAAATTTTCATAATCTATGATTCCCGAGCTGTGATTTAAAAGATTTGAGATTTTACTATTTCGGATTGGACCTTTGAGTTTGGGAAAGAAGAATGATAGCGAAGTATCGTGTAAATCTAATTTCCCCTCTTCTTCCAGGATTAAGATTGACATGGCCGTGAATTGTTTACTCACTGAAGCCATCCTGAAATTACTGCGTTCAGAAATTGGATTTTTTGATCTTAAATCTGTTAATCCCTGACCTTTTGCATATATTTTTCCTCCATGAACATCGATTACTTGGAGCATGATTCCTGGATTTTCCTTTTCAGGATAATAATTATTAATCAAGGTATTGAGTTCATCATTTAATTTTATTTGAGAAAAACTAATTTGATAGAATATAATAAATAAAAAGGTGATCAATTTCTTCATTAAATGGACTGTCGATTTAAACGAAAATTAAAACTTATTTTATTTGAATCCAAAAAAAGAGGCGTTAAATAACTTAACGCCTCAACAACAACTTTATATTTGATAAACCTATAATTAGATCTCTAAACCAGTTTTTTGAAACTTTTTGTATCGGTCAACCTCATCTGCTAATTTTGCAATTGCAAACCCTACTATGGATGCATCATCTAACCAGCCTAATACCGGAACCAAATCAGGAACTGCATCAATAGGTGAAACTACATAAATTATAGTGCCAATAATTATAGACATGTTCCATTTATTCATTTTATATTTTCCTGAAAATGTATCTCTTATCATTGATATCAATAATTTGAATTCATTTGTTCTTTCACCTAATTTGTCAGCCTTTACTTCTGCATCATCAATTTCCTCATTTGTTAATTTCCTATTTTTAAAAGTATTAAACAAAAGCAATGCCCTGCTAAAATATTTTTTTTTCATTTTGTTTTCCATCAATTTGTTTTTTGACTTTTAAAAAGTAAAACGGTTTAATTCTTTAATAATTGCTTTTATTTAGATTTTCCCTTAATACTATACCCATTTGGCTATGAAAGAATATTTCCATGAAAAGATTATTAAAAAAATTATACTATGAACAATATTCAAAAATTATTAACGTTTTATATTATACAAAGAAAAGTTATTTTTTTTCAATCATGACGTGAGTCATAAAAGAACAATAAAGATGACTTTTTAAGGAAAGGGTTGACAATCGAAAAATGTCAACCCTTTTATTATATAAAATGCTTTTATGGCCTTCTTGAAATTTTTTTTTAAAAAAAATAATATTTCATACAATATTTAAAATAATAAGTCGTTATTAATTATACAAAAAAGGTTATTTTATTTTCAATTTTGACGTGAGTCATAAAAAGAAAGCAAGAAGATAACTTTTTAACGAAAGAGGCCGACCTTAAAAAGTTGGCCTCTTTTATTGAAAATCTATTGATGAATATTAATTTATCTTCCAAAAGCGAAATAAGGGCTCAATGGATTTTCAATTCCCTTCAACCAATCAGAAACCATTTCCATCCCTGTTACTGAGAATGTTATCCCATTTCCTCCAAATCCTAACACAAAGTATGACCGTTTGAAATCTTGATGGGTTCCTATATACGGAAGTCCATCCTTAGTTTCACCAAAAGTGCCTGTCCAAGAAAAATCAGTAATAAATTCATCATTATTAAATATTTTAGAATAATCTTTGGCTAATTTCTTGGACTTACTAGACAACAGTTCGTCTCTTTTCTCTGGATCTCTAAAATCTTCATCTTCACCTCCAATTAAAAACCTGCAATCGTCGGTTGTGCGCATATATAAATAAGGTTCAGCCGTATTCCAAATTAAATAATCATTATAGTGTTCATAAAGCTTTTGATTGATTTCAGAAACAATGGCATAAGTACTCAATAAATCAACAAACTTTTCTTTTATCATGCTTGCACTTTCATAACCAACACAATAGATTATATGCTTCGCTTTAATCTCTACTTTAGTATCTAAATAAACCTGATTAAAACCTTTCTTTTCATCAACCTTTATGAGTTCAGTTTTATCGTAGATCTCCAAACCTCTTTCAAAATTATAATGAATTAGTTCATGAGCTAACTTAAATGCATCGACACTTCCTCCTTGTTCAGATAAAATTCCACCGTGAGAATCTTTAATTTTTAAGATTTTTTCAATTTCCTCCTTTTCCATCCATTTGACCGGAAATCCAGCTTCTTCTCGAATTGTAAATTCTTTTTTAAGCCAACTTAAATCTTTTTTCCGGCATGCATAATAAAGTGATTTTTTCTTCTTAAATCCAGACCCCGAATTAATTTTCTTTGCAATTTTTCCTAATTTATCAATTGCATCTGAACATGCCTTGTAACTCATAATTGCCGCCTTTTTTCCAATCATTTCCTCCAACTTGTATAATGGAGTATCGATTTCGTATTGTAACATTGACGTCGTTGCGGATGAACTACCATTAACTATTTCACGTTTATCGATCAAAATAGTCTTGTACCCATCCTCTACACACTGATGAGCAATTAAACTACCTGTTATTCCTGCTCCAACAATTAATACATCACAACTTTTATTTTCCCGTAAAGATGGATATGAATGTAGTATTCCATTCTTTACTAACCAAAATGGTTCATTTGACTTTAGATCCATAAGAATATCTATTTTAAAGACAACATCCTATTAAAGTCCGATTAAATAGATATTGTTTGATAGGTATGAAAAAATACTTCAAGGAATTATAAATTTTTAATCCTAATTTTCAGATACAATATGGGAAGAACCTAATTTTTTATGTAATAAATCTTCATCTAATCCCTTTTCATATTTTGATATGACGATAGTAGCAGTTGCATTTCCAATGATATTCGTAATTGCCCTGGCTTCACTCATAAATCGGTCTATTCCCAAAATCAATCCAACAGCTTCCACTGGAATATGCCCTACTACCGGCAATGTTGCAGCTAAGGTCACAAATCCACTTCCTGTAACACCGGCTGCCCCTTTGGAGGTCAATAACAGTACTAATAAAAGCGTAATTTCTTGCTCTAAGCTTAAATGCATATTTAATGCTTGCGAAATAAATACAGCTGCCATTGTTAAATAGATGCACGTTCCGTCCAAATTAAAGGAATAGCCTGTTGGTATTACTAATCCAACAATGGGCTTTGAACAGCCAGCATCTTCAAGTTTTTGCATTAATCCAGGTAATGCCGATTCAGAAGAAGAGGTTCCTAACACAATTAATAGCTCTTCTTTTATATATTTTAATAACTTGAATATATTCACACGTACATAAAAATAAAGTACAGCGCCAATTACTCCAACAATAAAAACAATACAGGTTCCATAAAAACTAAGCATTAATAATCCCAATGATGATAGTGCCTCAATACCATATTTCCCAATGGTAAAACCCATTGCACCCATTGCACCAATGGGCGCTAAATACATAATCATTTTTATGACAGCAAATAAACCCTTTAGAAATGATTGCAAAACATTAATAACCGGTTCAGCAGAACTATGTCCTATCTTAGTCAAGCCTATCCCAAATAATACAGAAAATAATAATACCTGCAATAGATTATCTGATGCCACAGCTGCAATAACATTACTAGGAATTATACTTAAAATAAAATCCATAACACTATTGTGCTCTTTAGATTCTTGGATGTAATGGGAAACTGCTGAAGGATCCAAGGTCTTGGGGTCAACATTCATGCCTGTACCAGGCTCTATTATATTTACAAAAACTAAACCTATGATTAATGCAACAGTGGTCATGATTTCAAAATAGATTAAGGAACTTAATCCTATCTTACCTACCTTTTTGATATCCTGCATTCCAGCTATACCAATAACAATCGAACTGAAAATTAATGGTGCAATAATCATTTTGATAAGCTTAATAAACCCATCACCTAGAGGTTTTAACTGAACAGCAAAATCAGGATAAAAGACTCCACATAGAATACCAATAAGTATTCCTAGGATAACCTGAACATATAAACTGGAAAATATTTTTTTCATAAGAATTGTAGAATCATTTTACACGAATTCCTTAGGTTTCAGGAATAAAATTAATTAAAAATGATTCTTACGCAAGATCTAAGAGCAAGAAGGCTAGGTTCAATAATTAAATTATTGAAACCCAATAAATTTGGAGATATTCTTTTGTCACAACTTCTCAATGAATTTTGGAAGGGCATCTCCTAAAATTCTTTCCCAACCAGATTCAAATCTATCTAATGAAAATTGTTCACCGGCATCTTTAAAATGTTCTAATCCCTCATGTGTTAAGTGCAAGGTAGTAGCTCCGCGCCTAGGAATAAAGCGCCAGGTAATAATTGAATTGCCGATAGGTTGTTTTGGATGTCGCCATGTAAATTTAAATAACTCCTCTGGTTTAACCTCTAGAACCGTACATTCATGAAATTTCCCGTCCGGATTTTCAACCTTTGTAAATTCAAACTCCGCCCCTTCTACTGTACTGAAATTTGGAATGTCAAAAAACCATTCTTTTAACTTTTGCTTGTCAGTCATAGCTTGCCATAAAGCTGCCGTGGATATCGGGTATGTCCGTTCTATATGAATTATGTCGTGGCTCATTAAAAACCTCCTTTGTAGTGTTCTTAAATATAAGATTTATCCGCCTCATTTACCCAATTTTCATATTATCAGAAGGTAAAATTAATGTGATACTAATATTAAAACAACCTGTTGATTTTTAAGTTTTTGAATGAGTCAAATATATTCCCCTAACTATAAATAGTATTCAAATTGATTACCATCCTCATAATCTAATACACCTTATTTAGCCCCATAGTGATAAGCAACCAATTATCTTTCGATTTAGTAAAAAGCTCCGTATCTTTGTTATTACATGAATGTTAACAAACTCTTAGAACGTGCCTTAAATTTTGACTTCTTAAGTAAAGAAGAAGGCATTTTTTTATATAAAGAAGCTCCTACTGCTGACTTAGCCTTTGTTGCTAATGAACTGCGAAAGATTCAAGTACCTCATGGTAAAGTCACATGGCAGATCGATAGAAATGTCAATACAACCAATGTATGTATTGCCAACTGTAAATTTTGCAATTTCTTTAGACGTCCTGGTCATGAAGAAAGCTACATTACTGATATTGAAACCTATAAACAAAAAATTGAAGAAACTTTCAAATACGGGGGAGATCAATTACTGCTGCAGGGAGGTCATCACCCTGATTTAGGATTAAATTTTTATACCACCTTATTTAAGCAATTAAAAGAACTTTATCCTAACTTAAAACTGCACTCTCTGGGTCCACCAGAAATTGCGCATGTGGCTAAACTCGAAGGAATGACTCACCTTGAAGTATTGACTGCAATGAAAGAAGCTGGTTTAGATTCTTTGCCAGGGGCTGGTGCAGAAATCCTCAATGATCGAGTGAGAAGGTTAATTTCAAAAGGTAAGTGTGGCGGACAGGAATGGTTAGACGTTATGAGAGCTGCCCATAAAATTAACCTGCCCACATCCGCTACGATGATGTTTGGACATATCGAAACGCTTGAAGAACGATTTGAACACTTGGAATGGATTCGTCAAGTCCAAAGCGAAAAACCTGAAGATGCTCATGGATTTATTGCTTTTATTCCTTGGCCATTTCAAGATGATGGAACCCTATTGAAAAGACTTCGGGGAATTACAAATGACGTTACTGCTGATGAATATATACGAATGATTGCGCTGAGCAGAATCATGTTACCCAATATTAAAAATATCCAAGCATCATGGTTAACGGTTGGAAAACAAACTGCGCAGATATGCTTACATGCCGGTGCTAATGATTTTGGATCTATCATGATTGAAGAAAATGTCGTATCAGCTGCTGGTGCTCCACATCGATTTACATCAAAATCCATCCAAGATGCTATTATGGAAGCTGGATTTCAGCCCCAACTCAGAACACAAACTTATAAGTTCCGTGATTTACCGGAACAAATGGAAGAACAAGTAATTAATTATTAAGCTTTGAAAGACATAATCTTAAATATTGAAGCTATTATTTTTGCAGCTGCTGAAGGTATAAATCAAAAAGACCTTCGAGAAGTTTTACAAGATGCTCTTGCTATTGAAATCAGTAAAATTGAGTTGGCTGAGTTTATAGGTAAATTGAAAGCTAAATACGAATCTGATGATTATCCATTCGCTTTACTTTCTATTAATGATCAATTGCAGTTCTTAACAAAACCTCAATACCATGAAGCAATCAATCAACTTCAGGTCCATAAAGAAAGAAAAAAATTAAGTCAGTCCGCTCTGGAAACTCTAGCAATAATCGCATATCGACAACCGATTACTAAATTGGAAGTGGAACAAATCCGAGGCGTAAACTGTGATTATTCCATTCAAAGGTTGTTGGATAAGGGAATGATTCAAATTGCAGGCAAATCAAATACTATAGGAAAGCCTTTACTTTATGCAACAAGTTCTGAGTTCATGAACCACTTTGGTTTAACTAGCACCAGGGATCTCCCTCAGTTAAAAGACATTGTAGCTGAAGAGAACAGCATAGGTGAAATCGTTGATTAATGCGTTTTAAATACAGATTTAAAATTGTTTTATTTTTTTTGAAAAAAAATTTATGAATTGAATTATCTTATATAATTTTACATAACAAAAGAAAAATATCATAATAAACAACATGGCTACTATGCAAGCAATTGAAACAGATGAAATGGTTGATGAAAGAGTTCTCAACTTCAACGGTCCTGATGACGATGATGATGTCTTTGATGACGATGATGATTTCGGATTAGATGATATCGATTCAATCGGTGGATATGATGACTTAGATGAGGATGATGAAGATTTTTAATCTTCTCTAGCCAATTAAACTTTTTACCAGAATCATTCTTGTAAACGGAAATGTGCGTACCCTATTATGGGGTTAGATAAGAAAACTAATAGGCTTGGAATTTTTCAAGCCTTTATTATTTTAATTCATTAATTATTATTTAAACAAATAAGCCGTATCAAAATCTTGAAAATTTGATACGGCTTAATTGTTTAATATGATCAATTAATATCTATTGATCATCCTTACTTATTGAAAATGGTAGATCGGCTTTATTAATACCTCTTTTCATATTTGGCTCAGATCCCATATCAAATAATAGATTCGCCCCTTTTAACAATTCGCTATGATTGATAAAATTCTTGGAATAGTTTTTCCCATTCCATTTCATGTTTTGTATATAACGATTCTTATCTGAATTATTTTTGGTCTCAATTTGAACATTTTTACCATTGCTTAAATGCAATGTAACTTTATCAAAAACTGGAGATCCAATTACGTATTCATCTGTAGCTGGAGTTACTGGATAGAAGCCAAGAGCTGAAAACACATACCAAGCTGATGTCTGTCCATTATCCTCGTCACCACAGTAACCATCAGGGTTTGCCGAATACATCCTATTCATTGTTTCTCTAATCCAATATTGAGCCTTCCATGGCGCGGAAACATGATTATATAGGTAAATCATGTGTTGGATAGGTTGATTTCCATGAGCATATTGACCCATATTTGCTATTTGCATTTCCCGAATTTCGTGAATCGGAAATCCATAATAACTATCATCAAATATTGGAGGTAATGTGAATACAGAATCCAATTTTATTTCCATCGCTTTATGTCCTCCTAATAACTTGGCTAAACCTTCAATATCTTGAAATACAGACCAACTGTAATGCCAGCTATTTCCTTCAGTAAATGCATCTCCCCATTTGAAAGGATTAAATGGAGTTGACCATGAACCATCTTTATTTTTGCCTCGCATCAATCCTGTGGAAGGGTCAAACAGCTTTTGATAATTATAAGCTCTTTTCTTATAAAAATCCTTATCTGATTGAGGCTTGTTTAATGCTTTTGCTAATTGGTAAATTGAGAAATCATCATAAGCGTATTCTAGTGATCTAGCGGCATTTTCATTAATTTTTACATCATACGGAACATACCCCAATTCATTATAATATTCTGCTCCCGCTCGACCGACAGCAGTCATAGGGCCTGCATGATTTGCTCCTTTAAGAACCGCTTCATACAACGTTTCAATGTCCTTCGAACGAACTCCTTTAATCCAAGCATCTGCCACGACAGAAGCTGAATTATTCCCTACCATAATATTTCTATAACCAGGACTTGCCCATTCTGGTAGCCAACCTCCTTCACGGTAGGCATTGGCAAGGCCTTCTTGCATCTTTTCATTGACCTCCGGATACATCAAGTTTAAAAATGGAAATAATGCCCTGAACGTATCCCAAAAACCTGTATCTGTAAACATATATCCCGGCAACACCTTGCCATTATATGGTGAATAATGTACGACTTCTCCCTTTTCATTGATCTCATAGAACATCCTTGGAAATAATAAAGATCTATATAGGGATGAATAAAAGGTCCGGATTTGATCAATATCTCCACCGTCGATTTCTATTTTTCCTAATTCTTTATTCCATATATCTTCGCCCTTTTGTACCTGTTCATCAAAACTAACGCCATCTAATTCTTTTAAATTTTGAAGTGCTTGTTCAGGACTAATAAATGAGGATGCTGCTTTCATTAACAGTTGATCTCCAGCATTGGCATTCTGAAAACCTACTATCGCTCCTACGTGGTCGGCTTTAACCATATATCTGCCATCTGTAAGCACAGAATCTGCAAATGTTGAAACATTCGCAAAAGGGCGGTCAAATGACATAACAAAATAATTCTTAAAATTTTCAGGTACCCCCCCGCTATTTTTCGTACTGTAACCTATGATTCTCTGTTCCTTTGGAATTACTTCAACATATGAACCTTTATCAAATGCATCGATCAATACATATGCATTATTGGTCTTTGGAAATGTAAATCGAAAGTAAGATGCACGTTCTGTTGGAGTCAATTCCACTTTGGTATCATAATCTGCTAAATAAACAGAATAATAATGTGGCTTCGCAACCTCTGCTTTATGCGAAAAATAACTTGACCTCTTATCTTGATCAAAGGTCTTATTGTCTACCATGGCCATTATAGAAAATTGACCGTAATCGTTCATCCATGGCGAAGGTTGATGCGTTTGTTTGATACCTCGTAGCTTTTCAGCTGTATAGCTATACATCCATCCATCTCCCATCTTCCCTGTTTGTGGACTCCAGAAATTCATGCCCCAGGGTAATGCTATTGCTGGATAGGTATTTCCACTAGATAGAAAATAGGTGGATTGCGTCCCTACCAAAGTGCTCACAAAATCTATGGGTTTCTCAACCTTTCCGATTTTTTTTTGAGCAAAACCGGATAGTATACTCGTCCCTATCAATAATGCTGTTGTAAGAAATTTTAAGTTCATTTTAATGAAAATAGGTTTTTATCAATTTTCTAATATAGGAAAATAATTAAGATTCTTATTGGCTAAAAGTATTTAGCCATCAATCCTAAGGGCAATTTTCCCGTATTGACTTTCACTTTCAAAATACTGATGTGCCTTAATAACATCTTCCAGCGAGAAGACTTTTGTTAATAATGGAATAAATCTTCTATCCTTCACTAAGGGTAAAATATTTGTTTCAATTTCTTTTGTAAGGTCTGCTTTAAATGCAATATCTCTAATTCGGAGGGTTGAACCAGTGACAATTATCCTTTTTTGCATTAACTTCAGCAAATTGATCTCAACTCTTGCTCCATGTGTAGCATTAATTTGAATTAGTCTTCCATCTTCCTTTAATAATCCAATATGCTTATTGAAGTATGCTCCACCAATGCTATCTAATACAACAGCAATGCCTTCATTTTTAAAAGCCTCAAAAAAGTCTTCTTTCTTATAATTGATTACAAAATCTGCTCCTAAATCAAATGCGATTTTCTTCTTTTCATCTGAACCTACCGTTGTATATACAATAGCACCAAACAATTTTGCTAACTGAATTGCAGTAGAACCTATTCCTCCTGTTCCTCCATGAATTAAAACCCGTTCAGACTTTCTTAACTTTCCTCTTTCAAATAGATTGTTCCAAACGGTATAGACAGTTTCTGGAAAACATGCTGCCTCTTCAAAGCTTATATTCTTTGGCTTAGGTAAACAGACTCTTTCTGAAATACATACCAAGCTAGCATAACCTTCTCCTGGTAATAACGCCATTACCTCATCTCCAAGTCTAAAATTCGATACGAATGGCCCAATTCCTTTTACAATACCAGACACTTCCAATCCTGGAAAATCATTCGATATACCCACTGGCGCTGGGTAATTTCCTTTGCGTTGAAAAACATCCGGTCTATTTATCCCTGCTGCTTTTATTTGAATTAGTACTTGATCACCAATCGGAGTCGGATCTGGCCTGTCCTCAATGACAAAAACCTCAGGTCCTCCAAATTCTTTTATTGATGCAACTTTCATTTTTATTTATTTGGATAGGTTTGCAACCTTAGGTTAAACGTTAACATGAAATATCGACCCAATCTGTTATTTCTAGATTCAAAAACATCATTGCCAACATACGAAGTCAAAACTCCTACGTTTTTATTCTGATCCATTATATCATTACACTGCAATCTGATTAGTGCAGCTTTATTCTTTAAAAAAGAATACTCAATGTAGGTGTTTATAATCGTTGGGTTTACATCACTTAATTCACTAACATATCCTTTATAAAACTTTTGAGACATTTCTGCTCCCAATACTAAATTATCCGATATATACCCTCTTCCAGCTAGACTGAATAAAAAGGAATGAGCAGCAATTTTATTCTTAAAAGGAAATTCATAAACCGCCCTGTTCAAAAAATAATTGGTATTAAATACTCCTTCAAAATACTCCGACGGTAAATATCTAAACTGTAGATTTTGATTAAATAATACCTGTTTAGTTGTATTCTTAATCGTATCAATGAATGATAGGTTATTGTAATAATCTACATTTCCGGAAAGTCCAAGATTTAACTGATCGGTAAATATAGGTGAGTTAAACTCATAATACCATTTAATGTCATAATAACCATCTGTATTTTCAAATGTTGTTTCCTGAATTGTTTGCTGTGGCTTCGAAACCTTGGCACTCACAATTTTATTGGCAATAAAGGTATAGGCAAAATCAGTCTGAAAATATTGCCCACGTGTAGGGACAAACTTCCTCAGTGTTGTGGAAAATTGATTGGAAAACTCCGCCTTCAAAGATGGATTTCCACGGATTACACTTCTTGAATTTGTATTATCCCTGAATGGAGAAATATGTAAAAATGTGGGCTGAATATTTTTTCCTAAATAAGCAAGTTTAATTTCAAGATCATTACTGAATTTGTACCTTATTGTAGTAGAAGGAACTAAGTTGACATTATTATAATCGTAAACAATGGTATCGCCCTTCACCCGTCCCGATAAATTAACTGGCTGGACAGTAAATCCCATATTTACCCTAAATTTCTTATTAGGTTCATATTGATAGTTTAAACCGGTTTTGAAACTTTTAAATTGGTAGGCATAATTCATAGATAGTGAATCAACAAATTCACCGCCTAAGATATAAGGATTTCGAACTGTACGAACAGCTTCAATATTGGTAATATCCATTTCATGCATAATTTCTAATAAACTATGTTCATAAAATGGCTCTACATATGATATTGATGATTTAATGCCTGAAACATCATTTCTAGAATCTACAAACTGCTTTTGTCGAAAACTACTTTCGACTGGAACATTACCTGTAGAATCAATCGTCAAATATGATTCAGATATCTCATCATCTTTTGTATTCGACTGATAATTTAACCGCAGATCGGCTACTAATTTCCTTCCCGGTTTATGGAAAAATTTTGAATACAACATCGAAATATCAGCAGAAGGTTTACTTGTTTTTGTGCTGTCCTGCCTCTCTCCCTCATCTCGGATCGTCTTTCGGAATCCTCCATAATTCTTTTGATTCAACAGATCGCTCTTCCGGTTATTATAAAAATACTCCCTGTTATAAGAAAGCTTTGGATTTATTTTTAATATATCGTTATTCTTGAATTTTGAATTCATTTCCAGATTCAACGTATGCAGATTATCATATGATTTATTTTCATATTCCTCAGTACGGTGAATTTTGTATGTTGGATAAGTTGAAGTTAATAGTGAATTTCCAGTAGTTAAGTTAAACTTACTCTGGTAGGTATATCCACCATTCAATGTTACCCTGGAACCAATATTATCTGTAAATGATATACCTATGGATCCTAATTTGTTAAGCCCATCATTTGGATCTGAAAAATCCCCGATCTCTGATAAATCTGTATTTCGACTTCCTGCACCATCTGGCGAACCAAATAAAAACAAACTTGTATTGGTATTATTAATAGAACCAACAATAGACATTTCCTGGCCATCATTAAATTTATTGATACCGATACTTCCTAAAAATCGATCCCGGGTACCTCCTCCTATAGTTCCCTGTCCAAATGTTATTTTTTTCTTATCAGGTTGTAGAATAATATTGATAATTTTTTCAGGGTCATTCGTTTTTATTCCTTTCGCTGTTGAAAGTTCTCCATAATCATTGATGACCTCTATCTGCTTGACAAACTCCGATGGTAAATTACGTGTAGCAGTTAATAGGTCTCCTCCGAAAAACTTCTTCCCATCTACCCTTACTCCTCGAATTAACTGACCATTATAATATGTTGTTCCATCCCTGAGTACCTGAAATCCTGGCAACTGCTTTAGGGCTTCTTCTAACAAGGAATATTGGGGAAAGGAAAATGCAGCCATATTGAATTGGATCGTATCGCCACGATCGACAACTGGTATGACCTTTAGAATTCTTACCTCAGGAATTAATGTGCTTTGGGGGAATAATGTAACCTTTGGAATAAATATTTTATTAATAAAACTAGTACTAGAGATACTTTTATTTATGATTTGATACCCCAATGAACTATATGAAAGATTCAAGCTCTTCCCTTTAATATTATTGAATTTATAAAATCCATTATCGTCAGTCGTTGTACTCATGGTATCCAAACTACTAACCAATCGTACGGAAGCTCCTTTTATTCCTAATCCCGTACTATCTACCACAACGCCTTCAACACTTTTTAAGATTTCCTGAGCGTTAACCTCTTGAATGCTTATAAGGGTGAAAACCAAAAAAAATATACTTATCAAGTAATCTCTCACGTGGATAATAGACTAAATTGGTAACGTAAAATTCACATACTATCTTTAAACTGAAATTTACTATTAAAACGTTTAAACTAAAAATAATTGTATAAAAAAAACGGGTTAAAATATCATTTCAACCCGTTTTTATAAATTATTTTAAAATATTATTCGCCATCGAAAGCTACTTTCACCAAATGACGGTCAATTTCCCAACGTCCTGTACCTTCTTCACCTATTACGTCGAACAACTCAAGGATGCGCCTAGCTACATATTCTTCTTCTACCTGCTCAGATAAAAACCATTGGATAAAATTGAAAGTCACAAAATCTTTTGCTTTCATACATTTATCAGCAATTTTATTAAACTGCTCAGTAACGAACATTTCTTGCTCTAATGTTTGCTCGAATACACCTCTGAATGATTCAAAATCCACAGGAACATTCGTAATTTCTGGTGAAATTGAACGTCCGCCACGATCACTGATATACTTAAATATCTTCAACATGTGCGTGCGTTCCTCATCTGATTGCTTTGCAAAGAAATTTGATGCATTGTCTAATCCTTGATCATCACACCATGCTGACATCGCTAAGTATAAAGCTGATGAATGTGCTTCAATTTTTACTTGCTCGTTTAATATGTTTTCAATCTCTTCTGAGATAGAGGTTTTTAATTTCAATAAATCTTTCATAATATATATTTCTTTATCGTGTAATACTTCCAGAAACCTAGATTAGATTTCTTATATACAAAGATAAGTGGTAAATGAAGAATGTGTCGCAAAAATTTGCAATACAAATTCAGTCTAAATTAGACTTTTAAAAACCTAATTTATTTAGAATCAGTATAATTATAAAGAATATTTAATTAGCTAAAACTGCGGAGTAATGTAGACAAGCTTTAATTTCACTATTTAATTGAATCATAAATTTTGCACCAGCTAAAATATCCTTTAATTTAAGAATGTCTTCAACTGATAAAATAAAGATACTATCAGTTCTGAAAGGCATAATAATCTCAAAATCCGATGAGCGGGAGGAATCATTCAACATTTGAGTAACGTCGATAGAATCAATCCTTTTTTTGAAAGCAAAAAAATCCCTAACCTTAAAGGCAGTCGTCGAGCCTTGAAATTCTAACCAATAACAATTCTTACGGCTGCATTGGTAGACAGCTCCGTTATTATCTTGGAATATCTCTTCAAAATTTGCTAAAGGACAAATCATGCTGTTTCTTTTAATTTGGAACAAATCTAAATATTGTTAAGAATTATTCCAAATAAAAAGAAGCAATTATACTGTAAACTTTCTGATATGAAACAAAATCAAAAAAGCCCTCTTTCTAGAGGGCTTTCATCTTTATATAATGATATTATTAAAATTCTTCTTCTTGATTTAAAACTTCCTTGTGATTACTTAGATTACCTCTGGTCTTGGTTTTATGTTTATTTATTTGACGTCTAATCGATTCAATAGCAATATCGGTTGCCTCCTCGAAACTTTTAGCCTGTGCTTTGGCAAAGAGCTGATTGCCGGGAACATTAAATTTAAGTTCAACTATCTTATTCGCTTCATCTTCTACATTCTCCAACCTCAGATAGCATACCCCTTCAATGATATTATCCAAAAATTGGTTTAATTTTTCAGATCTCTTCTTAATGAACTCGATTAGCTTACTGTCAGCATTAAATTTAATAGATTGCA
>JBEBTR010000010.1:0-47130 GCA_040393725.1 Sphingobacterium endophyticum | reverse complement strand
AATACAAAGATATATCCTTTGGATGGTACTTTGCAATACATAGTACTATATTTTTATTCATAAAAGTTACAACTAACTGATTTTCAGGGTAATAATTTTTAAATAAATTTTTACAGGACTTAAAATGTTTCAAAAAAAACAGATAAAAGCTTTTTAATCTGAGTTTTAAATACGATTTTTAACAACAATGAATTGGATAATAAATTATGCATGGGCAATTTTATGGGCAATAATTATGACGCTCCTATTATTGCTACCCGCCAATGACTTTCCTGTAGAAGGATTTTTTCAAGGCTTTGACAAATTAGTACATACTGGTAGTTTTTATTTGCTTACGACTTTAATCTTATTTGGTCGCATTGTTGACACGAAAAGACGAGCGACGAAAGTGAAGACTTTTATCGTCGTCTTCTTAGTATCCTCCTTATTTGCCTTCTTTACAGAAACTGCACAAATGTATTTCACGAGTAGCAGGTCTGCAGATTGGTGGGACATTTTTGCAGATTATGTCGGAATTGGCATGGCTTTATTTAGTTATTTACTTCTATACAACCGTAAATTCCAATATTCCTAGCTATATAATGGATTATTGAATTAAGCTATTGCCAATGTTGCGATATAAATTTTGCAATCGGGTATAGTCTGAAGGAGCTCCTCGGCAGCAGAGCTAAGGGTTGCACCTGTCGTGAGCACATCATCGACCAATAAAATACATTTCCCTTTAGCTTTTTCGGGTGAAATACAAAAAAATGCTCCTTTAACATTCTGATATCGATCGGACGAAGCCATTTTTGTTTGGCTACTCTGATACTTATTTCGCTTCAAAAGAGAAAAATTCACTGGTTTCAATAAAGATTCCGACAGCCCTTTTGCAAAATATTCACTTTGATTATACCCTCTTTTCCGCCTTCTTTTTTTATGTAATGGAATCGGTACAATTATATCGATGTATTCAAAAACAGGTGAACTGAGCAGATCCTGTCCATATCGCCTACCTAAGAAAAGTCCAACTTGGGGATGGTTATTATATTTTAAATTATAGATCAAATTTTCAGAGATAGAGTCAGATTTTAAATATAGCATGGAGCAGGCAAAGGCACAAGGAATCTTTCCTTTAAACAGTTGAACTGCTTCATTATTAGCATCTAAATGAAATTTTGTAAGGGGTAAATGAAAAAGACAGGAAGTGCAAATTATCTCTTCCTGATCGATTAGGGATTGATTGCATCCCATACACAGTTCGGGAAAGAACAAATGAATGATTGCATTTAGATACTTTTGAATCACGGTTTATTTTATTACTAAAAATAGTCAGGAATTATCAATAAAATATTGCCAAAGGATTATGAAAAAATAAAATATAGTGTTTCTTATCATATATCAATAATCATAAACAATGGAGCCATTACTTTTGTAGTATTAAAAAAAGAAAGATAATATGATGGAATTAGGAATAGGCATGTTTGGTGACTTGCAAATTGATTCCCAAACAGGAAAAATACAGGCGCCACAAAAAAGGCTACAGGAAATAATCGAGGAAATTAAATTAATGGACGAAGTTGGTGTTGACTTCTTTGGAATGGGAGAACACCATAGAGCGGACTATGCAGTGGCAGCACCCGAAATTATTTTGGCTGCAGCCGCAACCGTTACCAATCGGATAAAATTAGGTTCAGCAGTATCTGTCTTAAGTTCCTCAGATCCGGTTAAGCTCTATCAAGATTTTGCAACCGTTGATTTGATTTCAAATGGCCGGGCAGAGATTATGGCAGGAAGAGGGTCTTTTATCGAATCCTTTCCGCTTTTTGGATACGATTTGAAGGACTATAGTTCCTTATTTGAAGAGAAACTAGATCTTTTATTGAGGATAAATAATTCTCAGACCGTGAACTGGACGGGCAAGCATCGAGCGAGTCTAATTAATCAAAGCATTTACCCGAGACCCGTGAATGATAAGTTGCCGATTTGGATAGCAGTTGGCGGAACGACGGAATCTGTTATTCGTGCGGGAAGGTTGGGCTTGCCAGTAATGTTTGCCATCATTGGAGGTTCCCCGATAAATTTCAAGCCCTTGTTCGAAGTTTATGAACAGGCCTATCAAGACAATGGCCATGATATGCGTAAATATCAAGTCGGGGTGCATATGCATTCCTTCTTTGGAGAGGACTCAAAAGAAATTGCGGATTGGTACTATCCTTATTATTCAGCGCAGATGAATAGGATCGGAGTATCACGAGGATGGCCTCCATATCAAAAAACACAGTATGATTATGGCCGTTCGAACCATGGACATTTAATTGTCGCAGATGTCAATGAATCTGTTGATAAGATCCTTCAATTGCAGGAAACTTTCGGTTTAACCAGATTTTCTGCCCATATGGATGTAGGAAGTCCTGATCATAGCAAGATGATGAAAGCAATTGAGCTGTATGGAAATCAGATTATTCCAAAAGTGAAAGATGCAAAAAAATAAAAAAAGGGCTTAGGCCCTTTTTTTTATGGAATTCAGCAAACTACTGCATCCCTTAATAAATTATAGATATGAAAAGAAATAATTTATGGGTCCTGCTGTTGCTCATCAGCATGGGATCATGTGGCAATAAATTTGCAGAGCAGAATTCAGAAGAAATGAGTTCAAAAGATTTTAATGAATCAGCAGCAGTAACCATATCTCAAGACGCGGGAATTTCTCCATTAGTTTCTGCTGAAATGAAAATTACAGAAAGAATTCCCCAACAGTCAGCCTCCAATATCAAAATAATAAAAAGAGGTAATATTTCACTAGAATCCAGAAAAATTGAAGTCAGTAAAAAAAATATAGATGCGCTTTTGAAGAAATTTAATGCTTATTATGAGCAGGAGTCATCAAGCAATAGCAATTATCTCACAAGTTATAAATTAAAGATTCGAATTCCTACCAGCTCGTTTGATAACTTCCTGCTAGCGATGGAAAATGGTGAAGATAAAATTACGGACAAGAATATTAGTGCTGAGGATGTAAGTATTACCTATCATGATTATGAATCCCGGCTAAAGAGTAAAAGAGCCTATCTTGAACGTTATCAGGAAATGGTTGCTAGTGCCAAAAATGTAAAAGATCTTTTAGAGATCCAAGAACAGATCCGACAACTGCAGGAAGAAATTGACAGTAAGGAAGCTTTGCTAAGAAATCTGACGAATGAGATAAATTACAGCACATTGACCGTTGATTTATTTGAATATCAAGCCAATCTTTCGATGGGAAGTAATTCCTTTTTTGCTAAGGTAAAAACATCCTTAGAATTTGGCTGGAACCTGATTCAAAACATTGCCTTGGGAATTATTGGGATTTGGCCAGTTTGGATAGTGGTCGGATTGGTTGTTGTCATAATTCGTAAATTCAGAAGAAAAAGAAGAATGAGAAAAGCGGATTAGGAATTATTACTTCTAGCTTATAATTTTTGATGTATCTTTGTGCCGTGGAAAAAGCAGTAAAATTGGTAGATATCAGGAGTTTGAGTTTGGCTCAATTAAAGGATTCATTAGTCAGCATGGGAGAGCAGGGCTTTAGAGCCAAGCAGATCTATGAATGGCTATGGCAAAAATCCTGTACTGATTTTGATGAGATGAGCAACTTAAGCAAATCTCTTCGAGAGAATTTAAAAGCCCACTTCACAATCAATGCAGTTAAAGTAAAACAATCTCAGATAAGTTCTGACAAAACTATTAAAAGCAGTTTTAGTCTATATGACAATAATATCATCGAAGGGGTTTTAATTCCTGCCGATGATCGTATGACAGCATGTGTAAGTTCTCAGGTTGGATGTAGTTTGACCTGTAAGTTCTGTGCTACGGGCTATATGGATAGAAAGCGTAATTTAAATGCAGATGAGATTTATGATCAGGTCGTATTGATAGCCAAGCAAGCCGAGGAGAAATATGGTCATCCGCTTACGAACATCGTTTACATGGGAATGGGCGAACCCCTACTGAATTACAGCAATATGATGAAATCGGTAGAGCGCATCACTTCTGCAGATGGATTGAATATGGCTGCAAAACGAATTACCGTTTCCACAGCTGGTATTGCCAAAATGATTAAAAAGTTGGGTGATGATGAAGTACGGTTTAATTTGGCATTATCACTTCACGCTGCCAACGATAAAAAGAGAAATGAAATTATGCCCATCAATGAGCAGAACTCATTGGCTGCATTAGCTGAAGCATTAAAATATTTTTACGCGAAGACCAAGAACCCCATCACTTTTGAATACATTGTTTTCCACAATTTCAACGATGAGATTCAAGATGCCAAGGAGCTGGCAAAATTTTGCAAGAATGTTCCTTGTAAAGTAAATATCATTGAATATAATCCAATAGCTTTAGCGGATTTTGTGAATGCAGAAGCGGATAAGATTGAGGAATTTGCGAGTTATTTAAAGAGTCAGGGGATTATTACCAATGTCAGAAGAAGTAGAGGCAAGGATATTGATGCGGCATGTGGACAATTGGCCATTAAGGAAAAAGAGGCCGACCAGATAAGCTAATCCAAAAAATATAAAATAAAATAGGGTTGAAAATTTCAACCCTATTTTTTTTATCCGTGTATCTGTTCCTTTTTGCCATAGGATTGGATAAGTTTACCTTCAAATTCCAACCATTCTTGCCATCTCTTTTCAACATTGACATCAACGGTATATTTTTTTGCAAAATTGAGGAATGTAGTATAGTGATTTGCTTCAGATACCATAAGGTCATGATAGAATTTAGCCAATTCCTGATCTTCAATATTTTTGGAAAGCACTCTAAAACGTTCACAGCTTCTAGCCTCGATCATAGCGGCAAACAATAACCGATCAATAAAAGCCTGATTTCGAGATCCGTCTTTTTTGGAAAATTTCATCAGCTGGCCCACATAATCATCTTTTCTTTCTCGGCCTAATTCATAACCTCTTTCTTTGATGATGTCTATCACCATTTTAAAATGTTCCATTTCCTCAATGGCAATGGCAGTCAATTCATGCACCAAATCTTCCAGTTCCGAGTTTTGTGTAATCAGAGAAATAGCATTGGAAGCAGCTTTCTGTTCACACCAAGCGTGATCAGTAAGAATCTCTTCAAGATTTGATTCTGCAATATTTGCCCATCTAGGGTCCGTCAAAAGTTTAAGTCCTAACATAACAAGAAAATATCCACAAAGGTAATGAAAACAAAATCATCCCCCTAAATACATGAAATAATGGTAATTTGCGACATGCGAAAAAAGATGCTTGTCATTGGATTGGTATGGCCAGAACCTACATCATCAGCTGCTGGCTGGAGAATTCTTCAGATCATTGACTTATTTATATCAAATGGTTTTGAAGTTACTTTCGCATCTGCAGCAAGTAAATCAGAATATTCGTACCCACTTAAGGATAAAGGTATAGTTGAGAAAGAGATTGCCTTAAACGATTCCACATTCGATCAATGGATTCAGAATCTACAGCCGGATTATGTACTCTTTGATCGATTTATGGTTGAAGAGCAATATAGTTGGCGAGTATCGCAATCCTGTCCAGCAGCGATAAGAATTCTGGATACTGAGGATTTGCATTTTGTTCGCAATGCAAGACAGCAAGCCTATAAAAAAGGATTAGAAACGGAAAAATCAATGTACTATTCCGATCTTGCAAAACGGGAGTTGGCATCAATTTACCGTTCGGATTTAAGTATATTAATTTCAGAATTTGAAATAAATTTACTGCAAGAGGAGTTTAGAATAGATCCTGCTTTAATTTGTTATCTACCCTTTCGTTTAGAATCAAGAAACAAGCTTGAGGTTCCTTGCTTTGAGGTGAGGTCGAATTTTATGTTTATCGGCAATTTCATCCATGAACCAAATTGGAAGACCGTGCAGGTTATTAAAGAAATATGGCCAATAATCCGAAAGAGGCTGCCTCAGGCTGAAGTCCATATTTATGGTGCATATCCAAGCGAAAAGGTTAATCAACTCCACAATGAGGCACAAGGATTTTTTATCAAAGGTCGAGCAGAAGATGCAGTGGAGACGATGAAAAATTATCGAGTATTATTAGCGCCAATACCGTTTGGTGCTGGGCAAAAGGGTAAATTTATTGATGCTTTATATGCTGGTACCGCATCGGTAAGTAGCTTAGTAGGAGCTGAGGGTATGTTTCAAGGTTTAGCATGGCCGGGATACATAGCTGATAATACTGCGGAGTTGATTGAGAAAGCTATTTTACTCCATGAAAATATAGCAGAATGGGAAATTTCGAGGCAGAAATCAATAGACATTCTAGAGCAATTTGACGGAAAGAATTGGGGTCAAAACCTGATGAAACGAATAACTGAAATAGAAGACGATGTATCAAAACATCGTTCTAATAACATGGTGGGTCAAATTTTATGGTCTAGTCAATTTCTATCCACGAAATATCTTTCCCAATGGATCGAAGAGAAAAATAAAAAAGCGCAAACGTAAAACGTATGCGCTAATTCTCAAAATTAAGTTTAAAAAACTATTTTCTTTTAAACTCGATTGTAGTTGTTTTAGTTTGAGTCGTATTCTCAAGGGTAAACTTTACCGTTGATTGAATAATATTTTCTTTAATTGTATAAGAAACATTATCAAAATTCATTGACTTGCTTGTAGGCATATCATAAGCAAAAGAAGTTGATCCACCTTTACCGTCAAATACATAAGCGAAGCCATCCTTATCAAAATCTAGATAAGTTCCTTTAGATTCTGCAGCAATTGTATCTCTTAAGACTTCTTCGCCACCTACTTTTTCTACCTTAACTACGTTTGTCCACTCAAAAGATCTGATAACATTCTGGGCAACGTCCCTTCCAGCGCTATCTAAAGTTTCTTTGCTACAAGAAGAGAATCCTATAGCCACTAAACCCAAGATCAATAACTTTTTCATAATGCTTTATTCTAGTTTCCTTTATAATTTCATTAACTCAGGTGCATACTTCCAATCATTATGCCAATATGTGTTAAAATGTAAAAATTAAGCTGTTAAAGTGGAAATTAGTGTTCAAAATACACGGTTTAACGGAATGATTTATTATATTTAGTAAAACTATTATTTTATGAAAACATTAAAAGGTCCGGGTATCTTTCTTGCCCAGTTTATAGCTGAAGAGGCACCATATAATAATTTAGAAACCATTAGTAAATGGGCGAGTTCATTGGGATTTAAAGGGGTTCAGATTCCGACAAATGACCCTAATTTCTTTGATATGCAAAAGGTTGCAGAAAGCAAGACTTATGCAGATGAGATTAAAGGGAAATTAAAAGAGCAGGGTGTGGAGATTACTGAACTATCTACCCATTTACAAGGACAACTAGTTGCGGTACATCCGGCGTATGACCAGCTTTTTGATGGATTCGCCCCTGAGAAATTAAGGAATAATCCAAAAGCAAGAACAGAATGGGCGATAGATCAGTTAAAATTAGCGGCAAAAGCATCTGCAAATTTAGGTCTAAACGCACATGCTACTTTTAGTGGGGCCTTATTATGGCATATGGTCTATCCATGGCCACAACGCCCTGCGGGAGTTGTTGAAACGGGATTCAAGGAATTGGCAAAAAGATGGTTACCTATTTTAGATGAGTTTGATAAGCATGGTGTAGATGTTTGTTATGAAATTCACCCTGGAGAGGACCTACATGATGGTGTAAGTTATGAAAGGTTTTTAGAGGCTGCCAACAACCATCCGAGAGCTTGTTTATTATATGATCCGTCGCACCTATTATTACAGGGGATGGATTATTTAAGTTATATCGATCATTATCATGACCGTATCAAGATGTTCCATGTGAAAGATGCTGAATTCAATCCTACAGGTAAACAAGGTGTTTATGGAGGATATTCAGGTTGGGTTGAAAGAGCAGGTAGATTCCGCTCATTAGGAGATGGACAGGTTGATTTCAAGGGTATTTTCAGTAAACTGGCGGCCTATGATTTTGATGGATGGGCCGTAATGGAATGGGAATGTGCTTTGAAAAATTCTGTGGACGGAGCAACTGAAGGAGCAGAATTTATTAAAAATCACATTATCAAAGTAACGGATAAAGCATTCGATGATTTTGCTGCTACTGGTACCGATGAGAATTTTAACAAAGAGGTATTAGGTATATCGTAATTATTGATAAGAATATTTCAAAAATAAAAAATGGGCTGTTTCTAATAAGAAACAGCCCATTTTTTATTTTTAAACCTCTGTCATTCCCGAGCTTTAGCTCGGGAAACCATTTTAACGTTAATTTAATAACGTTGGCATATGGGTTTTGGAAATATGTCACACCTACGGCGTTGAATTCTGTGATGTAAAATAAATTTCTATAGATATTGCATCCCTACGGGATTCATCGAATATTCCATCCCTCTGGGATTTGACAAATATATTATCCCGATGGGATTTAATAAAGATTTTCCAGATTGGATTTATAACACCCCAACGGCGTTAAACGGGTCTTGTGTCTTATGTCTTATGTCTTATGTCTAAAAAACAAGTCAAAATATTAGCCAAATTAATCTTCCATTAAGAATGGTTTTCAGTGGATTACAGCGCTTATATATAGTCTTAAAATGTAATTAATTTAATTATTTCACTTTTTTTAACAACAAAATAGGTTTGTAACCGTTTAGTACATGAATATCTATGTAACAAACTTGATATAATGCTCGTCGTTAAGTCTTCTAATTGGGTTCCCAAATTAGGCTATAAAAAACACTTACAAGCGAAATTTTGAGATAAAATTACCCTGTAAATAATTAATATATGATGCACTACCTTTACCGTTCGCTTTTCATAGCGTGTACTCTCATGCTCATTTGCCATCAAGGACGGGCAAGTACTATCGAAAAGTACAACAATCGAAACGCAAATTACTTAAATCTTATCAAGAATAAGTCCTTGGATTCCCTCGATATCATTGGGAAAATTACGGATTCAACAGGAACAGCCGTTGAAGGCGTAGTAATTACAGAAAAAGGGACTAGCAACAGTACCTTATCCGACCAGAATGGCGAATATAAAATTTCCGCCAATCCGAATGGAATAATCACATTTTTAAAATCTGGATATGCCACTCAAGAATTACATGTGAATAATCAGAAACAACTAGATGTAAAATTATCAACAGCTACAGAAGAAACTGAAAAATTAGAGATTGAAGGGGGCAATGAGGCGGATACATCCGCGCAAGACAGTAGCGTTACACAAGTCGATTCTACAGCTAGCAATTCAGACAGCAGTTCAACGCAAAGCGCAAATACGACAGCACCTACTGGACAGAATATTGTAACCGGTACGGTAACAGGTCCTACAGGTCCATTACCGGGAATTACCGTTAAAGTTGTAGGAACTGAGCTAACCTCGAGCACGGATGAAAACGGGAAGTTTCAGATTGCCGCAGACGAAAATAGCAAGATTCGTTTCTCATCTGTAGGCTACAAGGCGGTAACCCAAACAGTGGGCAATCGAAAGGACATTCAAGTGGTTTTAGCCACAGAAACCAATACTATTGAATCCGTTCAGGTTGTAGCAGTAGGCTATGGTACCATGAAAAGAGCAACGCTTCCAACAGCAGTTTCAAGTATTGGAGCAAATGAAATTGAAGATGAAGTCTTACCTAGCGTTACCCAAGCCATCCAAGGTAAGGCTGGCGGTGTTCAAGTTACACAGAAATCAGGGTCACCGGGAGGCGGAATTAGCATTCGTGTACGTGGAACAACATCCATCAATGCAAGCTCAGACCCTTTATATGTAGTGGATGGAATTCCTGTCAACAGTACGACAAACTTTACCGGAGGATCCACATTTGATTTTGGAGGTGGAACCCAAGGGATTAATGTTCTTTCCTCTATCAATCCTTCAGATGTTCAATCCATTGAAGTATTAAAGGATGCGGCATCCTCCTCTATATATGGATCAAGAGCTGCCAATGGTGTGGTCCTTATTACAACCAAAAAAGGAGCTGTTGGCCAGAGCCAATTCAACTTCAATATGTATGAAGGATTTTCTCAGGTACCGAAAGAGAGATATTATGATTTCATGAATACGGAACAATACCAGGATTATATGAAGGATTATTATAGAATTGCAATGGAGGAAGATCCATCAAAGACAATTCCTGAGCAGATCTTTTCAAATCCGGGCATTAACACCAATTGGCAAGATGCTATTTTTAGAACATCGCCAACCAGGAATTATGAATTATCGGCAAGTGGAGGCAATGAAAAGACGCAATACTATACATCGGTTGGATATATGAAGCAAGGAGGGGTTTTATTATATTCTAATTTTGACCGGTTGAGCGGCCGAATCAACCTGAACCATCAACATAGCGAAAAATTAAGGTTTTCGACTTCAATCAATTTAACCAAAGCGACGAATCAGCGGGTTCAGGAAGAAAATTCAAAAGAAGGGGCGACAAAATCAGGGATTTTCTCTCCTCCGAATATTCCAGTCTATGACGGTCAGGGGAATTATTTTTATGATCAGGTTCGTCTAACCAGAGAAAATCCGGTAGCCATGTTGGAGCTTCCAACCAACAAAGCAAACACCTACCGTATTTTAGCCAATGCAAGCGCTGAGTACAACATCATACCGGAATTATTGTTAAAGACAAGTTTTGGGACTGACCTAAGCTTTATTGACGAGACATTCTTTATGCCTCCGACAGGTCTACGTTCCTATGCTAGTCAAGGAGGTATTGGAGCCAGTCGGAGCACAAGAGATCAGTTATGGATCAATGAAACAACATTAACCTACGACAAGGGTTTTGGAGATCATAGTATAAATGCATTGGCTGGGTTTTCGGTTCAAGGATCAAGGCTTGAATTCACCCATGCACAAAGGGCAGGATTTCCAAACAATGATATTCCTTATGTCACTGCCGGTGGGGTAATCACAGGAGCAAATGCCTATCCTGAAGAATGGGCAATTGCTTCAGGATTCGCTCGCGCTACCTATATCTACAAGGATAAATATATTTTAAATGCGAATGTTCGTATGGATGGTTCCTCAAGATTTGGAGCAGATAACCGTTGGGCAATATTCCCTTCATTGGCAGGAGCTTGGAGACTTTCAGAAGAGGATTTTCTTAAAGACCATAGCACAATCAGTGATTTAAAATTAAGGGCAAGTTGGGGTATTACGGGAAATCAAAATATTGGAAATTATGCGAGTAGATCACTCTATACTGCAGGAAACAACTATATGGGTATAGCGGGATTCGTTCCGAATGTATTGGGAGACAAAGGCTTGAAATGGGAAACCACAAGGCAATGGAATGTTGGGGTTGATGCAGGTTTTTTCAATGATAGAATATCATTATTAGCTGATTACTATTACAAGAAGACATCAGACCTATTAATAGGCCTACCGATTTTAACAAGCTCCGGGTACATAAACAGATTTACAAATTCCGGTGACATTGAAAACAAAGGATTTGAATTTGAGTTGAGCAGCAAGAATTTAGTTGGCGACTTTAAATGGAGCACCTCCCTTAACATGACTTTCAACCGGAATAAAGTCCTTGCATTACCAGAAGGATTGTCAGAAATGCGTGGAGGAGTTGGCGATCTTAACAGAGCGATTCCAGGTCAGCCATTAGGTGTATTTTATGGCTGGAAAGCATTGGGTGTCAATCCAGAAACGGGCATGATTGACTATTTAGGAAAAGATGGAAGTGCAGTCACCCCAACAAACTATGAGGATCATGTTATGATTGGAGATCCGAATCCACAATTTTTCGGAGGTATTACCAATAATTTTGAATACAAGAATTTTGATTTAAGCATCCTTGGTCAGTTTTCTTATGGTAATGATATTTTCAATTATAATTTAGCCTCAGGATTAGAAGGGTTCAATCCAAGTTCGAATCAATTTGTGGACTTTGTTGACAGATGGCGTCAGCCCGGAGACATCAGCAGCGTACCTAGGCCGGCACCAGGCAGCTTAGACAACGGTGCGGTTTCATCAAGATTTGTAGAAGACGGTTCATTCTTCAGATTAAGGAATATTACTTTAGGATACTCCCTGCCCACAGAGGTTGCAGAACGTATAAAAATGAAAAGGTTACGTTTCTACGTAACAGTTCAAAACGCCTATGTTTTTACGAAATACAGAGGGTATGACCCAGAAGTAAGCTCAAGCCATGGCGGTGCGAATACAGGATTAATTTACGGTTATGATTACGGAAGTTATCCTCAACCAAGAATGTTCACGACAGGTATTAATTTAACGTTCTAACATCTTCACAATGAAAATAACAAATAAAATTTTATCCATATGTTTCGTTACGATGATGGCCATATCACTAACCTCATGTAACAAGTTTTTAGACAAGGACCCACTAGGGCAGATTACAGAAGATGAATTCTTTAATTCAGAAACCAATGCAAATGCGGCAGTAATGGGCGCATATCGATCCATGATGAATTCATTTTCATATGGACAGTCCACGCTTATTGTACCGGAATTCTCCGCAGTACATGTTCGACATTCAGCGGTATATCCGGAATATGAAACTTTCGCTAGCCATGAAGTGCAGGCAATCAATCCATGGACATCGAATATGTGGCAGGCACTTTATGCGACCATCAATGCAGCGAACAATATTATTGATGAAGTCCCGAAAATGGATGACAGCATGATTTCAGCAGAGAAAAAGGATTATTTCATAGGGGAAGCCAAATTCATACGAGCACTCCAATATTTCTTTCTGGTACGAGCATTTGAACGTGTTCCATTGAAGTTAAAAGCTACAAAGGAAGGTGACGATCTAAACACTCCACAAGCAACGAAGGAAGAAACATACAGTCAAATTATTAAGGATCTGACGGAATCAATTGCATTACTACCTACCGAGAACCCATACTCAGGTGATGAAAGCCGAGGCCGGGCATCTCATTGGGGAGCTAAAGCATTGTTAGCAAAAGTTTATCTATACCAAGCTTCTTTTACAAATGACTATAAGAAAGCCGCTGACTTAGCAAACGAGGTGATTCAGGCGGGAGGATATAGTTTGGTTTCGGACTTTAGCACAATTTGGACAACGCAAAACACTAATGAATCTATTTTTGAACTTCAATTTGATGATCAGGCCACAAACCCTTTAGCATCGGTTGCCAACGATAACCCTTCCGTGTTATTTTTTGCGAAGGACTCTACCGTTTTAGATCTCTACGATGATGCAGATAAAAGAAAGAACTTTACCATTAAGAAAGGAAGTAACAATAATTACTTTATGGGAAAATTTCCAAACTTTTCTCCGGCAAGTCAAAACGTTTCAGTTATTCGTTTGGCAGAACTATATCTCATACATGCAGAAGCAAAAGCAAGGGTAGATAATGGGGTTAGTCAAGCGGCATATGCTTCCTTAAAAATGGTTCAGGACCGCGCCGGTATTACAAAACCTATCAGTAGCTACAATGGGTTGGCGTCATTCATTACTGCGGTTCAAGAAGAGAAAGAAAGAGAGCTTATGTTTGAGGGGGAAACCTGGTTTGATTTTGTTAGAACGAAATTAGCACTGAAAAAATATAAGACCTTAACAAAAGAAGAGTATATGGTATATCCGATACCTACTGCTCAAATTTCATTAGGAGGGGGCCTAACTCAAAATCCCGGTTATTAATTTCAGTTGAAGATAACATAGAATGAACAAGCCGCATCAAAAACTCAATATTTGATGCGGCTTGTCAATTTTTTACGAACCTACTTCTTGAAGGAATGATTCTAGGTCACTTTCTTTGGATAGTCCAAATTTTTGTTTTAGACGATACTTAAACATCCTAACCGATTGAGCTTCCACATGTAATACCTGAGCAATTTGTTTAGTAGACATTTGCAAATAGATGTATGCACAATATTTTAAGTCTAAAGCTGTTAGTTTTTGATTTGATTTTTCAATCAATTGGGAAAAGAAGTTCGGGTGCAATTGTTGTAATTGCCATTTGATATCTTCAAAATCAGCATTTAAAAGCGTTTCTTCCTTCAATAGCTTTTGAATATCGCGGGGATCACCATCTTTCAATTTAGACTGAATTTGTTTGAGCATATCATTTTTATGCTCAATAATTAAGGAATTCGCCAATGCTTCCTTTTGAAGTTGTTGATGTTTTAATTCCAATAATTCCTGTTCCGCTTTAAGTCTTGCTTGTTCCTCTATTTCAAGTTTTAGGCGCATTTCAGCATTCAGTTCAGCATCTTCTTTTTCTTTCGCTAATTTTTTCTCTCTTTCAATAGAATACCTCAATTTAAAATGGTATGCCCTAAACATAAAAGCTAATCCCAACATGGCTAGAACGGCTAAGCCACCATAGAGGTAATTCTGATTTTTTCTCAATTCAGCTGTCTCTCCCAAAAGTTTAAGCTGTTGATCTTTTTTTTCAGTTTCATATTGAATTTCCAACTTTTGAGCATTCGTAATTTGCTGTTGATCGAAATTTTGTTTCAGTACCGCTTCAGCTTTCTTTTGGTAATTCAATGCAGAGTTTATATCCCCTTTTTTCTCTGAAAGGTCAGCAAGATGTTTATACAATGAAAATTCAAGTCGCAAAAGACTATTATCCTTTCTAGAGTCCAACCTGCTGATTGCTTCAATTAAATATTGTTCAGCCAGCTGAACATTCCCTTCCTTTAAGGCAAAGTCACTGCGTATTCCATAAATATTAATCCATCTACTAAATCTTGCTCTGTCATTTTTTAATTCAACTTCAGCGCTATCTAAGAATTTAAAAGCAATTGCTTTGCGATCCTGGATTGGTGCATTTGCAAATTCCAGCTGATAGTTGGCAAGGTTTACACAGGCAACGACAAAAGTGTTGCTGCTTACTTCAGAAGGATGTTGTTCAAAGATTTGATAGGCCTTATTTAAATGATAGAAATTACTATCTAAATCATTTTTCTGATTATTTTTTCTATACTGATTTAAATAAACACTCGCATAGCCGAGATGGACTTTGGCAATATTATTGGGATTCTCAGATAGCTTAGCAAATTTTTCACATTCTTTTATATAATGTAACATTTTATCCGACTCATCCCATCCACTATAGGTTGCATAGATCAGGTAGTTAAAATAATATTTTAAGTTATAAGCTTCCTTTTCCTCTTCTAGGATTTTGAGGGCTTCTTTAGAGTCTTTTATAACCTGATCAGTTAGGTTTAGATAGCTATTTAGATATGCTTTGGCCCTTAGAGCCATTACTTTAGAAAGAGGTCTCGAAGTTTGTTTTGCATAATCTAAACATAAATCGACCAATTCATTTCCTAGTTTCAAACTATCATTTTCAAGGGCAATCCCACTTTTATAGGAATATAGGTAGATAAAATCATCCGTTCCGTTCGCTGGATTCTTTAAAGCCTGGTCAATAAGTTCAATGGCTTCTTTATCCTGATTCTTAAGTCCCATTTGTTCGACTTGATCAATTACAGATTGTGTTCCCTGCAAGGTACTTTGACTAAGTACAGGAAAAACCGAAAGTACAAATAGGATACATAGAATGATTCTCATAAAACTGTAAGGCAAGAAAAATAGTCTGGGCAATCTATAAATTATTTTGCTAGTAAAAGATATAAAACAACTTATCAAAAACCCCGCCAACACATAAATATAATTGATTATCAGCTGTTTATATTTTGTGTATATACTTTGTATATACTGAATTCCAAGCATGTTAATGGATTGTAGGTTCAATTAAGAGTAAAACAAGCGGAAGAATCTGAACTTTAATAAAACAAAAATCGAGACGATATGAGTTCCAAAATTCAATCTATATTAAGCTATTTAGGAATATTCTGGTTCATTGCATTTTTCGCAGGCAGGGAAAAAAGGGATCACTTTAGTGTGTATCATCTAAAACAAGGATTAGGATTATTTGTCTCTACTGTAATATTCTATCTTATTTTAGGATTATTAATGTTTGTTGCTCCTACCCTAGCATTCATTGTTAACTTACTGAGCCTAATGATTGTTATTCTCATGGTTGTCGGAATACTTCATGCTACAAATCGTGTTGAAAAACCTTTACCCATCATTGGAGCGTATTTTAAGGATAAGTTTAATTTTATTGATCAATATAAAAATTCATGATATGTCAGAACAAAGTTCATTATTTATAAAAATTAATATTAAGAAGGATAGATTAAATAATTTCTTAGACTCCAGACCTGTAGGAAGTGTATTAGATAGCAATTGGTTGTCATGGTGGGAATCTAGAGATATGTATTCCAAAACTGAGCTTAAGAACATTCAAACCTTTAATTCAGAGAGTAATCGTGGTATTTTGGAAGATATATTGAAGGACAAATATATAATTGCGAAGCAAGAATATAATGATTCAGAAGAAATCTGGTACTTATTGGCATTGCAATATTCAGAGAATTACAATGAAATATTACCTATAATATCTTGGATAAAGGATTTGGCCAGCTATCTTGAAAATGATGATAAGGGATTTGCCTTTATTTATGATTATTTATGGGGGGACAATACAGTCATGGCCTATCTACAGATCGAAAATAGGAAAGCCTTATTAAAGAACATTAACACGACGGCACAGATAGAGCCCAATCTTTTGAACGAGGCGAATAAAAAATTTGAAGAATTTATGAATAGCTTTGAATCAAATTAATATCCATGGACGAGATCAAAATTTTCTTTATCATTATTGGGACCTTATTTATGCGGGAACAGCCATCACTGGTTGCAGAAAAGGCCATTATCCATGTCGACCCAATTCAAAAAACAATTTCCATTGAACAGAAGAACCTGCTTTCCACTACTGAAATTGAAGATGTGACAGGAACAGAGGAATTTTTGAAATTAAAGAATCAAAAATTAAATTGGGTAAAAGAATTGGAAACATTTAGAAACAAGAGCTATGAAATAAAAGAAGATAATGGTGAAATTTCAATTTTTATTCATTTTTCCTACACAGATCCCAAAGACTTAAATTCCCTAAACATAAGTCAATCTGATGGACAATATGCTGTTTTTCAAGAAGAAAAATTAGAAGTTATTACAGGAAAATCAAGCATTTCAGAGCCCTATGTCTTATTCAATGATGATGATGCTTTTTCGTTTTCCGTAAGCGTATTTGAAGACTGGTTAGACCAAGATTCAGATCAAGCAAAATTCAACCCTGCTTATATTAACCAACCCTTAGTGAGGAGAAAGTCGGATATTGTGAGAGGAAAGGGGTTAAAACAGGTAAATAGTTTGCCGCCATTAGATTCAAAGCCTGATTATACCCAAAACGGTTTATCGATATTCTTTTCAGAGGATCAGGACTTTGCATTACTTAATGAAGAGCATGAGGTTGACGTTAGGTTTATGGATAATGATATGCTGATGATCAAATTCAGTGAAAATTTTCCAAAATCACCTGCCTTAAGTCAGGGTGAGCAATACTTTATTTTTAGTGCGGATGAGCTTAATAACACGATTACCTTAACCCCTTCAGATAAAGAAGGAAAAATAAAGGACACACCGCATGTATTATATTTTTCTACTATGCCAGAAGAGGCATATTGATAAGAATTAATCGGAAAAAGAATTTTAAGACCTAGAGTAAGCCACCTCAGCAGTTTTAGATCTTAATAAAGCATTTAATTTAATTAATCTTAAGACAGAAGGAAGAATACTTAAAACCGTAGCAGAAGCTAGCACCAGCATTATTAAATCAGTATCCTGTTTTACGAAAAGGCCAACAACTGCCATAAGCGCGGACATTAAAAAAGCTCCGCCAAAAATAATTGCAACTGAAACCTTACGTTGTAAAGCCAATTCCTTTAATGTAATATGGTTGTATTTGTTGCTTTCCATAATGCCCTTTTGTTAACTTCTGATAATTAAAAAATGAACGTAATGATAAATTTAGCTAATTCTTCTGATTTTGTAGCTACAAATTTACAAAAGTTGTAAATATCCACCTAATATTTTTTAAAAATTTGTTGTAACATCTATATGATTGTCAATTTTTTTACAGAAAAACGTGAATTTTATTGAAAAAATTAATGAAATGGGGATAGATTAAATTTTAGGAAAAACTTGCCCAAAAGAATGAAAAAGCTAGATAAGTCCAAAAAATACTTGCCAAAATATGCATGGTCAATTCAAAACTTTTCCCTTTCCATAATTCTTTAGGATAGACAAAAAATTGGAAGAAAAGCCTGATTAACCAAAAGATTCCCAGGCCAAAACAGATTCTTTTTCCCAATTCGGATTGTAACAAATCTTCAGATGAGGTAAAACAAAGTATGCCCATTAGGAATACAGTTAGTGCAATGAAGAAGGTGTGAACCTTTAACATTGATCTGTTAATCAGTTGAAGCGGTTGCAAATCCACCTTCCAATTAAAATATTTTGGAAATATGATATGCACCATTGCCAGGAGCATTAAAAGGAATCCGATAATCTTGAAATTACTTTCCATTCAATCGAAGAATAAATGTTGAAATAAATGGATTAACTTTTACTTCTGTTTCCAAAAATAATCCTGCTTTTTGAAAACAATTAAACCAACTATTCTTAGAATAAAAGTGAAGAAACCCAATATTATAGGCTAAAAAATTGGGGATATCCCTTAAATGCTCTGTTATAATTACTTCCCCAGAGACCCGAATAACCCGCTTTAATTCATTCAAAAATTCAATTCTCTGATTCATATTTCGGATTTCATGAGCAGAAAAGAGGCAAATGACCTTATCAAATGTTTGATCGGGAAATGGAATATTATTGGTCTTGGCAAGAATGGTTCCCGGCATTGCTGGATATTTTTCTCTTGCCCTTTTTATTGAGACTTCTGTATGTTCGATAGGGTCGTAAAAGTCACAAATCTTCAGATCAATCATTGGAAATTTTTCAGTCAAAATTTGACTAACTTCATCAAAACCTGCATTAATATTAAGTACTTTCTTCTGATTAAGATCCCCTAAAGGATGAAACTCATATAAATTTGAAAGATCATACACATAAAAAGAAATAAATAGGGAAACTAACATTCCTATGATTGCTAATCCGACAACCCAAAAAATCATACTTTGATGTTCAGGTGCTAGAAAAGCTGCTATATTAGTAAGAGTTGTACAAAAGATTAGGGCAATTACATATTTATGCCAATTGAAAAGAATTATATTGGAGACACCTTGAAATCTTTTGCGTTTATTTACCATGTATCCAACACCCCTTTCTTCCAATCATAGTCAACATCAATTATTTCAAAAGCATTCGCAAGCTTTATGGATTTAAAACCAAAACGATTAATAAAATCTACGTAACTGGACTGGACGTGAATAGGGTTTGCCTTCCAATTATCTCTTAATCCTTCAATAATTAGAACCTTCTTTTGATCTTGGTTAACTTGAAAAGTAAAGGGCATTGGTCCTACAAACTTTCTTGCCTCCTTCCAGTTAGGAAAAATGGAACCTTCAGGAAGCTGAATTACTTCTTCATCAATCCTATTCAATACGATATTAAAATTAGACTTCTTTGAGCTGATTTCAATTTGGTTATTATGGTCCTTATGAGTGAGATCTATTGTTTGATAATTATAATTCGTAAAAATATTTCCAAGGATTTCCATTTTCTTTTTATTTGTCTCAGACTTCAGAATATATAATCCCCTTAAATTTCTTCCTGTTGAGGTTTTATACCGCACAAATATTCTATATCCAATTAGGAAAAAATCATTTCCTAAAATCTTAGGGAATGCTTTAGGCCTCAAGTTTTTGGTATCCACCATAGCAACGGTGATAAATGCCCATTGATCTAAATATAGGTCTAAAGTTAATGGCTGAGGAATCAGGTCGATGAGTTCATTCTTGTCGACAGAAAAAGTTAGAATTATCGAGGAATCAAAGTGAGCTGAAACTGCAAAAGGATGATTTTTTAAGGGATTGGCCATGTTAACGATTTTTAATAGCAGTTTCTAAAACAAATGCCTGATAATAAATCAACAACATTAAACCCAAGGCAAATATTAGGTTCATTTTTCCCCATAATAAAAGGTCGGAAACGAGGAAAAATTCCAAAATATTCATCGTTCCAATCACTACAATTTGAGTTATTGCGCATAAGCGACTAAATCTTCGGGACAGAATCCAAATTGCCATGAAGATTTCAGCAATCCCAATCAAAATGGTTAATTCTCTTGAATACGTTTTTCCCAGAATTTGAGCAACAATTTCTTGATGCCTTGGTACGAGATTTAGAATTTTACAGAATAAACCATTAACCATCCATATCAATGAAAAAAATAGGGTTAAGGTTTTACTCAATAAATCATATCTCGTTTTTACCATCATCAATCATTCAATAACTAAAAATAGATTTATTCTCTAATATATTAAACATTAGTCTCTAAAGATTTAAGATAAAAAAACGTCCCCAATAATGGGGACGCAAAAGAAAAGATTAGACTGCACTTAGTTTCTTACGCATCTTATGTTCTTAAAGGGAGTCTGTATGACATTTAAAGTTCCCAACAAACCCACGTTTAAGAGTTCAAGGTTAACAGAGCTAGCGAGGGAAATGCCATAATAGTACCATCCGCCGAGGGATATCAGAGCATTTGCTCCCTCTGTGTTACTCCACAAGTGGGCGGAATTACCGTAAGTAGTTCCAAAGTTTAGCCCTATTAAATTGAGCACATCGATGGCAATACCCTGGCCATTAAAATTAATTCTTAATCGATTGCTTGGATAAGGTGCGGCTGTTCCCGTTGCTGTATATTCAACATAGCCTAGACCTGAAGCAGAACCTGTCGTCCTAGATTTTAAGACAAGATTTGAATAATCGGCGGCGGATGCATGCCTCCAGACACCTATTGGATAAACTTCATGGCATGGGTCGATATTTTCATTTACCACAGAGAAGTTATCTGGAAGATGAGATTTGAAGGCAAAATATGAATTACGTTGATTTTTGTGAGCGTAGGTATGGTGGAAGCGATATGGATTATGGCCAGCCTGATAGTATAAATTGGCGCGGCTCCAGGCAATTCCATCAACAGTTAAAGGAGATTCGATCAGATCAATTGTAACAGTTCGGCTTTTACCTAATGAAGAAGCTGGAATTCCCGATGCAACATTAAACGTAGAGGTTGTGGTAAAAGTTCGATTCGTATTGTCATCCAATTTGATGGTTAAGGCATTGAGGCTCACCTGAAACGAACTAATTGCATTAGGATTAGCTGTATAAAAATATGCTACATTTCGGTCGCCATAGGCATAACCAGGAACTTGAACAAAATTGGAACTTGTAGGAGATGTTGAATAGCTTCCTTCATCGGAGACTGCACCATCATTTAGGTTTAATCTACCTTTATTAAAATAATTGCCAGGAAAGGATATGCTGGCTGAGATTAAATCCGCAAACATTCCCATTGTATTTAATTCTACAGCAATTCTATTCAAAACATGTTTAAAAGTAATGCCAAGCGGGGTATTTCCCGAATTTGCGATTGTAATATTATCTGAAGCATACAGCACATCAAATCCTTCACCTGTAGAAACGCTTGGATTTACCGGGTCGGAAATGTCAGGTAAAGTAATGGTTGCATCTTCATTATAGGAATAAGCAATCCATCTATAGGTATCCCCTTTTACAACATCAATGGTTAAGGGAGTTCCAGCGACAGCCAATTGATTGGCATATAGCGTACCGTCCATTTTATAAATTAACATTCGAAATTGTTTACCAGGAGTCATTGCCAAGGCTTTTACAGCATTATTTCCTTTATTCACTTGGGTATTACTAACAATTCTGCTTTTGGGAATTCTATAATCATCATTTTTTAATTCGACAATAGCATCAAATCCGTTATGCGATTCAATTTTAGGGAGAATAGACGTTGGGGTTTTATTTATTGCAATGGATGATTTCAACGTTGCTTGGGTTTCATCAACCAGGTCGGCTACCCCAATAATATTGACATTTAATTTGGTTAATTCCTGATTTTGTGTTTCCGTTGAATCCTGAGAACAAGAAACAAAGGTAAATTGGAATAGCATTGCCAGCAAACATAGATACATGGCTTTCCATAGAGATAAATTTTTAACTTTCATAAGGCTCACTAATTAAGATTAATTTATAAACTAAAGATCACCTCTGGAATATCCACCGTTTTCTTCTATTCCCCATTCTTCGACGTCGGGAGTATATTCCGATCCGTCTACTCCACCCGAAATAGTGGCTGAGGAAATTGCCAACCCCTGTTCCAATTGAACTGGAATACATTCAACCTTAGGTGCAACATATTTTTTCTTTTTGTTTTCCATAACTGTCGATTTTAAAGTTCTTAATACATGGTGATTTGATAGATTAAGCATCACAGTCCTTCCATGGAGGTTTATGGAAGATCTAAACACATTTTATCCTATTTTACTATTTTTTAAATTAAAAATTAATAATAAAAACCTGAATGAATGATTGGGATAGGGGTGCTATAAAAAAATGGCGCTTTAGCAACAATTGGTTCTATATATGCAAATATAAACACTTTTAGTTTAAACTATTAATACCTATAAAATGTTTTTTAATTAAATTTTACAGATAACAGCATAAATAGTTGATAAATAGAGTATTAATATTTTATTATTTTAATACATGAATTCTTATTAGGATTATTTTTTAACCAGTATTGTCTAGTTTATGAAAATATTTAATTTAATTTGACAATTGGAAAAGATTTAGAATTATTTAGCCAACGACACTGGTTAATTTCTCACGATTTTGAAAGCACTAAAAGATTAAAGGAGATGTTGAGAAAAATTAGCGAGACAATCTTACTTTTCTTCATTTCGCTTCTTCTCTAGCAATTTGTTATTTTTCAGACAAATATCTCTTTAAAAAGCTTAAAGAATTAAACATTTTACTGTTTTTACAACCATTATTACTGAAATGTGACTGTATAGCATGGAATAAAGATTTCCAATTTCTATTTTAGAAATAATTAATCCAATTCAGATGGAAGATATCTTAATTTTTGATCATATAAGTGAGTATAACGCTTTCAATAATAATGAAACTTTACATCCATTAATTTCTGTTGTTAATCTTGACAAGGCGAACGAAAGAACCTTACGCAAGATGCGATATGATTTTTATTTAGTTTTCTTAAAAAAAATTAAATGTGGAGATCTTCGATATGGATTAAATAATTACGATTACGAAGAAGGCACATTAATATTCCTATCACCAGGCCAAGTCATTGGCGAAAATGGCACGGAATCTTATAAACCCCAAGGAACTGCCTTGGCATTTCATCCAGATCTATTAAGTGGCACTACACTTTCAAAGAAAATTAAAGATTATCATTTTTTTAGCTATGCTGTCAATGAGGCTCTCCATCTTTCTGATAAGGAAAGGAAGATTATTCTAGATTGTTTTCAAAAGATAGAATATGAGCTAGAACAAAACATGGACAAACATAGCAAGCAGCTTATCGTATCAAATATTGAATTATTTTTAAATTATTGCGAACGATTTTATGATCGCCAATTTATTACTAGGGATCACGTCAACAAAGGAATATTATTAAGGTTTGAGGAACTATTGGACGAATATTTCAACTCTGACTATGCAAGCACATTGGGAATTCCTACTGTATCCTACTGCGCCGATCAATTACATCTATCCTCTAACTACTTTGGTGATTTGATAAAGAAAGAAACAGGAAAATCTCCACAAGAGTATATTCAAAGAAAATTGATCAATAAAGCAAAGGATATGTTGTTTGATAAGGATAGGAGCATTAACGAAGTTGCCTACGAATTAGGATTTAAGTACCCTCAGCATTTTTCTCGCTTTTTTAAAAAGTCAGTGGGCATTAGCCCAAATGAATTTAGGAATAACTAATTGAAATAAAATAAGGAAGCCCGCTAGAATCGGGCTTCCTTATTTTATTAATTTGCGGTTAATGCAACTGCATTTAACTGTCTTGGGGTTCCATCGGGACCAACAGCGATAATATTATCAAATATCACCCTTGATCCTGGAGTAATTCCATTCATTGCTGATTTCATTGCAGAACTCAATTGGTTGCCAGAAGTTGACAACACGATTGCATCAGCTCTAGGCTTTGCAATAATCAAGGAGAATTTTGTAACCTTGAATGATGCATCAAAATCAAAGTTGTCCAATTTAGCAAAGATTGCATTTTGTGCTTTGATAGCCACTGTTGCCATTGCGCCACCAGTTTTACCGGCAAATTGCGCAATTGGATCTGGAATTCTTTTCACACGGAATTCTGTAGTACTCAACGTTTGAGTCTTACCCGGAGCGACCTCAGCAGAAACAGAAATTCTTGCTGTTCCCGGAGAGCTAACTTTAACATTATATTTTCCAGCAGAACCGCTAATGCTACCGCCACTCATGCTTACTTTCACCTTATCGGTTGGAGTACCCGGTGCAGAAACTGAAATTGGATTATTAACACCAATATACAGTACGTTCATCTTATCAGGAGATACAACGGCCGATGGCCTTGCAACTTGATAGGTTTGAACAGGAGTGCGATATTCCTTAATAGAACCATCGGTCTGTTTTACTTTAATAACACCAGACCAAGTGAAAATACCCTCTCTGTTAGTTGGCACGGTATATACCCCTTTACCATCGACCACGTTAAGGTTTGCACCATTTACACTGATAGAAGGTTGTGACTTAGAATCAGAAGCCGTAAGAAATACTTCCGCTGCATAAGGCTGACCCTGTACTAGGTAAGAAGTAGGAGCAACCGCAACTGCTGCAAACTTATCAAGATTAACCACCGCTTGATCCATCTTTCCAAGAATCAATTTAACGACATCAGATTCTGCGTTTTGAGCATCTGTTTGGATTTTGGTAAGAATAGTCATCGCTGCTGTCAAGGGAGTTCCGCTTCCAAAATTAATCTCTTCCCATTTACGCTTACCATTTACGGCTTTTTCGGGATCATTCGCTTCAAGCGAAAAAGAAACCGATTTTTGTTCTTCAGGTGTTAATAGCGCCAATAATTTTGACCTGGTACTATTTATTTTTTCTTTAAGTTCAACACCTTTTTTACCGTTGATCATGATATTTGGAGCAATATCTTCGTTTTCACGCATTTTAAGGTCTCCAGTTTTTTCATCGTAACCACCGCCCTGATTTACAAATTCCTCTTTTATACCATTTATATATTGATTGAGGTCATTTATAATAGCCTGAGCATTCTTAGCTTTGTCATAGATAGGCTTAGCTCTTCCGGGCTCATCTTTAAGTTTGGTGCTTTCAAAAGCAGAAAACAGCTGTTGAACGGAATTATTTACATTTGTTTTGGATGTTTCCAAACTGTTGTTGATATTTTTAAAGGCATCCAATATTGAATCGGGTACATTTAATGCGAGCAAGGCAAGCAACACGAGATACAAGATGTTTATCATCCGTTGCCTTGGCGTCTCTCTTCCTAATGCCATATTTTTCGTTTAAAATTTTACTTGGATGAATTATACTCGAGGTTGGTTCATTGCACTTAGCATGTTGCCATATACGGCATTTAATGCATTTAAGTTTTTCGCCAATTTATTTACCTCCTCTTTGAACGCTTTGGAATCATCCAACGATTCATTGAAGTTATTCATCGTAAATTTCAAATTCTCATAGAAAGAATTCATGGACTGTAGGTGAGATGCAGAGTCTCTAAGTTCTTTTTCATACATTCCATTCAGTTGACGTAGATTAGAAGTAAGATTTTGAACTTGTTCATGATATCCTGTAGTATCGGTATTTGTATTTGACATCGCTACGAGGTTCGCTGAAGCTTTTTCAAAAGCAAGGCTAAGATTATCGAATTTTGAGGTAGCAGAACGTAGTTTTTGAGTAAACTCGTCGGTTGCCAAAGAGACATCAGAAATTCTATTGATTGCAGATACCTTTTCACCGAAATCCCTTAGTCCTCTTCCAAGGTTTTCAATAGTTGCGGGCTCTATGTTAGCGTCAGCAAACATTTTATCTAGTGCAGCAGTTGCCGAAGGTCCTTGGGGACTAGTTACAACCTGAGCAGTTCTAGTAGGCAGTTCACCTTGGAACTTTTCATCTAACTCAGGATAAACCCGTGTCCAATCAGGTTCTTGTGGAGGCGGGTTGAAACCCATTAAGAAAAATAGGATGGCCTCTACGGCAAGCCCTAATCCAATCATGTAGTTTGCCATCGATCCTCCAATATGTAGGATTTTAAACAATACACCTATAATTACGATACTTGCTCCCCAAGAAATGGCAACATGTAGCCATCTGGAATTGTCTTTCTTTTTACTCATAATATAAATTTTGAATGCCCTGTCTTATTGGGTTTTTATGGGTTATAAAATGGATGTTCTTAGTTTAAATTTTCTTCTAAATTACCCGAACCTTCTTCGGTGGTTCCTTCTTCTGTACCACTCTCCGTTTCTTCCTGATTCTGTTCGCTTTGTTTTAACAACTCTTCCAGCTGTTGTTCACTTTGCTGTTGTTGTTGCGATTGTCTGGTTTGATGCTGTTGTTCCATCAATTCCTTTTGTCTCTTTTCTTCTTCCTGAATTTTCAGGTCTTGTTCATGGCCTTCTAATTTTTCAGCTTTTACACCTTTAGGAGTAGTCCATAATTTCTTTTTATAACTTTCTAGTTTGTCTTCTAAATTTGCTGAATTGTCTGTCTGGGTACTATCAGCTCCAGCATATGTTGCTTGCTGCAACATGCCGGGTGAAGATTCACGGATAATCTTACTGGCAAATTTTCTCTGTACAAATAGATCATCCATGGTCATATCATAAAGGCCACGGTCTGGATCAGAAATATCCACTTTTACAAGGCTATATCTAAGTTGTGGAAAATATAACCAGAATGCTGGAGTCGATCCTACGGAAGTTGCCAGTTCCGAAGAAGTTGTAATATCCATTAATGGCGCCACACCAATAATCCTAGTTTCCAAGCGGCCTCTTTGTTTATCAAAGAAAATATCTTCTTTAATTCTAAATTTCGTAACACGCTCAGGGTTAAATTCATTTAATGCCATTCTGGAATCGATCTGGTTACCTTCATCGTCAAAGATGGGCACCAATACAGAGTCGGCAAAACGAGCAATTCCTTCGGTAGCCGAGAGCTTACCTTTAAAGGAATCATCTTCTGGGTTATAGGGTGTTAACTTACCCGTTTCGATTCCTTTCATAATTACCTCCATTAGGGAATTACCAGGAATTGCATAAATGTAATTACGTTCGTCCTTTAAATCAATATCTCTCCATACCCTTTTGTAGAAACGAATATTTTTCAAGTTCACTTCAGGATAAGCGAATGGTACGGCATCTTCAAGATTATTAACTTGATAGAAGCCGTCTGTCGTAGGTATGGTATCAGCCAAAATCTCTCCCTGCACAATCACATTGGAGTCATTGATAGGCTGAATAATAGTCTGAGTTATAACGGTGCTGTCTGGTATCGTATCGATACTTTGCGCTAAGGTTGGAGAAATTCCCAAAGCCAAAGCGATTACCATCATCCAATTTTTCATTTTTAAAATCTTTAATTCGTAAACAAATCCTAGTTAATATTTTCGGGTTTTACTTTGTGTCGTTGGCAATTCAAATGCAGACATTACACAACGGAACCCTATATATGAATGTGGTTCATAGTCCACGGAATAATTTCTGGTTTCACTATTTAATTGTTCACCATTATCTTTCCAAGACCCACCACGTACCACTTTTCTTTTCAACGCGTCAGCGTCTTTCTCATCTGCATCATATAATAAAACTGGATTTAAGTCATTAACAAAGGCAACTGCTGAAGGGCTATATGCGTCTAATGTCCATTCAGAAACATTACCCGCCATATTATACACGCCAAATTTATTAGGTGTATATGATTTTACAGGCAAGGTGAATGTTGCACCATCACGAGAATAAGTACCTTCCCCTTGTTTATAGTTGACGGCAAGTTTTTCTTTACCATCCTGTCCATCAATGGTCAATTTAGTTCCGGCAATAGTATCACGGGGGTCTATTTTACCTTCGGCAGCATATTGCCACTGAGCTTCTGTAGGAAGACTAAAAGTTAACTGATAGCCACTTAAATATGAATTCTTCATTAAATTGGCCATCATTTCCTTGCCCCTCCAATCAGAATATGCTCGAGCCTGTCTCCATGAAACTCCTACCACAGGGTAATAGTCGAATGATTGATGCGTAAAATAGTTGGCGTCTAATGATGTCAATTGTGCATTCGGGAAATCTTTGGACCAGATGTCTTCAGCAGTCAATACAGATACCGTATCGGTAACATATTCTTTTTTCAAATTTCCTTTAGTTTTTAAGTATGAAAATCTGTATTTAACCACTTCAGGATTTAAACCACGCGTAGATCCTTTCATTTCAATCATGGGAGCAATTCGTTCAGCGATTGAAGGATCAGTACTGCGCCAAATTGGCGATACACTTTTTACTTTTTTCCAATTAATTCTTTTTCCTTCGCCGTCTTCACTTGCGATATCTAAAAAGTACTGATCGTCCTGCAGGTAATCTGTTACCGCAATAGAATCCGCAACCCAGTTGACAAATTGACGATACTGCTTGTTAGTAACTTCCGTTTCGTCGATAAAGAAAGCACTCAAACTGATGTTCTTACCAACATTTCCACTATCTAGTGATCCTTTGAATAAAATAGTTCCAGAAGGAATATATACCATTCCTGGGGGCGCTGGAAGTTTGCCACCTTTAAACGCAGATACTTTTGGAGCATTATAGAAGTTATTGGAAGAGTTACAGCTTGCTAAAACCAAAGCGAACAGTAAGCATGCTGCAATATATATTCGATTTAGGAATACTCTTTTCATACTTTTCATTGTTTATTTTTATAGTATAGAATATGTAATGATTGATTTAGGCATTAATTTCTTTGAAACAAGGCATACTTAACCCCAAGTGAAATATATCCATAGTGATCTTTTTTGCTATTTATCACTGCGTCTAGATTATCGTTCGTGGTGATTGTATGTTGATAATTAAGATTGATTGCCCATTGCGGTCCATATAGGCCCCTTCCGAATGGGACATCAACTCCAACATTAATAGGCACTACAAAATGCCATCCATCTAAGTCTGTTGAAATTTCGCCTCCACTTGCCACGACTGCATCGGCATAATTTGTAGACACGCTGCTTTCGATGTTGTTTTTCATAACTCCAGCACCAGTACCAACATAGACATTGGCAAGAATTTTATGGAAAGTACTAGACTGGAGATTATAATAGCTATAGTTGTCAGGAAGGTTCATAAATTGGCCTAAACGTACTTTCGCATTCGCATTAAATGCGTAATAATCATTCTTAAAAGTACTGGCATAACCATTCCCGCTCAGCCTACCTTTCTCTGCATGAATTCCGGCTGATAAGAAAGGAGTAATTAATCCATCAACATCAATATGACCGGCAAATTTGGCTTCAACATTAGCCAAATCGGTCAGATTAATTGTAGGTCCTCCACCTACACCAACACTAAGCGGACGTGAAAATTGAGCCTGTGCTGATTTAAAACCACAAACAGCAAGTAATAGTAAAGAAAAAATAGTTTTTTTCATATTAAGAATTCTTGTTAGCATACAATACATTATTATTTAGACGAATTCTGAGCCCTTTTATTGTAAGTTCAATAAAATAATAGGCTCAAATTTATTAAGTCGTAAAAAAACGTCGGTTTTTCTTGTCACAAGAATCTTACCAAAAACACCCTTTGTAAAATTGCCAAAGGTATTTCGGCATTAAAAAATGTACAAAAAATGATTAAAAAATGGGGAATACGGAGAGTTACTATACAATTAGGAGAGAAATCATGGATTAAAAAAAAGACAAAAAATAATTTTTTATTTTTTTAAAGAAGATATATTTTTCACTATTCGAAAAACATTAGAGGACAATAAAAAAAAGAAAAAATATTCCCAGTTTTATTGAAAATCGATAATTACAAATCTGAATTAAAGTAAATTATTTAAAAGAATTTTTAAGGTCTGATACTTCTTTTTTATAAGAATAGATGTTAGGACATATTTCTATCTTTTAAGCAAATCTTAACCTATGATTTTATAGGAATAATCCTCAGTATGGAGGGATGGGGTACAAAAAAAGCAGGCAATGATATTGCCTGCCTTAAATTGAAATTTTAATTTTATTAATACCCTGGATTTTGGGTCAAAACTCCATAAGCCAAATCAATTTGCGCTTGCGGAACAGGCATTAAATATAATTTATTGTCCCATAAGCGTTCCTGAGCTAAAGAGCCTTTGACGTTTTGAATGCTTTTCATGACTTCAGGCGCTGTTTTCCAGCGACGGATATCCATATACCTCACACCTTCTAAAGCAAGCTCTACTTTACGCTCTTGACGGATTGCCTGACGCAATGTTTCCTTAGAGGCATATTTACTACGATCTATTTTAGGCATTCCAGCTCTTTCACGAATTTCATCCAATGCCGCATAAATTGTCGCATCAGGTCCAGTTGCTTCATTTTTCGCTTCCGCATAGGTTAAAAGCACTTCTGCATAACGGATTAGGATAATGTTGCTATGGTTGTCAATATTATCGCGGTTAGCTTTTGGATCCACCATTTTTCTAAAGTTATATCCTACTTTAGACATGTTACTAGCACCGTCAACCCATTTAAATTTATAGCCACCATCAATTGTCAAGGCATTCCAAGGAGCAGTTTCAAACAAAATGGAAGCATAGAATCTAGGATCTCTGTTTCTAAACTCTTGGACAAAACTTGATTTATCTGCTTCTGCGTATCTTTTGGCCCTTTCCTGAGGAGTTGGCACAGCAACCTTTTCACCGGTTTTAAAGCTTTGATAGCTATCCACTAAATCTTGTGTAGGTGTAACAGAACTCCATCCACCAACAGCACCTTCTAATAGATAAGTATTTAGGTAATTTGGCTGCGCCTGCTCAACATATTGTCTTTCTAGAATGACTTCAGCATTTCCCTCGTTTGCTTGGTGGAAAATCCCTTCATAACTTCTTAAGGCAGATCTAAATTTAGCCTGTTCGGCAGCATCTTTAAAATCTACGAATTTAGTATAGTCATCTTTAGCATCAATTTCAGACTCTTGTGTCGTTTGAAACAATTTATAACCCAGTCCCATAACCTCCTGTGCTGCTGCTGCAGCCTCAGCATATTTTCCTTCAAACAAGAGCAATCTAGCTTTTAACGCTAAAGCAGCGCCTTTGGTGATTCTACCTTTTTCATTTGATTTACCACCAGCGTAAGAGTTCGGGAGGATTTTAGAAATCTCATCTAATTCTTTTAGCACAAAATTCACAATTTCTTCTTTCGAAGAACGTGGCACATTTAACTCTTCTTCTGTAAACCCAAGGACTTTGGTGATCAAGGGAACGCCAGCAAATTTATTAGCCATCGTAAAATACTGGTATGCACGCATAAAACGGACTTCGGCTTTGAATCTATTTTTCAGTGCCTCGTCCATGTTGGCTTTATCGACGTTTTCCAAGAAATAGTTGGTTTTACGAATGGTTTCATAATTCCAGCCAGCATTTAAAGAGGTACTAACAATTCCAGAAGAAACGGCCGTTGCCGTACTTTCCCAAGGATATTGTGCAAAAGTAATGTCAGACGCACCATCCTCATAAACAATCCCTTCACCCGGAAGTGTGGCATAGATACCATTTACGGCTAGATAGACATCATTTTCAGTTTTCCAAAAGGTCTCTTCCGATACTGAGTTCAATGGAATTCTTTCCAAGAACTCATCCTTACATGAGGTAAGGGTAACAGCAGCAAAAAGACCGATATATAATAATTTTTTCATTTTTACTTTAATAATTGCTCGTTAAAAATTAGCGTTGATACCGATCGAGAATGTTTTTACCCCTAAGAAGCTAGCTCTTCCAGATCCAGTTTCCGGATCATAATCAGATAATCTCTTATCAGCCATAAAAGTGAAAGGATTATTTGAAGAAGCGAACACTCTTAGGTTAGACATTTTCACTTTTTCGATAAGTTGTTTGTCAAAAGTATATCCTAATGTAATTGCTCTAATACGGAAATAGTTACCGCTGAACAACCAGAAATCAGAAGTAATATAGTTTTGCTGAGCATCACCTGTTAATGTAATACGAGGGAAAGGAGCATTGGCGCTGTTGTTTTCTTCTGTCCAACCTTCTAGCCATTCTTTTTTAATATTACCTCCATTGAAGAAAGGATGCGCCGCTTCCTGTTCGAAATAGGTTTTAACACCTCCAACACCATAAGTCAACACGTTTAAGTCAAACCCTTTATATGATGCATTTACTGCAAAGCCATAGTTGAACCAAGGCACATCATTTCCAAGAATTGTTCTATCTTGAGGGTCTAATACACCATCGCCATTTACATCGACGTATTTAATATCTCCAACTTTAGAATTTCCTGCGATACTTTTCTGACTAGGATGATTATCGATTTCTTCCTGAGAAGTAAATAAACCATCTGATTTATATCCATAATAATCTCCAACTGAACCACCTACTCTGTTAATGTAATATCCACTTACGATTTCATTTCTTCCTGTTCCCAGATTAATGATTTCATTATTGATTTTAGAGATATTTCCAGAGATTGAATATTTGAATTCATCGCCGACATTTCCATTGTAGGTTGCCATGATTTCAATACCCTTGTTTTTAGTTTCGCCTTGATTAAAGTAAGCAGCAGTTCCCCAACCAGATGTTGCCAAGAAAGTTGGCTGCAATAAGATCCCCTTCGTATTCTTGATATAATACTCAGCTGTTAAATTCACTTTACCATTGAAAAGGGTTGCATCCAAACCTACGTTTGACTGGTATACTTTTTCCCAAAGAGCTGCTCTATTTACAGCGGCAGTCTGCAAAGCACCGTCTACAGGTACTCCTTCAAAACTATATAGTGAACTAATTCGGATTAAGTTGAAATAATTTCCGATTGCAACAGCATCCTGATTTCCTAGAGCACCCCAAGATCCTCTAAGTTTTAAAGCATCAACCCAACTTACATTTTGCATGAAATCTTCCTTATCTATACTCCAACCAGCAGATACGGAAGGGAATATCGCTCTACGGACTTCAGGGGCAAAACGAGAGGAATAATCCATACGCATATTCGCTTCGAATAGATATTTCTCTTTATAGTTATAGTTGAAGCGGCCGAAGAAGGAACGTATAGCCCATTCATCTTGGATGGTTCTATTTGCCAATCCTGTTCCATCGCTGCTTACATCAGTTTGAGCAGATGAACCGTTGATGATAGTTTCCAAATCGTTATTCACGAAGTTTTTACGTCCTAAGAAAGCTTCGCGATAGGTATTGGATTCTTGGGTAACACCGGCAGTAATCTTTCCGTAATGATCATTAAATCTACGTTCATAGTTTGCCGTAGCCTGCAACAACAACTCTTCGCGCTTACCCCAATATTCCTTCATTTCATTGATGGGCACAGCGGTAGAAGCCAGCGGTTGGCCGGTCAAGAAATCATTCAACGGGTCCAATCTATTGATGAAATCCCAGCTGTTGGTATTTGTATATTTCAAAGAGACTAACCCATCGAGTGAGAACCCTTCAAACGGAGTCAATGAAGCATTACCAGCCAATTGCAAATAGTTATCCCTATTTCTTCCCTGACCAGCTTCATTAATATTTCTTAATTGATTGTTTTTTGCAATGGTTGCATTTGTGGATCCATTAGAAATTGTTCCATAATCACCATTTGATTGTCTCATGACCGTTAGAGGCAATGCCCTTCCCATTTCTACCCAACTGATTTCGCCACCAGTACGATCATAATCCTGTTTTAAGAAGGAGATGTTTGTTCCAATTTTCAAGAGGTTTTCAATCACATCACTTTGCGTATTCAATTTAATATTGATACGGTCTTGTTTCATTCCCGGAACGATAGAGTTCTGATCGAAGTAATTTAGACCTAGGTAATAATTGGCAAGTTTACCCGGAGCATTTACATTTAAGCTAATGTCTCTTTGAGGAGCAGCCTGATCGATGATCTCATCAAACCAATTTGTGTTTGGATATCTATCCAAATCCGAACCTGACCTATATTTTTCAATGATATCCTCTGTAAAAGTAGTTTGCTTTCCGGCATTTTTCATTGCACGGTTATAAAGCTCGATATACTCCATGGAGTTAGCAAAATTAGGGAGGAAGGTCGTACTCTGCCAGCCTTGATTTGCTGAGAAACCGATAATTGCACGGTCCCCACCACCTCTTTTGGTTGTAACTAAGATGACACCGTTCGCCGCTCTAGAACCATAAAGGGATGCTGAAGCAGCATCTTTCAGGACAGACATACTGCTGATATCAGCAGGGCTGATCGCTGCAAATTCTGCACCTGAGGCTGGTATACCATCAATAATATACATTGGACTTGGAGAACCTAAGTTAGAGCGGCCACGCACAGTAACAGTTGCATTGTTTCCCTTTTTAGGGGCAACAGGCCTACTAATTACGGTAATTCCGGGCGAAACACCTTGCAAAGCATTTTGTAAGGAAGTAACGGGTCTCTCGGCTAATTGTTTGGGCGTAATAGTAGCAACGGATCCCGTTAAATTCACTTTCTTTTGTGTACCGAAGGCAACGACTACCACTTCATCGATATCTTGATTGGAAGAGGAAAGACTAACATTTAATGTGTTAGACTCTACAATCTTTTCTTGAGAAGCGTAACCGATAGCGGTGAAAACCAATGTTTCACCTAATGGAACTTGGATGGAAAAACGGCCATTTTCATCAGTAGAGGTAGCTACTTTTGAATTGCCTTTAACAGTAACAGTAGCTCCAGGGAGAGGTCCATTTTCATCAGACACAGTTCCAGTTACCGTCTCCTGGTTTTGAGCAAACAAAGAACTTACATTCGTTTTAGCGTTATTCGCAAAGCTGAAACTTGGCAGAGTAATTCCAAGCATAACAGCTGCAGCTAATGGGTAAGTTTTGTTTACTAATAATTGCTTAGTAAACCTTTTTTTCATTTTAAATTATCTATTATTTAATGGATTAGATTCGTTTAAAATAATTATTAAATTAATGTTGCACGAATGTTAACAAAACGAAATCGATTGCGTAGATTATGCAAACGATTGCTTTGTCGCATACAATAAATTAACCATTAGATAATTTAAATATCGGTTAGCAATTAATTTGAAAATTCAAACATCCACTAAAAAGGTGTAAAGCAAAGGGTTATCTCAATAACTGGCTTGTTAAAAAATTAAGTTTTATTATAATCATAGATTATAAAACATGAAAAAAGGCGATCAAAAGAATTGATCGCCTTAAAACTCTGTTTTTATTTATCAAATTACCATTTATTTTTTAGGCACCCTTGTTACCAAAGGAACAATAACATCCACTTGATAAGTACCTGGAGCAAACACTCTTACATTAAATCTTGCATTACAAGAATAAGTATTGTAAGGAAGCTCTAAGCTAGGGTCGAACTCCACATAGGGAGCAGGAATACGATAATAGTAGTTAAATCCATTCCCTAAAGAATTCAATGGGAAAGGAACCACACCAAAATCAAACTCCATTCGATCATCAAAGAGATGTGTTTCTAAAGCATAATCTTGCATTGTTTGCAAAAATCCACCTTGGTTACCTGAGTTAGGTCTTCTTGCCAGTTCACCCGCTTTTGGATTAAATGGTGTTCCATTCTGATCTAAGAACCTTACAATAATTTTATTTCCGGTCTCTGAAATTCTCTTAGTGACTTGGTGGGAGGCGTTGCTAGGAATGGTTTTCGTTTTTGTTTCCTCACCAACTTTCATCGCCACCGTTGATCTTACCGCATCAATGACAAAGAATGGAGCTTCAATAAGATCAAACTCACCAACATCTTTATAGACTCTAGTTTCAGCGGCATTACCAATTTCCAAATCAAACTTGTATTTACCTATAGGTAAATTTACGGTTGTATAATTGGCTTCAATCTGACCAGAAGCAGGATTGATTGAAATAGGGGTAATATCAACCTCTTTACGTTTTGCTTCAATTAAAGCGATGGTAGTATCTACCTTAGGATCATACAGCGCTGTCCAAACCTTATGTTTATATGTTTTAGTAAAAAGATCGGTAACATCTTTACCCGTTTCTCTATCATAAACATTTAACAATTTAATTTTTAAAGGTTTTGTAGAACCTTCGGGATTAATCGCAGTAGAGACAAAATCTCTACCTTGAGGAATTTCAATAGGGAGCTCCTCATAACGAATAATGTTACTTAAGTTTCCGTCAGGAATTTTTTTACATCCGGTAAAACCTAATGCAAGAACAAATCCCAAACTATATAAAAGAGTCTTTTTCATAATTATCTGAAGTAAAATAATGTGTGGTTATTACTTAGAACTTGCACAGCTCCAGTAGTTGTACGAACATTAGAAGTTTGAACCAAAGTTCTAGTCCCAACAGGATATTGAATTTGCGTTACATCAAAGTTTGGATCTAATTTTTGATATAGATAGGTAAAATATACCACCTTTGGTCTCAAGGAAGAGTTTGAGTTATTACCCATATCCGTGCTTTCTGTTTCTTCATAGGAAACTACAACCTCGTTATTTTTTAAGTTTTTAAAGATGGTACCATTTTTATTCAAATCATCATTTACTATGTTTTTATTTACAAAGTAAATATTCAAAGAATCTGCAAACCTTGCCATATCATACTTCAAGATAGAATCCAATGTCCATTTTTTAAAAGGATCAACTTTTTGAAGTCTTAGAGTTCTTGCAAGTAAATAATTATTGATAGCATAGTCCGTTGGAGCAAAGAAAGTTTGATTGGACTGGTTCAATTTTTCTTTAAGTCCTGCTTTGTCGATAAGCAATATCAACGTATCAAATGTGCCATACTTATTACTTTTCAAGAAGTCATAGGTAGACATTTTCACATTAGGATCGTGGAGTTCACCACCAATTCTATAATCATCATTTTTACATGAGAAGATAGAAGTGGTTAAAATTAAACCCAAGATTCCGATAAATATTTTTTGAAATTTCATAATCTTAATTGTTTTTCCACCAAGGGTTTTGAGTTAATAATTCGTCTTGAGGCAATAAAGCACGCATATCCAATGGCCAATAATAACCTTGTTTTTCAATTCTAGATTCTGAATAGTAATCTGAGAATTCCAATTTGTTTAAGAAACCCATTCGAATTACATCAAATTGAGTAGAACCCTCCCCAATTAATTCTCTTCTTCTTTCTTTAAAGATTTCAGTAAATAAATTATCACCAGAAACATTTACTTTTTCCAACCCAGCTCTTTCACGAATACGGTTTAAATCATCCAACGCCAATTGTGTTTTACCATTTTTATAATATGCTTCCGCTCTTAACAGGTACATATCAGCTAGTCTGAAAATCACCAAATTATTGTTGATGGTATAGGCGTTGGTATTAGGTTCATAATATTTAACATTATCATATTTTCTTAAGAAATATAGATTAGAACCATCTCCTTGTCTAAATACGGAATCAAAACGGGCTTCATCTTCATTAAAGTATTCCTCCAACACTTGTTGATCCAATCGCCAAGCACTATTTACCCCTTTGTTTCTAACCACAGGATCAGCTAAGAAGATATTAAAGAAGTTTGCATCATTTTCACCTGCATTTGTTTCATATTGCATATGGATTTCAAAGATGGACTCTTTAGAGTCACCTAGCCAGATTTTACGATAATCAGCTGAGGATTCCAAGCTATACCCTGCATTGATTACGTCATTTGCATATTTTTCTGCATTCACATAATCATGAGACCAGGCATAAACATGTGCCAAAAGAGCCTGAGCTGCGCCTTTATTTGCGATGCTTTTTCTTGTTGTGATTAAATGATCAATTGCAAATTTCAAATCTTCGATACAGAAGTCAATGGTCTCTTTTTGTGGAGATCTAGCAATTGGCGGAATATTCTGAGGGTCGTTATAACTCTGTTTCACTAAAAGGATATCACCCCAAACTCGCTGCATATAGAAATTAACAAATGCACGGGTAAAGCGAGCTTCAGCAATCAATGAATTTTTTTGCGCCTCTCCATCTTCAAAATTCTCAGCTGGAATTAAAGGAGTATTTTCAATGATTCTATTTGCTTGATTAATAATCCCATAAAACCTCGTCCAGTTCCAAAGAGAACCCTCTAAATAGGCTGCGTAATTGAAATAAAAGTTTCCAGCCTTACTAAAATCTCTCATATTCCAGTGGTCAGAGCCGACTGCGAAATTCCCAGCAGCAATATCACCAAAGATAAAATAAGAGCGTTCATTTCTCAATGCATTCCTAAGCATCGAATATCCACCATTTGTAGCTTTGGAAATATTATTGGCGTCCTTCCAAAACACCTCATCATAGGTGCTGTTTTCTGGTTCAAGATCGATATATTTTTGACAAGAACTTAAGCTGGCCAATACCAATAGGTAACAACAAGCTCTTTTTATATAATTTAATTTCATTGTGCTCTGTATTAAAAATTAATTTCTACACCCAATGTATATTTCTTAGGTAAAGGATAAGCTCCACCATTGTATTCACCTTGAGGAGTAACTAACTCCGCGTCCGGTACTGTAGAAGCCTGAACAGTGAAGATGTTATCAAGCATTCCATAGAACCTTACGTTTTTAAGGCCAAGTCTGAAGCTATTGATAAACTCCTGAGGTAGATTATATCCAACCGTAATTGTTTTAATTTTAAAGAAGTTACCATTCTCATTGAACATCGTACTGAAAGGTAAGAACTGATAGTAATACGATTGATAAGGATTAATGGAAGGAAAAGCAGCTTGATAATTTGGATCCTGCGCTTTTTCTGGAGTCCAGTAATCAACCCCCTCAAGGTCTGGCAGCCTTGTATTAGCAAACTTATAGGCATTACCCATGATTCCATTGTATTGGCTACTTTTCAAATTATTGATAATATCTCTTCCGAAAACAAAAGTGCTTAACACACCTAAAGTGAAGTTTTTATAACTGAACTCATTGTAGAAACCACCAGTCAAAAATGGATTCGGATCTCCGGTTGGTACCAAGTCACCGTCTGCCGCACCTCTGTCTGAATTATCCCATACATCCCCATCTGCATTTACATCCAGCCATTGTGGGAAACCAGGTTTAACAACAGTATTGCCTTTGAAATAAGTTAATACCTTTCCAGTAATAGGATCTACCGGGATTGCATCCTGATGGTTATATACACCTTGATTCATAATCTGTCCCCAACGATAGATTGGGCTTCCAACCTTATAAAGCATTTGTTGATTATAGTCATATGAACTAGCATAGAATGCTTTATTGCCAAAAGGTAATGATCCGATTCTATTTTTATTGAATGTTAAATTCAAGTTGGAGTTCCATTGGAAAGGATTTGACTTACCCATGTTTCTTGTAGCCAGCGTAATATCCACCCCTTCATTGTATATGGTCATTGGAACGTTATATGAAAGTCTTGTATAACCCGTATAGAATTGGAATGGGAAAGACATAATCGGATCTCTGGTAATTTTCCTATATCCATCCACTGTCAAAGTGATTCTATCGTTGAACATTCTTAAATCGAAACCAATATTGGTTTGTTCAGATTTGTTCCATGTTAAGTTTGGCAAGGTTAAAGGTTTAGTAAATGAAGGAGTTGCTACGCCTTCCCCGTCATAAGGGATAGTAGGTAGGTCCCAAACATTGAAAGGTGCGTAGAAATCTTGTGGTAGAGTACCTGAAAGACCCCAGCTACCTCTGAATTTCAAGAAATTTAACCAAGAAACTTCTTTAAGGAAATTTTCATCGGAAGCAACCCAAGCTAAGGAAAGCGCTGGGAAATTACCCCATTTAGTGTTTTTACCAAAGCGTGAAGAAGCGTCAGCTCTAAATGATGCATTAAAGATATATTTCTCTTTATAATCATAGGAGAATTGACCTAAATAGGATACCAGTCCAGACTTTCTGATATTGCTGTTTCCATATAGATTTCTTTGATTCACACCCTGAACAACATGAATATCATCCGTTGGTAGGTTTTCACCATATAAATAAGTTGATCTATAATCATCATATTGGAATGATTGCATTGCTGTCACCGTAATACCATGCGCATCATTGAACTTTTTGTTATAGTTCAAAACGTTTGCGATATTATAGATATAGGCATTGTTTTTATTGGATTGCGCAAAGTTCCAACCTCTTGTAATTTCTCTTGGCTGAAACTGATCTCTAGTATCAAAATTGGCCTGTACAGAGGCTTCTAGAGAATATTGCAGTCCAGGCAAGATATCCACATAGGTTTTAGAGAACATATTCAAGATATCTGTCTGGTTATCATCCATAATCTTGTCATACTGTCCCATATAGAATTCATAATCCAAATCGGAAAGGCCTACAAATGATGAGGGCATGCTACCTGCATTGATAGGCACCACGTTGTTAATTCCTTTACCCAGACCTCTTTTTCTATCCATTCTTGAGGCAGAAAAAGTGAAGTCAGATTTAAGGAACTTAGCAAGGTTGAAACTAAAGTTTCCACGAAGAGAATACCTTTTGAATCCGGTTTGACGAACGATACCATCCTCATTGTAATAACCCAATGAAAGTCTGTAATTTACAATATCGGTACCACCGGCAATACTTCCGTCCATATTATCAATATTACCTGCTTGATAGAATAAATCCTGCCAATCGGTAGCATTGTTATAGCTGTTGTTCAAACTGTCTGTTAGTGCCTGTGGAAGAGTAGCCCACTGATTGTGGTTAGCATATTGTTGTAAAATATCCAATTTCGTTCTTCTTTCAGTTGCACCAAGAAGTGTGTTTTGAAGTTCAGGACGTTGTGTCAATCCTTTGTAGTAGGACACGCGAATTTGCGGTTTACCAGATTTACCTGCTTTTGTTGTGATTGTTACTACACCATTAGCACCACGGGAACCCCATACTGCGGTCGCAGAAGCATCTTTTTGCACGACGATGCTTTCGATGTCATTGATGTTGATTCCGGCAATGTAGTTCGTACCCGTAGCAGATGAAGAAGCTAAATCAGTAACTGACATTGGCATACCGTCAATAATATACAATGGCGTACTCATGGTATTTGCCAAGTCAATTTCCGCATTTAAGTCGGGAGAAATGGTGGAGTTACCACGAATGGTAAACGTATTTCTAGCCCCAGGTTCACCCGTAAAGTTTTGGATGTTTACCCCTGATACACGACCTTGTAATAAGCTCTCAAAACTTGGCGCAGCCATATTTTCGATTTCCTTTCCAGAAATCACCTGTACGGCACTTGTTGTTTTTTTCTGAGATTGCTTTTGATAACCAACCACGATTACCTCATCAACGACGGCTCCGTCTTCTTGCATGCTGATGGTAACTGGGTTTAAATTTTGGATTGGAGTTTCGGTTCTCTTATAACCGATACCTGTTGTGACAATCGCTGAAGGTAAACTTCTAAGATTTAGAGTAAAACTTCCTTGCGAATCTGTCTGAGTTCTATTGTCAGTACCTTTCTCCGTAATTGTCATACTTTGAAGTGGAGTACCATCATCTTTCGTCACTCGGCCTGTGATTGTATTTGTTTGTGCAAACACACTTGAAGTGAAGAATAAGAACCCGATAATAGTCAGTAGATGTCTCATCATAATAAGGGGAAATTTGGTTTTTTATGAGACAAATATATTGAGAAGGAAGTCTCAAATAAAAAAGTTGCATATGCACCTAATTAACATAATTTTAACGTTTCTTAACTAAATGCTCAATTCAAACGATTGCGCAATTTTCAGGCAAACGTTTGCACAATTTTTTAATAAAGGATAAAATTATATACTACCAATACATAATTGTTGAAGAAAAAATGATTTTGCGAAATAAGGGTTAAAAAGAAAAGCGAGCATAAAGCTCGCTTTCCAACCACTATAATATAACTAAAACAAATCAGCCATACTCAAAAATTAGGGTCTTACAGGTCTCTGACTTGTATACCCTGTCCCTCCCTTGATCCACTTTGCAGATTCACCGCAAAGCCATAAATAATGGTCAGTCGGAAGGTCATTTTCAATACCGACAAACTTTAAGCGGTCACCATTTAAAGGAGTGTCCTTTTCTCTTGCACTTTTGAAAATGGCAGTACCTTCATCAATTTCGTCGAACATAGCAACGTATAGGGACATAGCTCCAGCGCTAATGGCATTGGACATTTGCTTCCAGATAAAATCGCCTTTTACACGAGGAATAGCGTGGTAGATTTCAGGGTTATTTTGTAGATTTCCCCAGCTGAATCCTGGAAAAACCAAAGGAACATAATCCACTTTATTCTGTGATGCCCATTGCATGTCCTCCCTAACTATATTAGGGTTAAAATCATTAATATTGTACCTTCCAACAGCCCAAGGCATGATAATATCCACCTTCTTGATTAAAGTATGTAATGCAGTGTTATTTTCAGTATCTCTATCCAGGGTCCTCCAATAGTATGGAATACCTAGCATAATGGACACTTTTTTATCACCGGATTTCAATTTATCAACCAATTTATCAACATCTTGAGTCTTGTATTTTCTACCATCATCAAACCCAACTCCCCACAGTGTCATCAGTGGCTTTCCATTATGCCATAAATAAGTCGGATTTGCTGCCTTATCATATAGTTTATGCGTTTCAACAAGTTCCTTCCAATCCTGTTCCAATGCAGTAAAATCCTCCGGTGAAGAACCACTAAGGTCATACATGACACTAATAGCCCGACCATATTTTTTAGCTGCTTTTAAAGCGCTGGTTAGCACTTTGTTGAAATGAGCTTTTCCAGAAGGATTACTTGGTTTAACCTCCCCTAAAAATCGCTGCATGTGAACTCCATCAATCCCATATTCCTTCATCCATTTAAAATGAAGGTCAATGGTTTCTTCATCATAGGAACTGAACAGGTATGCATCTGAACCGTCAGCAAATTTAAAAGGAGACTTGTATTTCTTGCTATATTCGGCCATATCCGGCCAAAAGTCCACCTTGGTATATCCCGGTTCAAATCTATTGTTAGCCCCTTGATAATGGTACCAACCTCTATTTGCACCATCTCCTTCGGCATTGAACCAGCCTTGATAGCCCGCCATCACAAGACCCTCATATTTAGGATAGACTAAACCAGAAGTATCATATCCGTCGGGTTTCTCCACAGGATCAGGCTCATCAGTCTTGCCGTTGTCTTGATTTCCAGTTGTTTTTGAACATGCTGTAAGTAAGCCCAGCATTAGGGACAGTATAATTAAATGAATTCGTTTCATGTCTAAAATCATAGTTAAAATTTATAAATATGTTAGCTTACTTTTTTAGTTATTACGGCACTTTGATTTCAACTACTTCAGAATAATTAAATTTTTCAAAAGTATCTCTGACTTTGGCTCCCATTCTGAAATAATAGGTATATCCGGATTTAAGTTGAAGATCTTTAATAGTATACGTTTCATTTCCAATTCCAGTATTCATGTTGCCAATTTCATCCCAGTTCTTGTTGATCAAAACTCTAAACTCATCTTTATAGTAAGCGTCTATTCTATTTCCAGCGCCACAATATGGAGTAAGGCTTAAGAAAGGTCTAACTTCGATAACTTGAGGTAATCCTTGTGTAATTGGAGCTTCCAGGGTACAGGAAACATCCATTTTACCGCCTTCTTTTAGCACAAACTTTGCGTTTTTAATTTTCAGGTAAGGTGTTACCTGAAAATCCTGTGTTCCAGATCCGTTCAATTTAAAGTCAGTTACAATATCTGCTGGCCAAAATGCCCCTGCATAAGGCTGCAGGGAGTATGTAGCTGAAAACAGTTTATTATTGATAAATGATCCATCTTGTTTCACCGGTAAGTCTTGAGGAGCAGGATTTTCACCATAGCTGGTCTCAAGAAGTCGGATAGCAAATTCCCCAGGTCCAGTTAGAAATGGACTATTCGAGGTCTTGTCTATCACATTACCAGATAGTGTGGCATCAGGGGCATCAAAATTGTCTATATCGGCACATGAGCTTAACCAGATTGTCGGTATCAGCGCAAATAATATAAATATCTTTTTCATTTTCAGTTTATTAGATTAATAAATTGGGTTTTGAGGATATAGATTAGGATTTTTATTCAATTCTCCGCCAGGAAGAGGTTCGTAATACCATTTCTTCTCAAAATTAAATGTCTTATTCCATGGCTCTCTTTCACGAATGAATATATAAGAGTTAATACGTTCACCATTTGGTTTATACTTGATTTCGTCAAGTACCAAATAAGGCATCAGGGAATTTGGAACGAAGTTATTCAATTCCACATCCGCTGTTCTCCATCTTCTGATATCCCACCAATGATGATTCTCAAAACATAGTTCTCTTTCTCTTTCCTCACGAATGAACTGTAGGTTTCCATCTAATGGATATCCATATTTTGTAATGTTTGCTGCAGTTGGATTATACACATAAGCCTTTGCGCCAGCACGGTCGCGAACCTTTGCGATATAAGTGAATGCTTCTGCTTTCAGAGATTCGTTAGATTTCAGCAAACCTAACTCATAGGCTGCTTCCGCTTTGTTCAGAAGTATTTCTGCAAGACGGATAACCTTCCATGGTTGTGTGCTGTTATATAATTTCACCTCTTTCGTAGATATTTTATAATTGATGTATTTACGCACGAAGAAACCTGTTCTTGTATTGTTCGCATGACCATCTTTCCACATCCCGTGTTCTCCCGTAATTCCAATTTTGGTGCCTTTATAATCGTACTGTGTATTTTTAGGTCCTGCAAGAATACGGTTGGACTCTCTGTTGATCGGAGCGGAATTTGATCCCATCTGAGCATCACTAGCTTTACCAGGATAACTAAGGTACAGCCCTCTCAACATATCGAAAGCTCTTTTTTCTGCCCCATCGCGTAGTTCCATACCAGAGAAGTAGACAGAACCGCGAAGGCGAGGTTCTGCATCTGCATATAACTCTTTGCGGTCAGTATAACGGATTGGAGTACCTGTTGCATCATTCAATGGAAGTTCACCAAATAGTTCAACAACATTGTAAACTGGATATGCTCCAGATTCACTGTCACTAGAGAATGTTGGATTTGGCAATAAGGTAGCGTCGTAACTATGTTTTAGACGAGTTCCGTATGGTGCTGTGATATCGTATTGCTTGATGAGGATATCCTCAGGGCTATTTTCGTCCAAGAAAAGGTCAACATAGTTCAGCTCTTTATCTTCTGGTTTTTTATTGTATAATGAATACGGACCGTTGATCACAACGGTTGCTGCATCATAGGCTTTTTGAAAGAACCATTCTGCTTCCTGTCTAGGAATTCCTGCATAGCCTTTTGACGCAGCATCCCCCTGCAAATTGGAATAAAACCCATATTTCGCAATACTTCCAGCATATAACATTGCACGAGAAAGCAATGCTGCTGCAACGTATTTGTTTGCACGTCCCTTTTCCGATGTAGGAGACATATTATCTACAGCAAACTGCAAGTCTTCCTGAATAAATTTATAGACATCAGATTCCTTATCCCTTGAAACCAATAAAGTTTCCTTTTCAGCTTGTGGATCCTGAACCTCTTTGATGATTGGAATACCACCATATCGCTTCACCAGGGAGAAGTAAAAGAAAGCTCTCAAGAAATGAGCCTCACCCAGGATATTGTTGTATCCGTCTTCTGTAAAGTTTTCCTTGTAATTAGGCAGACCGCCAATAAATCCATTGATATTTCTGATGCGGTCATAAGGCCAATATCCAAATCCCTGTGCTCCGGCAACACCCCAGAACTGCCCTGTCATTTCTCCAGACATTGAAGCCATGTTTTCAAAGTTAACCCAGTAATTATCCCATCTAAACCCTCTTTCTGGATGATAGACGAAATCTTCGATAGGAAGGTGGCTATAGATACCTGCAACAAATTTTCTTGCGCCATCTTCATTTCCATATAAAGCCTTCTCGTCCAATACGCCTAATGGTTCCAAATCCATTTTTCGACAGGATCCTACTAAAACTAGGAGAAGGACAGCCAATATTTTTGATAAATTAGTTTTCATAATGTTCATTAAACTTAGAATTTAATTGATGCACCAATGTTATAGGTTTTATTCAATGGATACTTGTAGGTATCAACCATGTGAGATGATGAACCGCCTTCAGATCCTGGGTGCTCAGGGTCAGAATATTTCATCCCGGTCCAAGTCATTAGATTATAACCACTCACATACAGTCTAAAGCTTTTCACTTTTATAGACTCTAACCATTGACTAGGGAAGGTATATCCTAATTCAAGTGTTTTTAACCTTAAATACGAAGCATTTTGAATTGCTCTTGTACCTTCTGCCATAGGAGATCCTGTTGAAGGATAATATCCTGAAATCCACTGTGTATTCGGATTGAATAAATCTGCATTTGGATCAACTGGTCTCCATCTGTCTAAGAATTGGGTTAATGCTCCGCCCTGGAATTGCAATGGCGCAGCCAATACTTCTATATATCGGGTATAAACTTTATTTGCTCCTTGGAAATTCATAGATAGGTCAACTCCTTTCCATGATGCACCGATATTGAATCCATAATTGATTAATGGCATATTAAAGGTAGCAATTGGATGATCATCATTTCCATTAATAAAACCGTCACCATTCCAATCCTTATAGTAATAATCTCCAGGAAGAGTTCCGCTACCTATTTGTGTAGGGTGGTTGTAGATTTGGTCATATGAAGTAAATTGTCCATCATATTCCTTACCCCACCAGATGTCTTTATAACGGTCAGCATAACGGTTTCTCCAATGATCGTAAGAGTTTCCTGCAGGCGACTCTATTCGATTTTGAAATTGACTTTTTGTCGTTGAAACCTGGCCTGAAATAAAGTAATTAAGGGCATTGATGTTATTACGATGGGTTACAGAAATTTCGTAACCAAATGTTCTATCACTTTCTAGGTTTTCTTGTGGAAGGTTGGCTCCCACAGTTCCAGGAATCAGATCCAGTCTTGTTGCCAATAATCCGTCTCTATAACGGTTAAAATAATCGAATGTCATTCCAAATTTTCCATTCCATAGATCCACATCTAAACCGATATCTGCAGTTTTCGACGTGTACCATGTTAAATTCGGATTTGGAATTGCTGTC